>JAYUVG010000290.1:0-12211 GCA_043754255.1 Polaromonas sp. | reverse complement strand
GAGTTCAAGGAAATTGAAAAAGGCACGATGGATGTCGAAAAGCGTGCCACCAACGGTTTTGTTGCGATGGTTCAGCACTACTTTGCATCTGCATGGTTGCTGGGCGATGGTGTCCCGCGTGAGCTGTTTCAACGCAAGGTGGATACCAATCTGTACGCCGTTGGCATGATCACGGCTGCAGGCGAAGTTGCACCGGGCGCGACCAAAACCATTGAGTCCCGGCTCTTTGTGGGCCCACAAGAAGAAAACATGCTGGAAAAGCTGGCGCCTGGTCTGGAGCTGGTCAAAGACTACGGCTACCTGCATATATTGGCCAAGCCGCTTTACTGGCTGCTCGACAAGCTGCACGGCTATATTCAAAACTGGGGCTGGGCCATTGTGGCGCTGGTGCTATTGCTGAAAATAGCGTTTTACTGGCTCAATGCAAAAGCTTATTCGAGCATGGCCAAAATGAAAGCCATCAATCCGAAAATCATGGAAATGCGTGAGCGGCTCAAAGACAAGCCGCAAGAAATGCAGCAGCAGATGATGAAGATTTACAAGGACGAAAAAGTCAACCCGATGGGTGGCTGCTTTCCGATCATGGTGCAGATCCCGGTGTTTATTGCGCTGTACTGGGTGCTGTTGTCCAGCGTGGAGATGCGCGGCGCGCCGTGGGTGTTGTGGATCAAGGACTTGTCAACGCCAGACCCATACTTTATTTTGCCGGTTGTGATGACATTGACCACCATGCTGCAAACCGCGCTCAACCCTGCGCCACCAGACCCGATGCAGGCCAAGCTGATGTGGTTCATGCCGCTGATTTTCAGTGTGATGTTTTTCTTCTTTCCGTCCGGCCTGGTGCTTTACTGGATCACCAACAACATCTTGTCGATTGCCCAGCAGTGGATGATCAACACCCGCATGGGTGTGCCGCCTCAATTTAACTTGCCTAAATTCAAGTAAGTAAAAAAGGCCGCTCAGCGGCCTTTTTTACGCACGCTTTCAACCCGATAAAACCTCATGCTAGCCCGTCATCATGACCCCATCGTTGCCATTGCCACCGCGCCGGGCCGGGGTGCGGTGGGCATGGTGCGGGTGTCGGGCAAAGACCTGAGCGCTGTCGTCGCGGCGGTCTGCAACAAAGCTTTGCAACCCCGCATGGCGACCTACTTGCCGTTTCTGGATGATCAAGGCGCGGCCATTGACAAGGGCCTGGCCATTTATTTCCCGGCGCCGCATTCCTACACTGGCGAAGACGTGCTCGAGCTGCAAGCCCATGGCGGGCCGGTGGTGCTCAAGCTGCTGTTGGCTCGCTGCCTGCAGGCGCTGCCAGCACTGCGTGTCGCGCAACCCGGCGAATTCACTGAGCGGGCATTTTTAAACGACAAGATTGACCTGGCGCAAGCCGAGGCGATTGCCGATTTGATTGATGCCAGCACCGAGACCGCTGCCCGCTCTGCTGCACGCTCCATGACCGGTGAATTTTCAAACGCTATCAATGCACTGCTGGCGCAACTGATTCACTTGCGCATGCTGGTCGAGGCGACGCTGGATTTCCCGGAAGAAGACATTGATTTTTTGCAGAAGGCCGATGCACAGGGCCAGCTGCTGCGCCTGCAAAGCACACTGGCAAAAGTGATGCACAGCGCCAGCCAGGGCAGCATTTTGCGCGAAGGTATCAAGGTGGTGATAGCCGGGCAACCCAATGCGGGAAAAAGCTCACTGCTCAATGCATTGGCTGGCGCTGAGCTGGCCATCGTCACGCCGATTGCCGGCACCACACGCGACAAGGTGTCGCAACTCATCCAGATTGACGGCGTGCCGCTGCATGTGGTGGACACCGCGGGCCTGCGTGAGGCTCTGGACGAAGTAGAAAAAATCGGTGTCGAGCGTGCCTGGGCCGAAATTGAAAGTGCCGATGCGGTGTTGTTTTTGCATGACCTGACGCAGCAGGATGCTCCTGATTACATAGCTGCCGACGCGCTGATTACGTCGGCTATAGCCCTGAAACTGCCCCAAAACACACCGGTTATTGATGTCTGGAACAAGGCAGACGTTGCGGCGACAGGCAGCAGGCCTGGAGTGCTGATTTCAGCCAAAACCGGCATGGGTTTGCAAGCCCTGCGCGAGCAGCTGCTGCACGTGGTGGGCTGGCGGTCAGCACCTGAGGGTGTGTTCATGGCCAGGCAGCGGCACGTCAGGGCGCTGGCAATGGTCGATGAACAATTGACAAAAGCAGCCGGGCAGCTTCAGGCGATCAGTCCCGCGCTGGATTTGCTGGCAGAAGACCTGCGCCAGGCGCAGAATTTTCTGGGCGAGATCACCGGGCAATTCACGCCGGATGATTTGCTGGGCGAGATTTTTTCAAAGTTTTGTATTGGCAAATGATGACCCCACGCAAAACCCATCTTGACACCCTGGCCATTTCCCTGCTGTTGGGTTGCTGCATTTTCTGGGGCTTGCAGCAGGTGCTGATCAAGGCCACGCTGGCTGAAATTCCGCCGATGTTTCAGGCGTCGCTGTGCTTGTGGGGCGCGACGGCTTTGCTGTGGCTGTGGTGCGCAGCGCGGGGCGTGCCGCTGTTCACGCGTGACAGCTCTTTGCAAGCCGGGTTGCTGGCGGGCAGCCTTTTTGCTGCTGAATTTGCCTGTATTTATATTGGCCTGCAGCACACCACTGCGTCGCGGTTGACGGTGTTTTTGTACACCTCGCCGTTTTGGGTGGCGGTGCTGGTGCCGCTGTGGGTCAGGTCTGAAAAGTTGCGCGGCTTGCAGTGGCTGGGGCTGGTGTGTGCTTTTTTAGGGGTGGTGTTTGCCTTGCGCGAAGGCTTTGCAGGCAATGGCGTGGCGACCATGCGCGGCGATATGCTGGCGTTGGCAGCGGGCATGTTGTGGGGCTTGACGACGGTGGTGATTCGCGCCTCTGGCCTGTCGAAAATTTCTGCCGAGAAATTGTTGTTTTACCAACTGGCTGTCAGCGCCATCTGCTTTCCATTGTTGTCGCTGGCCCTTAGCGAGGCATGGATCTGGCAGTTCAGCCCGTTCGCCATCACCTCGCTATTTTTGCAAACAGTGGTGGGCGCTTTTGCCAGCTACCTGGCCTGGATGTGGATGCTGGGGCACTACCCGGCTACGAAGATATCGGTGTTTGTATTTTTAACGCCGCTGTTCGCGTTGCTGTTTGGTGCGCTGTGGCTGAAGGAAAGCGTGACGCCGGGTTTGCTGGCGGCGCTGGGTGCTGTAGCGGTGGGAATTATTCTGGTAAACCGTCAACGCAAGGCATAGCTTGACGCAAATTCCACATACCAGTCCAGACAAGCCGGGTTTGCCATCGCGTCGCGATTGACCACCTTGTCAATCGGTTGGCCGAGCAATAGTTTTTTGATCGGCAACTCCTGCTTCTTGCCAGACAGCGTGCGCGGTATCTCGGCTACGACAAAAATATCATTTGGTACAAAGCGTGGCGACAGCGCGGTTTTAATCGCGTTGTTCAGTTTGGCTTTGACCTCCTCATCCAGCACCACGCCTGCACGCAGCACAACAAACAGCGGCATATAACTTTCACGACCCAGGTATTCGAGGTCTACCACCAGCGAGTCGAGCACTTCAGGCAGCGCTTCGATGGCGCTGTACAGCTCACTGGTGCCCATCCGCAGGCCGTGGCGGTTGATGGTGGCGTCGCTGCGGCCGTAGATGATGCAACTGCCTGACTCATTTATTTTCAGCCAGTCGCCATGCCGCCAGACACCCGGGTACATGTCAAAGTAGCTGGAGATGTATCTGGCATTGCCTTCGTCACCCCAAAAGTACAGTGGCATCGACGGTATCGGCTGGCTGCACACCAGCTCGCCGACTTCACCGATGACTGGCTCGCCTGCTTCGTTCCAGGCTTGAACGGCGCAGCCTAGCAGGCGGCATTGCATCTCACCGGCCACTTGCGGCAGCTCGCGGTTGCCGCCAATGAATGCACCCGCAAAATCGGTGCCGCCCGAGATGTTGCAAAACCACATGTCGGGGTGGCCCAGCGCCGCAAATTGCTCAGTGCCCCACTGCTGCGCGTCAAGTGACAAGGGCGATCCGGTGGAACCTAATGCCCGCACACTGGACAAGTCGCCACACGTGGCCAGATCAACACTGGCCTTCATGCAATTGGCATAAAACGCTGCGCCTGCACCAAAGAAAGTCACGCCCGTTTGCGCTGCAAAGCGCCACAGCGTTGTCCAGTCTGGTTTTGTCCGGCTACCAGCGGGCCCCTCCAGTTTTATGCCTCCAGGGTTGCCATCAAAAATCACACACGTGGTTCCATTCAGCAGGCCGCTGACCTGCGCGTTCCACATCACCCAGCCAGTCGAGCTGTACCAGTGGTAGCGCTCGCCAAAGCTGTTCGGCTGGTAGCTGCAGCCAATGTCGTTGTGCAAAACTTTGAGTGCCAGCGCCACAATGAGCGTGCCGCCGTGACCGTGCACGATGGGCTTGGGCAGGCCGGTGGTGCCGCTTGAATACACAATCCACAGCGGGTGGTCAAAGGGTAGCCACAGCGGCTCAAAAAAAGCTGCTTTGGCCTTGTTTTCAGCATCATTTAGTGCTGTAGCCCACGTAATATGCGCGCAAGCAGCTCCTGAATTCATAGCACCCAGCGGATCGTGAACGATCACATGCGCAACGCTGGGCAGCCCCACACACAGTTCTTGAACAACGCCGCTGCGATCAATGTGTTTGCCGCCGTAGGTGATGCTGCTGGTGGCGATCAACACCTTGGGTTCGATCTGTTTGAAGCGGTCCAGCACGGCAGCGGTGCCCATGTCAGGCGCGCAAATGCTCCACACGCCGCCAATGCTGACGGTGGCCAGAAACGCCACGATGGCTTCAGGAATGTTGGGCAGATAGGCGGCAACGCGGTCGCCTTTTTGCACCCCATGCGCCTGCAGGTGCAACGCCAGTGCGGCTACCTGCTGTTTGAGTTCAGGCCAGCTGGTTGTGCGGGCTGTAGCGCCACTGCTCAGGCTGCTTTCGTCGTGGCTGATGATGGCCGGCAGTGCTGCTGCATGGGCTGCATCTGCATGACGAAACACCTGCGTTGCGTAGTTGGTTTGCGCACCACTGAACCATGTTGCGTTGGGCATTGTGCCGCGCACCACCGCTGTATGCGGCGTAGGCGATTGCAGGTCAAAGTAGTCCCAGATACTTTGCCAAAAATCGCTCAGGTGGGTGACAGACCAATTTTGCAACTCGCCGTAGTTGTCAAACGTCAGGCCGCGATGGGTGGCCAGCCAGTTTTGGTACAGACGAATTTGTGGAATAAAGGGTGGGTGCATGCCACCAGCTTACCCTGAACAAGCCCAGGCTTTTTAAGAGTTGGCGCGTGCCAGCGCCGCTTTGGTTGCCAACAACTCCCGCTCCAAAGCGATGCGTTCATCAATCTCGTTCTCCAGCAATCCGTTGACTGTCGCGAGTTCTTGCGCAGATTCGTTCATGACGTCATGAATCTCATCAACTTTTACCAGTGCAACAGCAACGTCCGCGCTGTGTGCCCTGCCCGGAACCTCGGACTGCAAAACGGCGTTGACCAGAAGCAGGTCATCAGCCGTTTGCTTGACCGCTTCCTCGACCAGGTCGTTTTTTTCCAGCGCTTGTGCCAACGGGCGTTTTTGCGTGAGTGTCATGTCAACATTGAGGTTCATGGTTGTTTGCGCAATAAATTGTGAGGAGATATTTTAAAAGGGTTGTGAACTTTTCGCTGTGAAGCCCGGCAATGACACCGTGAAAAGTTGTTACAGCTCAATAATACGGCGTAATAAAGCAGTAAAAATACGGCTGTTCACCTTTGCTTTTCACCGCCAGGAAGCCTGGCAAAAGTCAAAGGTTTGCTCGTGCTAAAAACCGCTGATTAGAGCCTGATACGCTTGCAGCCCGGATAAATAGGGCGCAGCCAGCTATTCAATACATAGCAGTTAGAAGGGTTCGACTTCAGCTTTCTGCCGCTTTGGCCAGGCGTTCGCTTTTCCAGTAAACATCGTCGCCGCCGTCCATCCGGTTGAGTACGCGCGACAGCACAAACAGCAAATCGCTCAGGCGGTTCAGGTACTGGCGTGGTGCGTCCTTCAATGCCTCAGCAACTCCAAGTGCCACCACCGCGCGTTCAGCGCGGCGCGCTACGGTGCGGCAAACATGGGCCAGCGACGCAGCACGCGAGCCTGCCGGCAAAATAAATTCAGCCAGCCGCGGCAGGGCTGCGTTGTGCTCCTCCAGGGCGGTGTCCAGCAGCGCAACCGCTTCAGGTTTGAGCAGCTCATAACCCGGAATGCTCAACTCGCCGCCCAGATTGAACAGCTGGTGTTGCACCTCTACCAGCAGGCTTCGTACGTTGTCAGGCATGGCTTCGCACAGCAGCACGCCGATGCTGGAGTTGAGCTCGTCCACGTCGCCCATGGCATGAATGCGCAGGCTGTCCTTGCTGACGCGCGTGTTGTCGCCAAGACCGGTGCTGCCGTTGTCGCCAGTGCGGGTGGCAATTTGTGTGAGTCTGTTGGCCATGTGAAACCTTGTGAAGTGCTATACAAAAATCAGTGATAAAACCGGGGTCACCATCAACGCAAAGCACAGTGCAATGCGCATCTGTCCGGCGTTACGCCAGGCAAAAAAATGTGTCGAGCTGGGGCTTGATGTGGACTGGGGAAACGCAATGAAAAAGTGCTGGTCACAGCGGCTTTGATGGGTTGCAATGCGTGCTCCTTAACTCTTCAGGTCACCCTGATTATTCGCATGAAAAATCGCATGAAAATCCGGTCACAGCATTTTATTCCCAACTTCGAATTGCGCAGCGTGGTGCTGCTGTCGGCCCTGGTATTGGGCGCTGGGTCATCTGCATACGCACAGTCAACTGCTGCACCTTTGGCGGGTTCCGCCCAAGGCAGTGCCGCTACCAGTGCAACTACCAGCGCAACTACCAGCGCAACTGCTAAGGACCTGGACGCAGCCTTTGCCAAAGCCGACACCAACAAGGACGGCAAGCTGGACAAGAAGGAAGCGCAAATGATGCCTGCTGTAGCAGAGCGGTTTGAGCAACTGGATGCCAACACCGACGGGTTTTTGTCGCGTGAAGAATTCAGCAAGGCTGCTGGTTCTTAGATTATTGGCTTGACGAACAAAGCCTGCTGCGCATCAATCGCAGCAGGCTTTTTGTTGTCTGCTGATTTCTGTCTGCAAGTGACGGGTACGCCTTGCCAGGTCAGCTGGCTTTGCTCGAATCACAGCGTTCCTTCATAATGTTTGAGTGACTTTTTAAATCTTTAAAGGTTGACAGGTCAATGCAAACCATTGGAGACATTTCATGAACGCACCGCTGCCTCAACATGTCGCGCAACATCTGCTGCCCGAAATCGCCCAGCGCGAAACGCCTGCAGTTTTTATCGATGCGTTGAAAACACGCTTTGCTGACCGCTGCTCCACCGCGTTGATTGTTCGCGAGCAGCATGGGCGCGACGAATCATCGTTTGCCGTCCCGCCGCCATCGGCTGTGGTGTTTGCTGAAAGCACTGCTGACGTTGCTGACGCCGTCAAGCTGGCCGCATTGCACAACGTGCCTGTCATTCCATTCGGCGTCGGCACCTCATTGGAAGGGCATCTTCTGGCGGTGCAGGGCGGTATCAGCATTGACGTGAGCCGGATGAACAAGGTGCTGCACATCAACGCTGAAGACCTGACGGTGACAGTGCAAGCCGGCGTGACGCGCAAGCAGCTCAATGAAGAAGTTAAAAGCACCGGCCTATTCTTCCCGATTGATCCGGGCGCAGACGCTACTCTGGGCGGCATGAGCGCCACGCGCGCCAGTGGAACGAATGCTGTGCGCTACGGCACCATGCGTGAAAACGTGCTGGCACTTGAAGTTGTGACGGCCAGCGGCGAAGTGATTCGCACCGGAACGCGCGCCAAAAAATCGTCTGCAGGCTACGACCTGACGCGCCTGATGGTCGGCAGTGAGGGCACGCTGGGCGTGATCACTGAAGTGACTGTCAAACTCTACCCGTTGCCCGAGGCCATCAGTGCAGCGGTGTGTTCGTTCCCCAGCATTGAGGCAGCCGTGCGCACCACGATTGAAGTCATCCAGATGGGCATACCGATCGCGCGGGTGGAGCTGATTGACCACAACACAATACGCATGGTCAACAAGCATTCAAAACTTGCGCTGCGTGAATCACCGATGCTGCTGATGGAGTTTCACGGCTCGCCCAACAGCGTGAAAGAGCAGGCCGAACTGGTGCAGGAACTGGCCAGTGGTCATGGCAGCGATGCGTTTGAATGGGCCAGCACACCCGAGGAGCGCACCCGGCTATGGGCAGCGCGGCACAACGCTTACTTCGCCGCGTTGCAATCACGGCCCGGCTGCAAAGCGATTTCAACCGACACCTGCGTGCCGATTTCACGTCTGGCTGATTGCCTGCTGGACTCGATTGCCGAGGTCGATGCAACAGATATTCCGTACTTTCTGGTCGGCCATGTGGGCGACGGCAACTTTCACTTTGGCTATTTGATTGACCCCAACATTCCTGAAGAGCGGCGCATTGCTGAAGAGCTGAACCACAAGCTGGTTGCCCGCGCGCTGGCGCTTGAAGGCACCTGCACCGGCGAACACGGCATTGGCCTGCACAAAATGGATTTCCTGGTGACTGAAGCAGGCGCTGGCGCAGTGAACATGATGCGCACCATCAAGCGCGCTCTGGACCCACTGAACATCATGAATCCGGGGAAGATATTCAGCTTGTAAACCGAATCAGTTGCTATCTATTTAATAGCTGCTCGCGCGCAATATATGTAGGCTGTGGCTTTTATTTGCTTAATGAATGGCTTGAATCAGGCTGCTATAGATAATTCGTTATTCCCGGCCATAGAGGGAATCCAGTCCGGTTTTTAAATTGCAAACAATTGCGCCACCGGACTGGATCCCCGCCTTCGCGGGGATGACGCATGTCTTAGGTTTACGACAGTGTCTGGCTTGGGCCAACCTCATCAGGTGGCACTGCAAAACTGTCCTTGATCAGCAGCGGTTCTGAAGTCTCGTCGCTTGCGCTGAGTCCCATCAGAAACGCCATAAAGCTGGCGACCGATGCGCCCGCGCTGTCCGGCACTGATGCTGCTGCACCAGGGCCCGGATTGCCACCGCCGCCATTGCCAACGCCATTGTTGCCGTTGTCGTTGTTTGAGCAACCAGCGGCCAACACCAGCGCCGCCGCCAGGGCGGCAAGCCAGGGTTTGTAAGTTGTTTTCATGTGCTAACTCCTAATGTTTGGTAAAGGCTGGATCAAGGGAAAACCGTGCCAGCCGGTGCAGGCGGGTTGAAATTGCCCGGAATAGGCGTGGTCAGGTAGGGGAAGGTATTGCCATAGTTGGCAGCAGTTTTGCGCACCCCATCGGTCAGTGCCAAGCCACCAGCTGGCGCTACAGCAGGCGTGCAGCCCACCTTGAGCGTGTCAGTAGCACCAGTCAAGACGCACAATGCGCCCATGGCCACGCGCAACGACACATCCACCACATCGTCACCTGGCCGTCTGCCGTTCGGGAAACCAGCGTTGTCACCACCCGCAACACCGAGCGGATTTTGTGCACCAGGCGCTATTGCGGTGGATGTGTTGAGCCGCAGCATTTCAGCCAGTACGCCATTGCCAGCCTTGACTGCAGCGGGCTGGTTCAGGCCGTCGAGGCCTTTTAAGAACACTGTCACCAGGTCAGTGCGCGGAAAGTTGGTAGGAGCCACGGCGCTTGGGAACAATTTTTGAATCAATGCTGGTAGCACCGGATTGGTGACGTAGTCAGCAAACTGGCCGTCGCCTGAAGGCTTGGAGGCATTGAACTTGTCCTTGTCGTCAATGCCAATGATGACCTCGTTGACCAGCGGCATGCCGACGCGCGACACCTGTGTCCATGGGCCACCGGTACGGGTGACTTTGCCCAGGCCGGTAGCCGGGCTGCCGTCCAGCAGGCGACCCTGGCGCAGGCTGGCTGTGGTGTAAGCACCAATGACCGGGTCTGTGCCACTGGTCAGGCAGGCAATGGGGACTTCCATGGCCAGTGTGCTGACATTTTTGGCTTCCAGGTCGTTGTTGTTGCCGCCAACTTCTGCGCCCAGTGGATTCAGGTTGAACAGATCAAAAGTTTTGCCAACCGCAATGAAAAACGGCTCTTTTCGCTGCCCGACAAACACTTTGCCCGGCACGCTGCAACCAGGAATGGCAACGTTGTAAATGTGCTGGTTTGCATAGGTGTTGTAACCCGTGGCACTGCCAAACACCTTGTCACCAATGTTGTCAACCGGCTTGTCAAAGGTGGCTGAACCATTGGCAGTGTTGGTCACACTGATGTTGTTGCGGCTCGCATTGCGCTTGCCGCCGCGAACCACGTCAACAGTGAAGGTTTCACGCACATTCAGGCTGGCCGGGTTGACGCCGGTGATCGTGTCGCTGTTGATCAGCGGAATTTTGACCTGCTTGCCGCCGATGTTTAGCGCCGTGGCTTTGGAGGTGTTTTTAAAGCGGAACTGAAAGCTCAGGTCTTCCACTGCGTCGCCGTTGTTGTCGATGTGGATTTCGTACAGCGCGTCGGGGTCAAACATGTAAAAGTTCGGGCCGCCTTGTGGGTCTTGAAACGGCTGGTAATTGGCCAGGATGGTGACAAAAGCGCCACGTCCGGCTTCG
This sequence comes from Polaromonas sp., assembly GCA_043754255.1. Taxonomy (GTDB): domain Bacteria; phylum Pseudomonadota; class Gammaproteobacteria; order Burkholderiales; family Burkholderiaceae_C; genus Polaromonas. Next base: position 1,542 of record JAYUVG010000290.1, on the reverse strand, counting down.
TAACTGCGAAACATGTACAGATCGGTGCCGTCAACTTTTTGCTGGCCGCTGATGAACGGGCCTTCACGGTGGCTGGAAGCCAGCGCTGCTGGCGCAATGGCTATCACTGCGGCAAGGGCAACCGGGCCCAGGGCATATTTGGCGAAATTGCCAAGCACCTTGCGCGTACGCAAAGTGCCCGGGGCGGGCGACGACTTGGATGGACGAATTGGCATGACTGACTCCTGACGTGGGTGTTTAACAATCCGAAGCAATGCCAACATTGTTTAAATGTGCGGCGGGCTGGGGAGGCTTTTTGGAATTTAAATTCCAGCGTTGACGGTACATCCGGCATCTGGTTGTGGCGTGTGCGACTGCGCACTTTGACCAGTCAGACTTTCGCCCGACTTTTTGTAGGTATGCAGCCTATGCGGTTTGCCTGAACGGCGCATGGGCGCACCAGCAAGTTAAAGTTTCAAGTCGCTTCAAGCAGGCAGCAACTGCGGCAGTGGGTGTGGGTTAGGCCAAGAAAATCTCTGGCGCAAAAAACCTTCTAAATACCACAAGTTACCTTGACGCTATGATATTAGGAGCTGCTTACGCGCATTTCACGTGGGCTAGAGGCCTATATCGCTCTTAAAAGCAGGCCCGGTTATGTCGTCAGCTGCTGTAGCGCCGGACAAACCGGCGGTCAATCCGGTCTTTCAAGTGCCAGACCCACGCGCCTTCAACGCTGAGCTGTCCCCATGAAGCAATGGCGTAGCGGCCACCGCACGACAGCAAATTCAACGTGCGCGTTGGGGGCGCATACGCAGCCAATGTTTTTGCGGCAAGCGCCGACAGCAAATTGCGCAGCAGCGGTGGCCCGGCATGCACTGCATACACGCCGCTGCGGCTGTGCGGTGCGTCCGTCCGGCTGGCGACGTCGCCTGCTGCAAACACCTGGGCATGGCTGGTGCTTTGCTGAAAACTGTTAACGCCTGCAAAGCCTTGTGCATCAAGCGCCAATCCACTGCCCGCCAACCAGCCAGGCGCCTGCGCGCCGATGGCCAGCAGCGGCATGTCGCACGCCAGAGTGGCGCCACTGCCCAGTACCACCTCGTCTTTGTTCACACTCACACAGGCGTCTTGCAGCACCGTGATGTGCAAGCGCTTGAGCGCAGCGCGGATCCGGCGCTGAACTGCAGCCGGGTAGCTTTGCCCGGGCTCTGCGCCGCCGGTCACCAACGTCACCCGGCTGCCAGGCGCGTTGTGGGGCGCGCTTAAGGCATGCGCTGCGGCCATGGCCAGCTCCAGCCCGGCAGCACCTGCACCCACCACTGCCAGGTGCAGCGGTCGCTGCAAGGCGATGGCAGTTGCCTGCGGCCACAACTTGGCGAAGGTGTCGATGGGGCGAACAAACAGCGCATGCTGGCGTGCGCCTGGCATGGTGGTTTCAATTTTTTCCCGATCCATCACAGTGCCGGTGTTCAGGCTCAGCATGTCCCAGGCGATGGTTTGGCCATCGTTCAACGTCAAGGTTTTTGCATCAGCGTTGATGCTGGTTGCACTGCCCGCAACATA
>JAYUVG010000289.1:0-20459 GCA_043754255.1 Polaromonas sp. | reverse complement strand
TCTACTGACAGCTGGCGCCAAGTTAGCGCTCCCAGCCGGACTTCATGCTGTCCATGGTCTGGTCAATTTCCTTAGGTGTGCTGCCCCACAGACCGCTTGCAATACCGGCAAACGTCATGATGTCCGTTTGATTTTTGGCTGATTCAGTTGGTGTCAAAATAATGCTGCCGTTGACATAGCTCACAGACATTTTGTCGTCCAGCTTGATGTTGGCCTGCCTGACCAGACTGGCAGGCAATGTGACCTGGTGTTTGGGGCGCATGCGAATCTCAGGCATTTTTGTACTCCAGTGAATAAGTTAGATATTGTACTTAAAAGTTGGAATTCATACTTTCATCAATCAGTGCAATGAGCTTGCAAACCCGGAGTTGCTGTCAAAGGGGTGAAAAACTCTCTAACACCAGCTAGCAAAGCATTTTTATCTGTCAAATATGCCGCTAGCCCAATAAATACGTGCGCAAGCAGCTATTAAAAATATAGCACTTTAATTGCTTGTAACCTAGCGGCGGAACGTGCGACCACGTCGCTCACGCTGTGTCAGGCCTGCCCGTTAACACGGCCTCACGCAAACCCGGCGCTAGCGCCGTCATCTACAGCGTGGCCGATGAAGTGCCGGTACACAACACTGACATCCGCCTGTTCAGCAAACCAGAGAGCAACGCCCGCCGCCGCATGGGCGTGGCGCTGGCGTTTGATGCGGATGTGGATGTGGCTCGGGTGAATGCGAAGAAGGCGGCGGGGATGGTGAAGCCGCGCGCGGCATGATCGCCGACTTTTCGTGCAGGGTGCCGCACTTGAAGTTTGGCGACTTTAGAAATGGGTGAACGACCGGTTTGGGCCATCTACGGTCGTTGGCGGGTGACCGGTATCAGGCGAACAATATCACGGCCTAATAGCAATTCCAAAAGTTATAAATGCCGTTACTGGACAGCTCATCTAGACATTCTGAGCCCGCTGGCGTTCGAACAACATCGAACTGGATGTTGAAATATGTCTACAAAAGCGGATGAAGTCCGCGAGCCGGGAAAGCGACTAGCGAGCCTTCAAAAAAGATGATAGGCATACCCTTCCTGTCGCTGAAACGATGAAGCGTCAATCTTCCCCGCGTGGAGCCCAGACTTCATCACCTGTCGACATGGATAGCAGGGTAAGCGTATAGCCATAGTTCTCGCACAATACGTTCATTTCGCGAAGTCTCGCTTCTGGATGCGCATGAGCGAACCAAACGTTGGCAGCGATGTCGATGCCCCGTTTATTTAGGATAGACGGCGAGGTCGCGAAGTGGGATGAGGCAGGGATTTCCTGGGTCTCATTTTTGGTGCGAAAAAATGCCCCCTTATTGAACGCTCGATCTGATGAAAAGCTCCAGTCCATAAATCCATCACGGGATAGCACGAGCACTGCACTCTGAGTGGTTGACTTGATCCAGCGTAAAGCTGCCGCTGTCAGCGACACGCCGTACTTTTGGCTGCAAAAGCCCAAAACCTCGAAGTCGATTGTCTGGCTTTCTGTATCGGACCTAAAGTGGTTTAGTGGCATCAACAGGGTGGCGGCAAAGTCATTTGCTTCGGACTCAAGCAGCTTCAAGTCAGGGCCCCGGTGCAGCATGTCTGATTGCGTGCATTCAAACGTGCTATGCCTGGCACGATGGATTAAATAATGCCCTAGCTCGTGCGCTTGGGTAAAGCGGCGGCGACCCGCTGAACGGATCGCCTCGTTGTAAAGCATGACCCAGCCTTTTCGGTCTTCCAAATAGAAAAGACCACCCTCAAAATTTCTGATACCAGCGCTCTTGACTTCATGAATGGGATCTTCCCATTTCAACTCCTGACCCACCCACAGCGCAACATCGGCGACTTCAACAGGAAAACGCGCACCATGTCCGCCGCGCGCAAGTGCATCGAGCCAATGCGTCAGTTTGGCTGCGGCAGTAAAAGAAGTGAGGGATTTGGCCAAGTTCTCAACTCAGCTAGGCCGCTTGAAGGTTTCCAGGATTTTGCGCAGTTGCTCTTTGTCTTCCGGCTCGAGTTTGGAATAACTGCGAAAGAACTGCTTGTCCTTGTGATCATCGTGGGGTTGATCCACTGAGTCGTCAAGGAAGAACGATACATCTACATCAAGAACTCCCGCAATGCCCTGCAATTTCTCGGCAGACGGTTTCAAGGACTCGCGGTTTTCAAGTTCCCAAAGATAGCTCTTGCTGAGGTTGGCGCTGGTCGCCAGGCTGTCCAACGTTAGCCCTTTTGAATTTCTCAAAGCGCGGATTTTTTCGCCTAGTTTGCTTGACATATTTTCCTGTTTTGCGTTCCTTTGGGGTTGGCGAGTATACCTTTACCCCGAACAATTACTTTCTATATAGGCCTACAACGATTGTGGTTAAAGTTCGGCATACCGAACTTATTGTTATGATGAGGGCACATTAACTCCGGAATTAAATTCCATGAACTCAAGCACTAATACCATGTCATCGGCTCAAAGCAATGGCAATGAAGACGAAACTATCGACCTGGAAGAGTATTTCCAGACGGGTCGTATCATCCCCAAGGCCGAAAAATACCGCATCCGTATCCGCATCGACAAGGACAAGTACGTCGTCGAGGCACCTGAGCTGACGGGTAGCCAGATTCTGGCGCTTGCCGGCAAAACCCCTGACAAGTATCTGCTGCGCCAGAAACTCAAGGGTGGCGTATATGAGGTCAAGCCGGACGAGGTTGTATCGTTTGAGAATGCGGGTGTGGAGCGGTTTATGACCATCCCGAAAGAGGTCACTGAGGGAGAAGTATCCACCGTCAGGCGCGAATTCAAGCCCTTGGCACAGGACGCCGAATACCTTGATGGAACTGGCTTGCGGTGGGAGTCAATTAAGGAGGGCGGCCTAAATGTGCTGATCCTGTTTGACTGGCCACTTCCACTAGGATACAACGTCCCGCAGGCCAATGTGCATATCCGTCTGACCGAAGGCTATCCGGATGCGCAGATTGATATGGCTTATTTCTCGCCGGCGTTGAGTCGAGCCGACGGCCGCAGCATCAACAATCTGTCCGGCTTGCAGTTCGACGGTCAGTCCTGGCAGCAGTGGTCCCGACACCGCACTCCGGCAAGCGCTTGGCGCCAAGGCATTGACGACGTCAGCACGCATATGGCGCTTGTTGACGACTGGTTGGCTGCGGAACTGCACAAATGAAGCCAGTCGCCCTCCCCGTTTCGCTGGCGCTGTCCGGTAAACATTACGAAGAACTTCGCAGTCATCTCTTCCCGGGTGACGGTAACGAAGCTGTGGCGTTTGCCCTTTGCGGCAGAATCCGTCGGCCAGACAGGGAAGGCCTGCTAGTTCGCGAAATTCTGCCCGTGGCGCATGCGTTGTGCAAACGCAGCCCGTATCGGGTGTCCTGGCCGGGTACGGTACTGGACGTTATCTTGAACCGCGCCATGAAGCTGGGTTTGGGCGTCGTGAAGATTCACAGCCACCCCACCGGCTACCCTTGGTTCTCCGCCACGGATGACCAGGCTGAAGCTGATTTGTTCCCCTCGGTGTTCGGCTGGCTTGGCGACCAAGGGCCGATGGCGAGCGCTATCATGCTGCCCAGTGGCCAACTGGTCGCCAGAGCTGTGCATGAATGGGGGGTTGGCGAACCACTGGTAGGTATTCGCGTGGCGGGGGATGATTTCCTATATTGGCCAGAAGCTGTAGCTCAAGCTTTTCCCGAACAAGGCATTCGCATCGCCCAAGCGTTCGGCGATGGTACGTACGCGCGGCTACGATTGTTAAAGGCTGGAATCGTGGGCTGCTCAGGCACTGGCAGCATCGTTGCCGAGCAAATGGCGCGCAACGGACTGGGTAAATTGGTGCTTGTCGATCCAGATCACATTGAGAAAAAAAACCTCAACCGGATATTGAACAGCACCGCACAGGATGCGGAAGGCAAAATCAACAAAGCCCTAGTTCAAAAGCGCGCCATCGATGCCATGGGACTAGACGTTGAAGTATCAGTGCACCCTTGCGACCTGCGAGACCGAGCGGCGCTTCTTGACTTGTCGACCTGCGACGTGCTCTTTGGATGCATGGACAGCATTGATGGACGGCACCTTCTGAACAAGCTGGCGACGGCCTACCTGATCCCTTACATCGACCTCGGTGTGCGCCTCGATGCCAATCGATCGGGTGGTGTCGACAGCATCACCCTCGCCGTTCACACTCTGCAGCCGGGCGGATCAAGCCTCAAAAGCCGTCGCGTCTATAACCAGGCCGATATGGAAGCTGCTTTTATGTTGCGCGGCAGCCCTGATGAATATCAGCGAATGAAGAAAGTCGGCTATGTAAGGAATGTAGAGGTGGAAAGTCCTGCGGTCATCTCGGTCAATATGCAAGTAGCGGCTATGGCTGTGAATGAGTTTCTGGCACGCATCCACAGCTATCGTTACGAGCCCAACAGCGCTTACGCTGTCAGGCGCGTCGCATTACACGACGAGGCTGCAAGTTTTAATGAAGGCGATGGTGAGCCCTGTGAAGATATGGCGCGCCAGATCGGAAGAGGCGATCAGAGTCCGTTTCTGGGTATGCCGACTTTAGGAGACTGACATGTTTGGAAACTTTGCGCGAAAGATTGCAGCCTGGTTTATCCCTGCCGGGTTTTACAAACGTTTGTCTTCGGATTTTCGCGGCATTCAATCCACCACCGTTAATGATCCACCCGAGACCGTTATTGCTGGGCGTCTTTATTTAATAGGCGACCCAGGCCAGTGGTGGCTGGCGATCTTGCTATGTCCTTGCGGTTGCGGTGCAGACATTCAATTGCCGATGTCAATGGGCGCCGATCCGTGTTGGCGTGTGAGCGGCAGCAACGACAAGCCGTCTCTATGGCCCTCCATAAATCGAACGACCGGATGTAGAAGTCATTTTTTTTTACGTAGGGGGAAAATTGAATGGTGCTTCGATGTGCGACTTGGTATCGGTCAATTACATTAGCGACTGGCAGAACAGCGAGGGTACTTCGTATCGTAGTGGCCAGTGACCGCTTTTGGAGACTTTGTTCAAACTCCTGGACTTCCGCTTTGTCGTCGATTCCGGCCAAGGTTTGTCGCGTCTTTGGTTTATCGCACTGATAGACGGACCAAGCTACCCATCTACATGCGCCAGAGCGCCAAACAGCGTAAAAACACCATTTTCGAGCACTTTTACCCTATCAAAAGTGCCGCCAGGCCAATGGATGCATGCGCAAACAGCTCCTAAAAACATAGCATTTAATCCGTCCGCCTATCCAAGTCAGAGGGTGCCAAATTCGAGGTCGGGCGCTTCCGCGAATTGGTCACTTGCTCAAAATCATGAATCAATTCACACAAATCACTGAAACGCCACCTCAGAAAAGCTCCTTAGCTTCCTTGAATGCAATTGGCTCGACCCTTCAGCCCGCAGCAGCTCAATCGCCCGCATGCCAATGCGCAAGTGCTGATCAACCCGTTCGCGGTAAAAGTGGTTGGCCATGCCGGGCAGTTTGATTTCGCCGTGCAGGGGCTTGTCGCTGACGCATAGCAGCGTGCCGTAGGGCACGCGAAACCTGAAGCCGTTGGCAGCTATGGTGGCGCTTTCCATGTCCAGGGCCACGGCGCGGCTTTGACTGAAGCGGCGCTGCGGCTGGTTGCCGGGCAGCAGCTCCCAGTTGCGGTTGTCTGTTGAAGCCACCGTGCCGGTACGCAGAATACTTTTAAGTGCGAGACCTTTGAGACCAGTCACATCTGCAACAGCTTGCTCCAGGGCTTTTTGAATTTCAGCCAATGCAGGGATGGGGATCCACAGCGGCAACTCTTCGTCCAGCACATGGTCTTCACGCACATAGCCGTGGGCCAGCACGTAGTCGCCCAGCTGCTGGGTGTTGCGCAGGCCGGCGCAGTGGCCCAGCATGATCCACGCCTGGGGCCGCAGCACGGCGATGTGGTCGGTGATGTTTTTGGCGTTGGCCGGGCCTACGCCGATGTTGACCATGCTGATGCCGCTGCGGTCTGCGCGCATCAAGTGGTAGGCGGGCATTTGCGGCAGGCGCGGAGGTTGTGCGCCCAGTTCGTCGCCCGTAACTGCTGGCAAGCCCGCGCGGCGCGTCACAACATTGCCAGGCTCCACAAAGCAGATGTACTCACTGTTTGGGTCAGCCATCTCGGCATGACCCAGCCGCACAAACTCGTCGATGTAAAACTGGTAGTTGGTGAACAGCACAAAGTTCTGAAACCAATCGGGCGATGTGCCGGTGTAGTGGCGCAGGCGCTGCAATGAATAGTCAACCCGTGCGGCTGTGAATAGCGACAGCGGCTGCGACTCGCCAGGGCGTGCCTCGAACGTGCCATTCGCAATGCCATCGTCCATGGCAGCCAGGTCGGGCAGGTCAAACACATCGCGCATCAGCATGCGGCGCTCGGTGCTCAGGTTCCCTTCAATGTGATCGTGTTCGGCAAATGAAAAATGCACCGGAATGGGCTGTGTGCTGGTGCCGACTTCAAGCGCAACGCCGTGGTTTTGCAGCAGCAGCTTGAACTGTGCCAGGTAGTAGTCGGCATACAAATCAGGGCGGGTGAGGGTGGTTTCAAAGCGGCCTGGGCCTGCAACAAAACCATAGCTGAGCTGCGCGCTGTCAATGGCTTCTTGTACTGCACGCGAAACCGTTTCAGTCTGAATGCGAACGAACGGATAACACGCCCTCACGTGTCCGGGCAATGTTTCACCGGCTACATAACGCTGCATGGCGCTGCGCAAATGCGCAATCTGCTGGCTGTAAATTAACTGCACCTGCGCGAGTGCTGCTGCCCCATCGTTGTATTTGGTCGGGGCTATAAAGCTGGGTAAATAAGGCATCGTGTAGCTCAGAGATGTATGAACAACGCGCGTATCAGATCACGCCGAAGCTGCAAGTTTGCTTTGTGGCGCAGCTGATGCAGCAGCGGCATCCGATGGCAAAGCGCTAACGGCAGTAATAGGCGTTGCAGGCAATGCCTCCCGCATCGTCACAAACTCTTCAGCCATGGTCGGGTGGATGCCAATCGTGCTGTCAAACACGGCCTTGGTTGCGCCCGCTTTCATGGCTACAGCAAAGCCTTGCACCACCTCGCCTGCATCAGGCCCCACCATGTGCAGGCCGACCACACGGTCGGTGTCGTCGTCTACCAGCAGCTTCATCAGCGTGCGCTCGTTGCTGCCGCTGAGTGTGTGTTTAAGCGACTTGAAATCTGCACGGTACACGCTGACTTTGTCGAACTTGTCACGCGCCTGGGTTTCTGAATAGCCGACAGTGCCAATATTCGGGTGGGTAAACACAGCTGTCGGAATGAAGTCATAGCTCATGCTGCGTGGCGCTTTGCCTGCAGCCGGGCCAAACAGCTGGTCAACCACCACCATTGCTTCACCCAGCGCAACTGGGGTAAGTTGTACACGCGCCGTTACGTCGCCCACTGCGTAGATGTGCGGCACGCTGGTTTGATAATGCCCGTTAATTTTGATGGCACCCGCTGCGGTTACTTCCACACCCACAGCACCCAGGCCAAGACCGCTGGCGTTCGCTATGCGGCCTGTGGCGTAGAGCACGGTGTCTACCGTCAAACTTTCACCATCGCCTTGTAATTTGACCTGCAGGCCCTGCGCGGTTTTTGTGATGGACTCCACCTCGGTTTCGAATTTGAAATTAACACCTGTTTTGGCCATCTCAGTGGCAATAAAACTGCGCACATCTTCATCAAATCCCTTGAGCACCTTGTCACCTCGATGGAGTTGCGTCACGTGCGAACCCAGGCCGTTGAAGATCGATGAAAATTCGCATGCAATGTACCCGCCGCCCACCACCAGCAGCCGCTTTGGAAAAGGATCCAGGTCAAACATGCTGTCTGAAGTAACGACGTGGTCATGCCCCTCAACAGCTGGTACCAGTGCAGTGCCGCCAGTGGCAATCAAAATATTTTTTGCGGTGTACTGCTCGTCGCCTACTTCAACAGTGTGCGCATCAATCATTCGGGCCCAGCCTTTGATGATTTTCACGCCTGCTCCATTCAGCAGATTCACATAAATGCCGTTGAGCCGTGAAATTTCTTTTGCACGGTTTTTCTTCAAAGTTTCCCAATTGAAAACTGGCGCTGCGCCTTCCCAGCCAAAGCCGTGCGATTCCTCAAAAAAGTCGGCAAAGTGCGCTGCATAGCTGTAAAGCTTTTTCGGTATGCAGCCCACGTTTACACACGTGCCGCCCATGTCGGCCACCTCAGCGACTGCTACCCGCGCGCCACGCTGGCCCGCCATTCGCGCAGCGCGTACGCCACCGCTGCCGCCGCCAATCACAAAAAGATCAAAGTCGAAGTCTTGCATCTATGCCCCCATTAACAGTGACCCATGATAATTGGGGATGACTACATCTACTGACTTCGCCGCTTTATCCCTCCCCGCCCACGTACTGGCCAACCTGACTCAACTGGGCTACACCCAGATGACGCCGATTCAAGCCGCTGCGTTGCCGATGGCGTTGCTTGGCAAAGACCTGATTGCTCAAGCCAAAACCGGCAGTGGCAAAACTGCTGCGTTTGGCATTGCATTGCTGGCCAATTTAAACGCCCGGCGCTTTGCTGTGCAGGCCATGGTGCTGTGCCCCACGCGCGAGCTGGCCGACCAGGTGGCCAATGAAATCCGCCGACTGGCGCGGGCTGAAGAAAACGTCAAGGTGGTGGTGCTGTGCGGCGGTGTGCCGCTGCGTAACCAGACCGCTACGTTAGAAAACGGCGCGCACATTGTGGTGGGCACGCCGGGCCGCATCATGGACCACCTCGGCCGTGGCCATTTGAATTTAGAGGCCATGAACACGCTGGTGCTGGACGAAGCTGACCGGATGCTCGACATGGGCTTTTTTGAAGACATCGTGACTGTTGCCAAGCAGTGCCCCAAAGAGCGCCAGACGCTGCTTTTTTCAGCAACGTATCCAGAAGGCATTGCCAAGCTGTCTGCGCAGTTTATGAAAGCGCCGCAAACCATTACCGTGCAGGCGCAACACGAAAAAACAAAAATCACCCAGCGTTGGTATCAGGTGCCCGACAGCGACCATGATGAGGCGCGTCTGGGTGCAGTGGCTCAGGTATTGCGGCACTTCAGGCCTGCCAGCACGCTGGCGTTTTGCAACACCAAGTCGCAGTGCAGGGCGCTGGTGGCGTATTTGAAAGACCAGGGCTTCAGTGCACTGGCGCTGTTTGGCGAGCTGGAACAGAGGGAGCGTGACCAGGTACTGGTGCAGTTTGCCAACCGCAGCTGCTCTGTGCTGGTAGCCACCGATGTGGCTGCACGCGGCCTGGACATTGCGCAGCTTGCTATGGTTATTAACGTTGATGTGACGCCCGATGCAGAAGTGCATATTCACCGCATTGGCCGCACGGGCCGGGCAGACGAAGAAGGCACAGCTATCAGCCTGGCCAGCATGGATGAAATGGGCTACGTCGGCAAAATTGAAGTGCTGCAAAAATCTGAAAGCGTGTGGCACAAACTGACAGAACTGACACCCGCAAGCAATGATCCGCTGCTGCCCCCCATGATCACATTGCAAATCGTTGGCGGCCGCAAAGAAAAAATCCGCGCCGGTGACGTGCTGGGTGCACTGACAGGTGCTGACGGCGGCGTGGTTGCTTTCACGCGTGAGCAGGTCGGCAAGATCAACGTGAACGAGTTTTCAACCTACGTGGCCGTTGAGCGCAGCATGGCGAGTTTGGCTCAGCAAAAGCTGAGCAATGGCGGCGTCAAGGGAAAGAGCGTGAAAGTGCGATTTATGGATGAGGTTTAATTTATTCTTGATCGCATCATGAAATCTGCTCTTAAATCAGCCGCATCGAAACCTGCACCCAAGGCTATTGCTATGCGGTTGGGCTACGGCGATATTCGAAATGACATCGTTGGGCTGGTCAACAGCGCCAGACAAACCGCTGCACGCAACGTCAATTCATTGATGACCGCCAGTTACTGGGAGATTGGCCGTCGCATTGTGGAGGCAGAGCAAAAAGGCAGGCGCCGCGCGGGTTACGGCGAACAGCTGATTGAGCGTTTGTCGCTGGATTTGACGCAGCAGTTTGGCAGAGGATTCAGTGCAGACAACCTGGAGAACATGCGCCGTTTTTATAGCGCCTATCCCGTGGAGAAAATTTCCGAGACGCTGTCTCGGATTTCGATAAAAAAAGAGGCGTTAAAAATTTCCGAGACACTGTCTCGGAAATTTGGATTCCACGACCTGGCTGAGGTCTTTCCTCTTCCATGGTCTGCATACATGCGGCTGGTAACGCTGAAAGACAATTACGCTAGAGAGTTCTATGAAACCGAAGCATTGCGTGGCGGCTGGAGCGTACGCCAGCTGAACCGCCAGATCGGGAGCCAGTTTTACGAACGCACAGCGCTGTCTAAAAACAAAGTTGCTATGCTGAACAAAGGCGCGCAAGCCTTGCCCGAGGACACCATCAACCCCGATGAGGCCCTTAAAGACCCCTACGTACTGGAGTTTCTAAATCTCAAAGACGAGTATTCTGAATCAGAGCTTGAAGAGGCTCTGATTCTTCGGCTTGAAGATTTCTTGCTTGAACTGGGTAGCGACTTCACCTTTGTAGGCAGGCAACGGCGGCTACGCATTGATCAGACTTGGTACCGGGTTGACCTGCTGCTTTTCCACCGCCGCCTGAGGTGCCTGGTCATTATTGATTTAAAGCTCAGCAGCCTGACGCATGCCGACGTTGGCCAGATGCACATGTACTGCAACTACGCCAAAGAAAACTGGACACTGCAAGATGAAAACCCACCGGTTGGCCTGATTTTGTGTGCGGACAAAGGTCATGCGCTTGCACGCTATGCACTCGATGGCCTGCCAAACAAAATCATGGCTGCAAACTACAAGACGGTGTTGCCTGATGCTGCGGTATTGCAGAAGGAGCTTGAGAAAACCCGGATTTTGCTGGAGTCAAATTCCAGACTAAAACATCAAGGCAAGTCATGAGCGACTTGCCAAAAAGCTTGGCGGTTGTTGTGGGCGCCAGCGGCGGCCTGGGCGCTGCTTTGCTGGCGCAGCTTGAAAGCGAAACCAATTTTGCCCAAGTTGTCGGCCTGAGCCGCAGTACTGAAATCAATGTTGACTACGATAACGAATCAAGCATTTCAAAGTCTGCCATCCACATCGCCAACCTGTGCGCAACATCTAGACTGCAATTGCGCCTTCTGATAGTTGCCACAGGCTTTCTGCATGGCGAACAAGGCCAGCCAGAGCGCAGTTTTATCAATCTGGACGCAGAGTACCTGGCTCAGGTTTTCAAAATCAACACGCTGGGCCCTGCGCTGGTGATGAAACACTTTCTGCCGCTTCTGCCCAAAACCGGGCGCTGCGTGGCGGGGTTTATGTCGGCGCGGGTGGGCAGCATGGGCGACAACGCTTTGGGTGGCTGGTATGGCTACCGCGCAGCCAAGGCGGCGCTGAACCAGCTGGTTAAAACTGCATCGATTGAGCTGACGCGGCGCAACAAGGAAAGCATTTGCGTCAGCTTGCACCCTGGCACCGTGGCAACAGAGCTGAGCATGCCGTTTGCCAAAACGGGGCTGAATGTGCGGCCTGCATCTCAGGCAGCGAGTGATTTGCTGGCGGTTATTTCCGGTTTGAGCGCGCTGGATACCGGTTGTCTGGTTGACTATCAAGGCCACAAACTGCCGTTTTGAGCTGGCTTTAGTCAATTCTAAGAGTAAAAAAGGCCTCTAGACCACGTAATTAGCGCGTAAGCAGCTCCTGAATTTATAGCAATTAACTGGCTGTCGTACGTGACCGTGTCGCCAGGCTTATCACGGTTTACAACTAAAATCGTCTTCCTCTGACAAGCATTCGGCTTGGCTCAACCCAAGCTCGCTATGCACCACACCATTTTCGACACGCCCGTCATCAACACTTTGCTACGCTGGTTTTCCATTGCTTTTTTTCGCCTGGCAGGTTGGAAAATTGTTGGCAAGCTGCCCGTTGAAGCTGCCAAAAGCGTGGTGATTGCAGCGCCGCACACCAGCAACTGGGACTTGCCTTACACACTGATGGTGGCATTTGCCCTGCGCTTGAATGTGTACTGGATGGGCAAGACATCGATTTTCAAGCCGCCTTTTCGCGGCGTGATGATGTGGCTGGGCGGCATACCGGTTGACCGCAGCCAAAGCAATAACCTTGTGGCAGCGTCCAGCGCTGCGTTGATGCAGGCCGCAGGGCCGCTGCAGCTCATCGTGCCGCCCGAGGGCACGCGCACTGGTACGCGCTTCTGGAAAACCGGGTTTTACTACATTGCAGCAGGGGCAGGCGTGCCCATCGTGATGGCGTACCTGGACTACAGCAAAAAAGTGGGCGGGTTGGGCCCCATTTTTAAAACCACTGGCGACATTGATGCTGACATGGTGGCCATCAAGGCGTTTTATGCGGGCGTCTCTGGCAAAAACGCAGACCAGTTCCACGCAGACTGAAGCTGCCGAACAATACGATGACGATGTCTGCTGTAAAAGCCATCGAGTAATTGAACTGGAATTTGTCAGCCGACAGGCCAGTGCGGCGTCAGACTTCGCCTGAATTTGATTGAACACGCCGCTCTGGCCGAGCAGTCGGGCCAAACGCTGGCCTAATCGTCGCTTCAATAAATTCAAAGTGGGTGACACATGGTCAGACTGATGCTTACGACGCAGCTTGAGTACGAGGTGCTTGATGCAAGCTGCGATTTCATTTTCAACATTGAGGCAGCTCGTACGCCACGGCAAACCGTGGTGACAGAATTGCTCAGTCTCAGCCAGCCGATCAAAGCCAGTCAGTACCTGGATGCACTCACGCAAAGCCGCAGTTTCAGTGTGCATGCGCTGCAAGGCAAGCTTGCTCTTTCCTACCAGGCAACCGTGGATTTGACACACTTTGAGGCAACGCATGATGCACTGTTTGAGGTATGCCCACACCTGTTGCCCGGCCCCGTATTGCCCTATTTGTACCCCAGCCGTTACTGCCAGTCAGACCGGCTGATAACGTTTTCAGGCCAGCGGTTTGGCAGCTTGCCGATGGGTTACAGCCGGGCGCAGGCCATACGTGACTGGGTGTTTGGCAATGTGCGCTTTCAAGGCAACACCAGTAACAGCAACACCTCGGCGATTGACACGTTGATTGAGCGGGTCGGTGTGTGCCGCGATTTTGCGCACCTGATGATTGCACTGTGCCGCGCTGCCAATATGCCAGCCAGAATGGTCAGCGGTATGGATTACGGCGCTGACCCAGCCCTGGGCCCGCCAGACTTTCATGCTTATGTGGAGGTGTATCTGGCCGATGCATCTGGCATGGGTCGATGGTTTATGTTTGATCCGTCTGGCACTGCTATTCCCATGGGATTTGTGCGTTTTTGTACGGGGCGTGACGCGGCTGATATTGCTTTTGCCACCATCTTTGGCAGCGTCATCGCAGCACAGCCAGTGGTCAGCATTGAAGTCGTAGCCGACTCAACTGGCAAGCTGCCTGTACTGCAGCATGTCAGTCATGCGCTTTCAACGGACGGCCCTTAAGCCCTTAACCTGCTGCTTGCTGAGCCGCTTGCCGACGGCGGTCTCTAAAAGCTTGTAGCTCGCCCACCACACCCTTGCGAAATGCCAGTACGCACACCACGAAAATCACGCCGATGATGACAGTTACCCAAGAGCCAACCTTGTCGGCCAAGAGGTTTTGCAGTCCGATCACAATGGACGAACCCAGCACCGGTCCAAAGAAGGTTCCCACGCCGCCAAGCAGCGTCATCAAAATCACTTCGCCTGACATCGACCAGTGCACATCAGACAGCGTGGCAAAACCCATCACAAGTGTTTTCATCGAACCTGCCAGGCCAGCCAAAGCAGCTGACAACACAAAAGCCAGCAATTTGTAGCGATCAACCTGATAGCCTAAAGAAATCGCACGGGGCTCGTTTTCACGAATCATCTTGAGCACCTGCCCAAATGGCGAGTTCACGATGCGCGAGATAAAAAGAAAACAAAGCACAAAAACCGCCACCACAAAGTAATACATGACGGTGTCTGACACCAGTGGAAAAATGCCAAATAGATTGCCCCGCGGCACGCCCTGCAAGCCGTCCTCGCCGCCAGTAAATGGCGCCTGCAGACAGACAAAATAAACCATCTGGGCAATCGCCAGCGTGATCATCGCAAAGTAAATGCCCTGGCGCCGGATTGCCACTGCACCAACGACCAGGCCAATCAGGCCGGCGCCGATGGTGCCAGCCAGAATCGCCAGTTCGGGTGTCCAGTTGTGCGACTTGACAAACCAGCCGGTGATGTAGGCCGCAGAGCCAAAAAAAGCGGCATGACCAAACGACAGCAGACCCGTGAATCCCAGCAGCAAATTGAATGCGCAGGCAAACAGGGCGAAGCACAGCAGCTTCATCACAAAAACCGGGTACAGCCCGAGCATTGGGGCTGTCAGCGCCAATGCCAGCAACACCAAGTAGGTGATGCGCGTGATTCGGGCAGATTTGGTCGCCAGAGCTGGCTGGTTGGAAGATTCAGTCACGGGTGATACAGGCTCAGTGATCGTGTTGTTCATGGCTTCAAGCTTCTTTACCAAAAAGTCCTGCGGGGCGAACCATTAGCACCAGAACCATGACAACAAACACCACAATGCTGGACGCCTCGGGGTAAAAAACCCGGGTAAGCCCTTCAACCAGTCCGAGCCCGATTCCAGTAATCACCGAGCCCAAAATCGACCCCATGCCGCCAATCACCACCACTGCAAACACCACAATGATCAGGTTTGAGCCCATCAGTGGATTGACCTGAATAATAGGGGCAGCCAATACGCCAGCCAAGGCAGCCAGCGCTGCGCCAGCGCCGTAAGTCAGCATGACCATCATTGGCACGTTGATGCCAAAGGCCTGTACCAACGGTGCGTTTTCAGTGCCAGCGCGCAAATAGGCACCCAGGCGGGTGCGTTCAATGAGGTACCAGGTGCCCAGGCAAACACTGAGCGACACCAGCACCACCCAGGCGCGGTAGTTGGGCAATATCATGAAGCCCAGATTTGTTGCGCCCTGCAGCAGCTCCGGAACCGGATAGCTCTGACCCGAAACACCGTACAGCTCACGAAAAATACCTTCTGCAATCAGCGTCAGGCCAAACGTAAGAAGCAAACCGTAAATTTCGTCCAGCTTGTACAAATGCTTGAGAAACACGCGCTCAATCACCATGCCCAGGATGCCAACGATGAGCGGCGCCAGGAAAAGCGCCGCCCAGTAGTTGATGCCCAGTTGATCCATCAGGATCCAGGCAGCAAACGCTCCCAGCATGTACAGCGCGCCATGCGCGAAATTAACGATGCCCAGCAAGCCGAAAATCACGGCCAATCCCAGGCTCAGCATGGCGTAAAAAGCGCCATTGACCAAACCCAGCAACAACTGGCCTAAAAAAGCTTGCAGGGGGATACCGAAAATTTCCATGGCTGTTTGGTTCTACTCTTCAGATTACTTTTTCAGCAACGCGCATTTTGACTCAGCCACCGTAGTAAAGGCTTGCTCGCCTGGCACTTTGGCGATGGTTTTGTAGTAGTCCCATGGGGTGATGGATTCGTTGGCTTTTTTAACTTCAAACAAATAAATGTCGCGCAGCATGCGGCCGTCTGCACGGACTTGGCCCTTGCCATAAAAGTCATCAAACTTCATGGTTTTCATGGTGCTCATGACTTTGTCGCCATCCGTGGTGCCAGCGGTTTGCACAGCCTTCAAATAGTTGGTGGCAGCAGAATAATCAGCAGCCTGAATGCTGGATGGCATACGCTTGTATTTTGCAAAAAAGCGTGCAGCAAATTTGCGTGATGCATCGTCCTGATTCCAGTACCAGCTGTCGGCCAGCTGCAGGCCTTCAGTCGTAGCCAAACCCAGGCTGTGCACGTCATTGATAAACACCAAGAGGCCAGCAACTTTCATGGTTTTGGTGATGCCGAACTCTTTGGCTGCTTTCATGGCGTTGATGGTGTCGCCGCCCGCATTGGCCAGAGCCAAAATTTGGGCTTTGGACGATTGCGCCTGCAGCAGGAACGATGAGAAGTCCGAAGCGTTCAGCGGATGCCGCACTGCACCTGCTACTGATCCGCCGTTGGCTTTGACCACGTTGGTTGCATCGCCTTCGAGCGAATAACCAAACGCGTAGTCAGCCGTCAGAAAATACCAGCTTTTATTGCCCGCGTTGACCAACGCTTTACCTGCCACTTTGGCCAAGGCGACGGTGTCGTAGGCGTAGTGAACGGTGTAAGGCGTGCAGTCCTCGTTGGTCAGGCGGGCAGAGCCTGCACCAATGGCAATGAAGGGACGCTTTTTCTCGGCCATCACTTTGGACATGGCAATCGCCGTGCCAGAGCTGGTGCCGCCAATCAGCATGGCCAAGCCATCCTTGTCGACCCATTCACGCGCTTTGGACGATGCCACATCGGCCTTGTTCTGGTGGTCAGCCACCAAAACTTCTACGGAACGCCCAAGAACCTTGCCGCCAAAGTCCTGCACCGCCCACCTGACCATTTCAGCGCCTGCCGGGCCATCAATGTCAGCGTACAAACCGGACATATCGGTAATAAATCCAATTTTGACCGGGCCGGTGTTTTGCGCCACTGCTGGTGCACCAGCAATGCCGAGGCCGAGAGCCATGGCAGCCATGAGAGGCTTGAGTGTTTTGAGTGATTTAAGTGGGGTAAATTTCATGATGTTTCCAATTGAAGTTGTGGTCTAACGAAAAAAATGCAGGTTGCCAGTTAAAACAATTAAATTTTTACCCGGTCAAACCCCCAAATACTCTTGCAGCATGCCCATGTTCTGGGTCAGCTCGGACTGCGCAAATTGTTTGACGATGGTGCCGTGCTCCATCACATAAAACCGGTCTGCCAGCGGTGCAGCGAAACGAAAGTTTTGTTCAACCAGCACGATGGTGTAGCCCTTGGCTTTTAGCGTCAAAATCATCTCGGCAAGTTTTTGAACAATAACGGGTGCCAGACCCTCGGAGATTTCATCGAGCAGCAGCAGGCGCGCACCGGTGCGCAAAATGCGCGCAACTGCAAGCATTTGTTGTTCGCCACCTGACAGGCGCGTACCAGGGCTGTCGGCGCGTTCTTTCAGGTTGGAAAACATCGCGTAAATCTCGTCAAGGCTCATGCCGCCCGGTGCAATGGTGGGCGGCAGCATCAGGTTTTCTTCTGCACTTAACGACGCAAAAATACCGCGCTCTTCCGGGCAATAACCCACGCCAACGCCAAGCCGGGCAATTTTGTGCGCCGGCATTTTGATGGATTCTTCACCGCTGATTTTGATGGAGCCTTTTCGCGTGCCGGTCAGGCTCATGATGGCGCGCATGGTGGTGGTTCGGCCCGCACCGTTGCGGCCCAACAGCGTGACAACCTCACCCTGATTAACGGTCAGGTTAACGCCGTGCAGGATATGCGATTCGCCATACCAGGCATGCAAATCTTCAATTTTGAGGAGTTCTTGGGTCATGCAGGGCTCCGAAGGGCCGCCATAGCGCGGGAGCAGCCCGCGCTTTGCTTGGCTGGGCAGGCCTTAGCCCCCTCGGGGGGCAGCGCATTACACGAAGTGAAAAGTGTGGGGGCCATATCAATGTGCACCCACAAGTTCTGTGTTGGACGTGCCCATATAGGCTTCAATGACCAGCGGGTTTTTAGCTACCTCGTCATACGGGCCATCGGCAATGATGGCGCCGCGCTGCAGTACCGTGATGCGGTCTGCAATCGATGACACCACGCTCATGTTGTGTTCCACCATCAGGATCGTGCGGCCGGCGGAGACTTTTTTTATCAGCTGGGTCACTCGGCTTACGTCTTCATGACCCATGCCCTGGGTGGGCTCATCAAGCAGCATCAGCTCAGGCTCCAATGCCAGCGTGGTGGCCAGCTCAAGCGCCCGTTTGCGGCCATAGGGCAGGTTGACAGTCATTTCGTTCGCAAAGTTGCTGAGGTCTACATCAGCAAGCAACTGACGAGCGCGCTCATGCAGATGAAACAGCGAATTTTCAGGTTTCCAGAAATGAAATGAGGTGCCGAGATTGCGCTGCAAAGCGGCACGTACGTTCTCAAGCACCGTCATGTGCGGGAAAACAGCCGAAATCTGAAATGACCGGACTATGCCGCGCCGAGCCGTTTGCGCAGGCTTTTCATGCGTGATGTCAACCCCGTTAAAAGTGATGCTGCCGCGCGTCGGCGGTAAAAACTTGGTCAGCAAATTGAAAAACGTGGTCTTGCCAGCACCGTTCGGCCCAATCAGTGCATGAATGTGGCCGCGCCGGACTTTCAGATCCACGTTGTCGACGGCGATGAATCCCTTGAATTCTTTACTCAGACTACGCGTTTCAAGAATGAACTCAGATGACAAAAGATTCTCCGGCGTGGGGATGGGATAAGCGAACAATGAATGGATCTGACTTCGTGGATATTAGCTGCCTTCCATGTGCGCCGCTACCGGGTAATACCACTAGTTGGTAGACAAACATACAAGGCATCACTTGATGAAAAGGTAACAAGCACTGCCTGATGTGGGACGATAGCGCCCATGCAATCTTCAAAATCCAAAACTACTTCTGATGTGACAAATTCCAGTTCTACCCAGCGCCCTTGGCTTAAGCCCACAGACACTTTTTTCCGCAGCATTCTGGCTCGACCCGAGCTGGCATTGGTGCCCGAGTCTTGCGCGGCAGAAATTGCGCTGCACACAGCCCTGCACACCGCACCTGCAAGACCTGTCACGCGCGCCGAGTTGCTGGCACTGAAGGATATTGATGCACGCGAAAGTTATTCGCATTTTGTCCATTTTCGGGATGAGCTTTTGGCTGCGGGCACACTGGAAGCTTATTACCGCAAACTTTTTCCGCGCAGCGGTGCAGGCTACATTGATATTCCACCGCTTTTTATTGACATGCTGGTTGACGGCATCACGCTCCACATGCTGGGCGACGAAGCCGATGCTTACGAGGCCAGGGCAAGGGAAATTCTGTTTCGTGCCCAGCGCATCAGCACGCAGGATGGACAGGTTTTAACGGGCGACCAGATCACGCTGGACATGCTGAACGAAACGGGTGGACTGGGGGACATCGGTCGTTTTTTAGCCGAGGCCAAAGCGCCGATGGCAACCGTCAACATGCAAGTGCTGACGGACGAAAACGCCGGCGCGTATTTTCAGCAAGCTACGGGGCGCCATGCTTTTTTACTCGACCTGACGCATGAAGTGACCAACGACCTGAGCCACGGCTTGACATTCACCATGACCCGGGCCCGTTCAGGCCTGAAAGCGCTGGCCAATGTGCTGCAAAAGTGGGTGCAGCATTTGTCAGGAGCCACAGTTACCATTCGGCCGCTGCAAAAGATCGACGACGAGGCATGGCGCTGGCACGTTGGGCTGGATACTGAATCTACCGCATTGCTAAATGATTTGTATGAAAACAGGGATGTGGAGCCTGAGCGGTTGCAGCGGCTTGTCAGCCTTTTCAGGCTTGACTTTGCAAACCAGGAGGACGTGCGGCCCGATGTGGCAGGCAAGCCGGTTTATCTGGGGCTGATGATGAATGCGCAAGGAGTAGTCAAACTCAAACCGCAAAATTTATTGGTTAATTTGCCACTTCGCGCTCTGGTTTAAAATAGCCGGTTTCGCCCATTCAACCCCGGAGCCTTTCATGCCCAAAAAAATCAGAGTCGAAGCCGACATCTGCGCCCCAAAGCCAGTTCCACCCAACGGCTTCACCACCACCACAGGCCACGGCCAAAAGGTCAGCCTGGAGCGCGGCAGCTGGACACGCAGCAAAAAGAACCCCGGCAAGCGTCCTAAAAAGGGCGGTTGATTTTTCGCAGGCGTTTTGCAGACGTATGAAGAGCGGCTTTTGAGGCCGCTTTTTGTTTTTCAGAACGGCAAAGCCTAAAAGTGACCGTTTTGAGTACCAAATCGGCCGATAGCCAAGGTAATTAGAGCGCAAGCAGCTATTAATTACGTAGCATTTAAATTAAAAAACTATGAAGTGTTGATCCAGGTCTTCGCAAAACCTGTGCTTTCCATTAAAGTCAAACCATGCGACACATTGGCCACCCGACTCCCGAATTGCTATCTCGTTCAGGTGCTGATGCGTTGCGTCAAGCCGCTGTGCATCAAGCCACGGGCAGTGCATTAGCCGCCGTCAACACGATGGGCATGGCCAAAGGTGTTTACCGCTTTAAGACACACGAGGAAGCCAATTCGCATGCTGATGAAGCGTTGGCGCGTGCAATTGCCATCAATGTGGCGGCACGGAGGGTAGCTGTTGCTTCCAGAAAATGACCGAGCATAAACAGCCTGATGGGGCATCTGGTGAGGGTAAGGTCCAGCATGTACGCGCTGCCAGTGTTGAAGATCTCAAGACGTTACTGATGGCACTGGATCAGGAGAAGGTTGACTACCTCCTGATTGGCGGTTACGCC
>JAYUVG010000288.1:0-8026 GCA_043754255.1 Polaromonas sp. | reverse complement strand
ATCTGGTGCGGACGGCGAGACTCGAACTCGCACACCTTTCGGCACTACCCCCTCAAGATAGCGTGTCTACCAATTTCACCACGTCCGCGGTTTTTATTGCCTGAACAGCATGAGGAAACCGGATGGTTTTTAACTGTTCAAACAATGTAAGAGTTTACCCTGAAATTACACTTTTCACTGGAGGAAAAAGTGATCTCCACCATTATTTAGTCGGGATTTGTCCTACACCAGAAGCTGCTGTTGCGGGAACTGCCGGTACTGCCGTGGCTGAACCCGAGGGAGCACTGGTGCCAGGAATTTGCGCTGCACCCGTTGCAGCGGAAGCGGCGGTTGCAGGCGCTGTAACAGAAGCTTTTTCCAATACGCTGCTGCCTGTTGAGCGGGGCTGCGCATTGCCAAAATAAGCCAAAGCCAGAGTGCATGCAAAAAACACCGCAGCCAATACGCCCGTGCTGCGCGACAAAAAGTTGGCACTGCCACTGGCGCCAAACAGGCTGCCTGAACCGCCACTGCCAAAAGCGGCTCCCATGTCGGCGCCTTTGCCATGCTGCACCAACACCAAACCAACCATCACAACGGCTGACAACATTTGAATAGCAAGGACAACGGTTAATATGACATTCATGTTTTTTTACTCCTGATTTAATAGCTGCTTGCGCACGTTTTTATTGGGCTGCAGCGATAATTGATAGAAATTCAGCGGCTTTCAACGACGCACCGCCTACCAAGCCCCCGTCGATGTCGGGTTGCCCCAAGAGACTGGCCGCATTGCCAGCATTCATGCTGCCGCCGTACAAAATTTTGATGCGGGCGAATTGATCGGTGGCGGCTTTGAGCTGGGCTCGCAGCACCTGATGCACCGCTTGCGCCTGGTCAGTTGATGCAGTTTTGCCAGTACCAATCGCCCAGACAGGCTCATAAGCCAGCACAATTTCACTGATGCAATGGCCGTTCGCATGAATCACTGCAGCCAATTGGCGCTTGACGACTTCTTCAGTCCGCCCTGCTTCGCGCTCGGCCAGCGTTTCACCAACACAGACAATTGGCGTGATGCCGCCAGCCAATGCCGCTTTGGCCTTGTCAGCTACCAGCGCATCTGTTTCACCGTGATACTGGCGGCGCTCTGAATGGCCGACCAGGCAATAGCGCACGCCGAAATCTTTGAGCATAGAGGCGCTTATTTCGCCGGTGTATGCGCCTGAAACCTGCGGCGATATGTCCTGCGCGCCCAATTCAATAGCCGCTGTTTTTAGCGACTGCACCTGGGCAATGTAAAGGGCAGGTACGCAAACGGCTACTTCACAAGCTGGCAAGGTTTTCAACCCCTGCGCCAGCGCCGTTAGCAAGGCTTCGTTTGCCGCCAGGCTTCCATTCATCTTCCAGTTTCCAGCAATCAGTTTTTTCATGCCTGACGCCCTTCAGAACCCCATGTCAAAACGATTTTGCCGATGTGCTGGTTGGATTCCATCAACGAATGTGCCCGGGCAGTCTGGCTACCGGTTGCCTCACTGGCATCTACAGCGGCAAAAGTGCTGTGAATGACAGGTTTGATCGCACCACTTTCAAGCAGCGGCCATACTTTTTCCTTCAACGCCCGGGCAATCGCTGTTTTGAATTCAAGCGAGCGTGGGCGCAAAGTAGAGCCGGTAATTGTCAAACGTTTGCGCAATACCATGCCTGCATTGAACTCGGCTTTGACACCGCCCTGCACTGCAATGATGACGAGCCGCCCATCTTCAGCCATGCATTCGATCTCACGTGCAATGTAGGCGCCTGCCACCATGTCCAGAATGACATTGACGCCCTTGCCACTGGTCAGTTTTTTGACAGCCTCTGTAAAGTCTTCTGCTTTGTAATTGATAGCGTGGTCGGCGCCCAAAGCCAGACAAGCCGCGCATTTTTCATCGCTGCCAGCGGTCACGATCACCGTTGCTCCCATGGCCTTGGCGATTTGAATGGCTGTCACGCCAATACCGCTTGAGCCGCCCTGGATCAACAGCGTTTCGCCACGTGCCAGATAGGCCCGTTCAAACACATTGCTCCACACAGTGAAAAACGTTTCGGGCAGGGATGCCGCTTCAATGTCGGTAAAACCTTTGGGCACTGGCAAACACTGTCCCACCGGCGCGACACACAACTCTGCATATCCGCCACCAGCAACCAATGCGCAAACACGGTCGCCGATTTTGAAACCGCCAGCAGTCATGGCCTGTGCATCGCCAGACACAATGACGCCAGCGACTTCCAGCCCTGGAATGCTAGACGCACCCGGCGGAACCGGGTAGTTGCCCGTGCGCTGCAGCACATCAGGCCGATTGATGCCAGATGCGCTAACGCGAATCAGCAACTCGCCCGGGCCAGCCACAGGCGCGGGGTGTTCAGCCAGGCGCAGTACATCGGGGGCACCAAAAGCGCTAATTTCAATGGTTTTCATGCTTTTTATAAGTGATTTAAGCCGCTAGCCCGCACATAATGCGCGCAAGCAGCTATGAAATCGATAGCAAATGTGTTAGTGGCGATCCGGGCCACGATCCTGATCTTGCGCCGGACGATCCAGCAGCGCCTTCATCGACAGCTTTACGCGGCCCTTCTCGTCGGTTTCCATGACCTTGACCTTGACGATCTGACCTTCTTTGAGGTAGTCCTGCACCCGCTCGACACGCTCATGCGCGATCTGGCTGATGTGCAGCAAACCGTCTTTGCCGGGCAGCAAATTAATCAGCGCTCCAAAGTCCAGAATCTTGGTGACTGGGCCTTCATAAATCTTGCCAACTTCCAGCTCGGCTGTGATTTCTGCAATGCGGCGCTTGGCCTCGTCTGCCTTGGCGCTGTCGTTCGACGCGATGGTGATGGTGCCGTCTTCTTCGATGTTGATCTGCGTGCCGGTTTCTTCAGTCAGCGCGCGAATCACAGCGCCGCCTTTGCCAATCACGTCGCGAATCTTGTCCGGATTGATTTTCATCACGTACAAGCGTGGCGCAAAGTCTGATACCTCGGTTTTTGCAGCACCCATGGCTTCCTGCATCTTGCCCAGAATGTGCATGCGCGCTTCTTTGGCCTGAGCCAATGCAACCTGCATGATCTCTTTGGTGATGCCCTGGATTTTGATGTCCATTTGCAGCGCGGTGATACCGAATGTGGTGCCTGCGACTTTAAAGTCCATGTCGCCCAAATGATCTTCGTCGCCCAGGATGTCGGTCAGCACGGCAAAGCGGTTGTCGTCCTTGATCAAACCCATCGCAATGCCCGCTACGTGGGCTTTCATCGGCACGCCAGCGTCCATCAGGCTCAGGCAGCCGCCGCAGACTGAGGCCATCGAAGACGAGCCGTTGGACTCGGTGATCTCGCTGACCACACGCATCGTGTACGGAAATTCTTCTTTGGTTGGCAATACGGCAATCAGCGCGCGTTTGGCCAGGCGGCCGTGGCCAATTTCGCGGCGCTTGGGGCTGCCGACACGACCCGTTTCGCCGGTGGCGAACGGAGGCATGTTGTAGTGCAGCATGAAACGGTCTTCGTAGTCACCGGAGAGAGCATCAATGCGCTGTGCATCGCGCTCGGTACCAAGCGTGGTCACCACCAGCGCCTGGGTTTCGCCACGTGTGAACAGGGCTGAACCGTGGGTGCGCGGCAGTACGCCGTTGCGAATTTCAATCGCGCGCACGGTGCGTGTGTCGCGGCCGTCAATGCGCGGCTCGCCTGCCAGAATCTGGCTGCGAACAATTTTTGCCTCGATGTCAAACAACATGCTCTCAACTGCCACGCTGTCAAATTCAACGCCGTCTGTTTTCAGGCCGGCTTTAGTCAGCGCAGTGACTTCACGGGTGGCTTGTGTGCGGGCCTGCTTGTTGCGAATCTGGTAGGCAGCGCGCATTTTTTCTTCAGCCAGCGCGCCGACTTTGGCAATCAGTGGCTCGTCTTTGGCTGGGGCTTTCCAGTCCCAAACCGGCTTGCCTGCATCACGCACCAACTCATGAATAGCGTTGATCGCGATGTTGCCTTGCTCGTGGCCAAACACAATGGCAGCCAGCATGATTTCTTCGCTGAGCTGCTGGGCTTCTGATTCGACCATCAGCACAGCAGCTTCAGTGCCCGCCACAACCAGATCCATTTTGGAGTCTTTGAGCTGGGTCTTGCCTGGGTTCAGCACGTACTGGCCATCAATATAGGCAACGCGGGCTGCGCCAATCGGGCCGTTGAACGGAATGCCGGAAATAGCCAGCGCTGCGCTTGATGCAATCAGCGCAGGAATGTCGCCTTCAACTTCAGGGTTGAGCGACAACACGTGTATCACCACTTGCACTTCGTTCAAAAAGCCTTCCGGGAACAGCGGGCGAATCGGCCGGTCAATCAGGCGCGAGGTCAACGTTTCAAATTCGCTCGGGCGGCCTTCGCGCTTGAAAAAGCTGCCGGGGATGCGGCCAGCGGCGTAGGTTTTTTCCAGGTAATCAACGGTTAGCGGGAAAAAGTCCTGGCCTGGCTTGGCGGACGTTTTTGCAACAACGGTTGCAAGCACCACTGTGCCGTCCATGTCGAGTAAAACCGCGCCGCCAGACTGGCGGGCAATCTCGCCGGTTTCCATCGTGACCGTGTGCTGGCCCCACTGAAAGGTTTTGGTGACTTTGTTAAAAATGCTCATGAGTTATCTCCAGAAATACCGCGCACAAAATAAGCACATAAGGCAGTGCGAAAGGCCCGGAATTTTGACTGATGGAAACTTTGCCATTCCAGAAACCTTGAATTGGCTTTTGGAATGACACAGCTCGAATCCGTTTTGTCATTGTTCCGACTGTTTTAAAGTAAAAAACGCCTGAGCTAGGTGACTAACTCAGGCGTTTTCAATAAACGTCTTCAATAAATCTGACGCTTACTTGCGCAGGCCGAGTTTGGCGATCAGCGCGGTGTAACGGCTCGCGTCTTTCGACTTCAAATAGTCCAGCAGCTTGCGGCGGCGGCTGACCATGCGCAGCAAACCGCGACGGCCGTGGTGGTCTTTGGCATGGGTTTTGAAGTGAGGCATCAATTCATTGATGCGGCCGGTCAGCAAGCCGACCTGCACTTCAGGACTGCCCGTGTCGCCGGGGGCACGAGCGTTGGACTGAACAATTTCAGCCTTGATTGATTTTGCGATCATTTGAATACTCTTCCAGCACCGAAGTGCAACTAGCGAGCGACACAGCTTTCTCATTTCAAAAAGAAGCCATTACCGTCGTGACTCGCCGGACGGGATGCCCAGCGAAGCCTCTGATTATAGCTTAAGCCTACGACTCCAACCAGCGCTCTAACCGCTCTACGCCCTGCCCCAAACGGCTCAAGTCCTGGCTGGCAAAACACCAGCGCAGCCAGCCTTGCGCATCGGCTTCTGGATTGACCATAAAAGCGTTACCCGGCGCCAGTCCCAGCCCGGCTTCGAGTACCAGGCGCTTGGCAACAGTCAGTGAATCGCCAAACCGCGTTTGATCCTCAAGCCTGAAAAACGCATACATGCCGCCCTTGGCGGGAGCTACCTGGACACCGGGTATGCCTTGCAGGAGCGGGATCAACGTGTCCCGGCAGATTTTTAACTGTGCAACCACCCGCGGCGTAACGTCCAGAGTTCGTTCAATGGCGACCAAACCGGCGCGCTGGATAAACACCGGCGTGCACGATGTGTTGAATTCAATCAGCTTGCCGATTTGCGCTGTCATCGCAGGCGGCATCACCATCCAGCCGAGCCGCCAGCCTGTCATTAGAAAGCTTTTGGAGAAGCTGTTGACCACAACCAATCGGTCATCGGCTGCGGCAATGTCCAAAAAGCTGGGTGCGCATCCGTTCGCTGTCGGCTCGTAATGAAGGCGCTCGTACACCTCATCTGCCAGGATCCAGGTGCCGGTTTTGCGGCAATGCGCCAGGATGGTTTCTTGCTCGGCACGCGACAGCGTCCAGCCCGTTGGGTTGTTCGGCGCATTCAATGTCAAAAGTTTGGTTTTGTTTGTCACCGCGGCCAGCAACTCGGCCATGTCAAGCTGCCACTGACCGGCGACAGGCTTCAAGCTGACAGACCGAACCACCGCACCCATGATGGCAGGTTGCCCGGTCAGATTTGGCCAGACCGGCGTGACCACTATCACCTCATCGCCACTGTCCACCAGCGCCTGCACCGCCAGCATCAATGCATTGACCCCGCCAGCCGTCACGGCAATGCGCTCTGCTTCTATTTTTGTAGCGCCTTGTGCGCGTAATCCGTTGGTGTAGCCAGCAATTGCTACCCGAAGATCGGGCAGACCCAGGTTGTGCGCGTAAAAGGTTTCGCCTTGTTGCATGGAAGCAATCGCCGCATCTCTGATGAACTGCGGCGTGACCTCATCGCTTTCGCCAAACCAGAACTTCAGCACGTCGCTGCGTCCCATGCCGGCATTGGCAACCTGGCGGATCATGGATTCTTCTAGGTTCTGAACGGTTTGGCGCATGGGTTGCTTTCGTGTGCGGGGATTTTTTTAACAAAGAGATCAGGAGGTCAAGGAGGAATTCATCAGAAATATTTTGAATATTCTTTCTCTCTTGTCTTACTGCTTGACCTCCTTGATCTCCTTGTTAAAAACTCTTATGCCTCACGGCCGCACCATCTTGCAGCTCGTCGGCATCGCCGCCTTGTCACTCGCAATCGTCTTGATCACCCGAAACCCAAACCCAGAGCCTTCGACATCAAACTTGACACCAGCATCCCCCAGCTTGCCCATTTGAGCCACCAGCAGCGGCTGCTGAAACTGGTGGTCAGCAGCGCGCATCGCCCCGGTTTGCCCCGCCATGGTGACCACAGTTTTTTCCATTTGCGCAGCCACCGCGCCTGCCTCAATTGATCCAGCTTTTTCGATGCTTTGGGCCAGCGCTTCAATCACCATTTGCATCCGCATGTGCACGTAGTCGTCTTTGGCCGCAGGAAAACGCTGGCGAAACGACTGGTAAAACGCTTCAGACGGCGCGCCAGAAGTATTTGGAAACCACTCGGCGACGGCAATCACTTTGCCCACACCGGCCTCGCCAATCGCAGCCGGTGCGCCCAGTGCGTTGCCGTAAAAGGTATAGAACTTGCCTTCAAAACCCACGTCTTTGGCGGCCTTGATCAGCAGCGTCAAATCATTGCCCCAATTGCCTGTCAGCACCGCTTGCGCACCGCTGGACTTGATTTTTGCGGCATACGGAATGAAGTCCTTGACACGCCCCAACGGGTGCAGCTCGTCGCCTGCAATCTGCACGTCGGGCCGCAGCGCTGTGATTTGCCTTTTTGCTTCTTTTAAAACCGACTGGCCAAAGCTGTAGTCCTGACCAATCAGATAAATGCTTTTGATGCTTTTGTCATCTTTGAAAACCTCCATCAGTGCCGTCATGCGCATGTCGGCATGGGCGTCAAACCTGAAATGCCAGAAACTGCACTTTTCATTGGTCAGAGCGGGATCCACCGCTGAATAATTTAAAAACAGCACGCGCCTGGTCGGCTCGCGTTCGTTGTGTTTGTTGATGGCGTCAATCAGTACAGCTGCCGTGGCCGATGAATTGCCCTGGGCAATGACTGTGACGCCGTCGTCAATGGCTGCACGCAATGCACTGAGTGCTTCTTCGTTCTGGCCTTTGCTGTCGTAGCGCTCAATCAGCAGATTACGCGGGCCACCTGGCAACTTCACTCCGCCGCGTACATTGACCCGCTCGGTGGCCCAGACCAGGTTGCGAAACACAGCTTCGCCGGTGTTGGCAAACGGGCCAGACATGCTTTCGATCAGCGCGACTTTGATGGGTAGAGGTTGAGGTAGCGGTTGAGCCACCGCAGAAAATGACAAGGCCAGCGACAAGGCCAGGCCGAACGCAAGAAGAATATTTTTAAGAGTTTTCAAAATTTATGTTGCTATGGTTTCAGGAGCTGCTTGCGCGCACATCACGTTGGCTACAGCACTATTTGATGCTTATTTAGAGCTATTTTTGACTTACTTCAGACTTTGCAGGGCGGCTACACTTTCGATGTTTTGCCGCGCTGGAGTTTGGCTGAAATAAG
>JAYUVG010000287.1:0-8547 GCA_043754255.1 Polaromonas sp. | reverse complement strand
CCTTCCAAGAGAGCCGATTACAATTAGAGTTGGCGCACTTTGTACTTGAATCTGCGCATAAAAAGTGCCTCTAGCCGTTATAAATAGCGCGCAAACAGCTATTAAAATAATAGCAAATGGTTCTGGGAGTTTTGAGGAATGTCTTCAACCTATCTCACATTAAAAAAAGGCAAGGCGTGCAATTTCATCTCAACGGGTTTCAAGTAGGTGCACCGGGGCGCGTGCCTGCCCAGGCAGCAACTCATGACATTGCAAGTGCGTTGCCTTTTGATACCGATGTGTTGATTGTTGGCTGCGGCCCAGCGGGTTTGACGCTGGCGGCGCAGTTGGCAGCGTTTGCAGATATTCGAACAGTCATAGTTGAGCAAAAACCCGGGCCCTTGCAGTTGGGTCAGGCTGACGGCATTGCTTGCCGCACGATGGAAATGTTTGAGGCTTTTGGTTTTGCACACAAGGTGCTGCAAGAGGCTTACTGGGTCAACGAGACAACATTCTGGAAGCCCGGCAAAACAAACGCGCAGCACATCGAGCGCAGTGGCCGTGTGCAGGATGTGGAAGACGGCTTGTCGCACATGCCGCATGTGATTTTGAACCAGGCGCGTGTGCATGATTTTTACCTGGAGATCATGGAGCGGTCATCACCCACTCTGGTGCCGCATTACAACCGCCGCATGGATGGACTGGCGCGCGCGCTTGACGGCACATCAGACTACCCCGTGACTGTTCAATTTGAGCGGCAGGATGCAGGCCACGAAAGCAGGCTTGAAACCATCCGAGCCAAGTATGTGGTGGGCTGCGACGGTGCGCGCAGCAATGTGCGGCAGGCCATCGGTTTAACGCTCAAGGGCGATTCGGCTAATCACGCCTGGGGTGTGATGGATGTGCTCGTAGTAACTGACTTCCCTGACATTCGCTTCAAGTCTTTGGTGCAGTCGGCCAGCGAAGGCACTGTACTCGTCATCCCGCGTGAAGGCGGCTATCTGGTGCGCCTGTATGTGGAACTGGACAAGTTGAACCCAAACGAACGCGTGCTAAGTCGCAACATCACGCTTGAGCAATTGACAGCGGCTGCACAGCGCATCTTTCAGCCGTACACGCTGGACGTTAAAGAAGTTGCCTGGTGGTCAATTTATGAAATTGGCCAGCGGCTGACGGACCGGTTTGATGACCTTCAGCCAGGCGATGCAGCAACGCAAACGCCCCGGGTTTTTATTGCAGGCGATGCGTGCCACACCCACAGTCCCAAAGCCGGGCAGGGCATGAATGTGTCGATGCAGGACGCCTTTAATTTGGGCTGGAAACTGGCAGCTGTATTGCAAGGCTGCAGCCCGCCGAGCTTGCTTAAAACCTATTCGGCTGAGCGGCAGGCGGTGGCAAAAGAGCTGATTGACTTTGACCGCGAATGGGCCGCCATGCTCAGTCAGTCATCTCAGTCGCCTGATGCCGACAGTACGCAGGTACAGAAATATTTTGTGCAGCATGGTCGCTACACCGCAGGTACGGCAACCCGTTACGCGCCATCTCTGCTGACTGGTGCTGGCACGCACCAGCACCTGGCAAGCGGGCTGCTGATTGGCACGCGCTTTCATTCTACCCCTGTGCTGCGCATTGCTGATGGCAAGCGGATGCAACTGGGGCAAACGCTGGCCGCTGATGGGCGATGGCGTCTGTTCGCATTTGCAGGGGAGGGCGACTGTGCACAGGCCTCATCACCTGTCAGCAAATTGTGCAGTTACCTGTCTGATTCACCGCAATCGCCGCTCAAACGCTTCACGCCGCAGGGTGCAGAGATCGACAGCGTGATTGACGTGCGCGCTGTGTTTCAGCAAAGCCATCACATGCTGGCGATAACAGCCCTGCCCACTCTGCTGCTGCCGTCCAAAGGCTACTATGGGCTGCATGATTATGAAAAAGCATTTTGCGCATTGACGCAAGACAGTCAAAACATTTACGCCCTGCGCGGCATCAACCGTGAGCATGGCTGCCTGGTGGTGGTGCGGCCTGACCAGTACATAGCGAATGTCCTGCCGCTGGATGACACCGCAGCACTCACTGCGTTTTTTGATGCGTTCATGCTGGAGATTTCCAGTGCCACGAGCCCAGAATTTGGGCATCCTGACTGCAACCACAATTGAAAATCTGCTATTAATTTAGGAGCTGTTTGCGCGCATATTATGAGGGCTGCAGGGTGATATTGCTTATAAATTGATGAGAGGTATCGACTGCGCTGAAGACTTTTGAACAAACCCACCAAAACTACTGAAGCACCACACCCACCTTCTTGCCAGCAGCCACAATTTCCTGCCAGGTATGGTCATCAACTTCAATGCCGTCCCGCTCACGTTTGGTCCGCGTCAAGCGCTCCGCATCACCTGCGATTTGCACCGCATCAAAACCGGCTGCTGCCGGGCTGCATTTGAGCCAGTTAATAAATGCAGCTGACTCATGATTGAACGAATCAAGCGTTCCCAGTTTGGCGGGGTCAATCAGGATGGTCAACATGCTGTTGGAGACAGCCCGGCTGTTGGTGTTTTCCGGCGTTGCTGGCGCATGCCACGTGCCGCCGCCCGTCAACGCACCGCCCAGCAGTTCACACGCCACGGCCAGGCCGTAGCCCTTGTGTTCTCCAAAAGTCATCAGCGCGCCCAGCAGGCCGTTGGACTGCGGCACCACCACCACGCCGGGGTTGGTGGTGGGCATGCCGTGCTCGTCGATCAGCAAGCCAGGTTTTACCTGCTTGCCCTGATTGAAGGCCACGCGCATTTTGCCTTGGGCCACGCTGCTGGTGGCGGCATCGAGGATAAATGCATCTTGCCCTTTGACAGGAATGCCAATGCAAAACGGATTGGTGCCAAAGCGGCCATCCGAGCCGCCCCAGGGCGCTACCACCGGGCGTGAAATGACGTTGACCAAATGAATCGACACGAGACCCTGAGCCGTTGCCATTTCAGCAAAATGGCCAATCCGGCCCAGGTGGTGCGCGTTGGCTAGCGTCATGATGCAGCTGCCGTGCGTTTGCGCGCGTTCAATGCCCAGCTTCATGGCCTGCTCACCCACCACTTGGCCATAGCCACGCTGACCACTTAACGTTAGCATCGTGCCAATGTCCAGCAATGTTGCTACCGACGCATTCGGGATCAGGCCACCCTCCAGCACTGCATCGACATAACGCGGCAGCATGCCAACGCCATGCGAGTCATGGCCGCACAGATTGGCCATGACCAGATTGGCAGCGACGGTTTCAGCCTCGATGCGTGATGAGCCGGACGCTATTAAAAGAGTAGCTGCTTGCGCACGTAAATATCGGGCTGTAAGTGGTTTTTGCATGGAATCTTTGCTGGTTTGAGTAAAGGCATGCTTCACATGACTGCGCCAACCTGCCACGGCACAAATTCGTTTTGACCGTAGCCGTGTGCTTCGCTTTTACTTTGTGCCCCGGATGCGGTAGCCAGCACCATCTCAAAAATGCGCTGACCCATTTGCGCCACCGTGGCACTGCCGTCAATGATCTCGCCGCAATTGATGTCCATGTCTTCTTCCTGTTTTTTCCATAAAGCAGTGTTTGTCGCCAGCTTTAAAGAAGGCGAGGGCGCGCAACCATAGGCAGAGCCGCGTCCGGTGGTAAAGCAGATCAGATTCGCCCCGCCTGCCACCTGGCCGGTAGCGCTGACCGGGTCGTAGCCCGGTGTGTCCATGTAAACAAAGCCTTGGCTCGTCACGGGTTCGGCATATTCATACACGCCTTGCAAGTTGCTGGTTCCCCCTTTGGCGACAGCACCCAGCGATTTTTCTAGAATGGTGGTCAAGCCGCCTGCCTTGTTGCCGGGGGACGGGTTGTTGTTCATCTCGCCGGCATTGATCTCGGTGTAGTGCTCCCACCACTTGATGCGTGCTATCAGTTTGGCAGCAATATCCGGGCGTACAGCGCGGCGGGTCAGCAAATGTTCTGCACCATAAATCTCGGGTGTCTCACTCAATATTGCCGTGCCGCCATGCGCCACCAGCAAGTCAACCGCTGCACCCAACGCTGGGTTGGCGCTGATGCCGGAGTAGCCGTCAGAGCCGCCGCATTGCAGGCCTATGGTGATGTGCGCCGCGCTGCACGGCTCGCGGCGGGCGTCGTTGGCGCGAGGCAGTATTTCGTTGATGATTGCAATACCTTTGGCGACAGTTTTCGCAGTGCCGCCAGTGTCTTGAATGCTGAAGACTTGCAAATTTTCTCCTTCAGTCAAATTGCCATGCGCCAGCCATGCGTTAATCTGGTTCGACTCGCAGCCCAGCCCGACCACCAGCACGCCAGCAAAGTTGGGGTGTGTGGCATAACCTGTCAAAGTACGCTGCAAAATTTGCATACCCAGGCCATCGGTGTCCATGCCGCAGCCGGTGCCATGCGTCAGCGCTACCACTCCATCAACGTTCGGGAAGTTTTTGAGGGCTGCTGGATTGTTGTGTTTTGAGAAGTGGTCAGCTATCGCCCGCGCCGCTGTGGCTGAGCAATTGACGCTGGACAAAATACCAATGTAGTTGCGCGTCGCCACCCGGCCGTCAGAACGTTTGATGCCCATGAAGGTGGCTTCAAGCTTTGCAGGTTCGGGTTTGACGTCAGCGCCCACGGCGTAGTCTCGTGCAAAGTCGCCTTTGTTGGCGCCCATGTCAAGGTTATGGGTGTGTATGTGCTCGCCTGCTGCAATCGGTTTGCTGGCAAAGCCGATGATCTGGTTGTAGCGGCGGACTGCATCGCCTGTATTCAGGGCTTTGGTAGCTACCTTGTGACCTGGTGGAATCAAGCCTTTGACTGTGATATTTTCTATTTTTGTGCCGCTTATTAGCTGTGTTCTGGCGATGACTACGTCGTCGTCTTTGTGGAGTCTGATGAAAGGGGTCATAAGTTCAAGTTTTTTGGTTTGTGTTGTGCGGGCCTGGGAGGCCGGCGTACGTAGCTCCGCGAATGTCCCCCGCGCGGCTTATGGCCGCAGCTCCTCCTTGATTTCGCTGCGCTACGCACCCCAACCTCACAGGCTGTTTAGTAGCTGGTATCAACAACGAGTTTCGAACACGCACACTGCTAACAAAATCACGTCGATGCGGTGCTTGGCGCAGCGGCATCAAGGAGGAGCTGTCGCCATAGGCGACGCGGAGGACAGCCGCGGAGCCAAGTACCGTGTCGGCGTGATCCGAACCAAGCCGCATCAGTAAAACATCTTAGGCAACCAAAGCACAAGCTTCGGGAAATACGTAATGATGACCAAAGACCCAAGAAGAGGAACAAGCCAAGGCAAAATTGCAATCGTCGTCCGCTCAACAGAAAGTTTGGCCACCCGCGCCAGCACAAACAACACCATGCCCATCGGCGGATGCAGCAGGCCAATCATCAAATTCAGCACCATCACCAGCCCAAAGTGAACCAGGTCAATACCCAGCTTTTGGCATATGGGAACAAGGATGGGCACAAGAATCGTGATCGCCGCAGTCGGCTCCAAAAAGCAGCCTACAAACAGCATCAGCAAATTAGCCAGCAACAAAAACACCAGCGGGTTCTGGGTAAAGCCCAGCACCCATTCACCAATCGCAACGGTAACGCCGGTGGCTGTCAGCATCCAGCCAAATATGCTGGCCGCTGCAACGATGAAAAGAACTGTGGCGGTCGTCTCAACTGTGTCCAGGCACACCTTCACAAACATTTTAAAGTTCAATGTTTTGTACCAGACAAAGCCCAGCACCATCGCCCACAGGCATGCAGCAATCGCGCCTTCAGTCGGCGTAAAAATGCCAGTGACCATGCCGCCAATCAGCAGCACCGGCGTCATGATCGGCAGCGCGGCTTGAAATTTGAAAACCTTGTCCATTACAAACAGAACGATCAAACCGACAAATACAGTCGCCTGTGCGGGCAGGCCCGCTTTGACAATCAACAGCCACAGAACCAGCGGCCAGGCGATCACGACCAATGTTTCAGTTAGCGCCTTGATAACCCGTGGCCATTCAAATTTGACATCAGCGCCCCAACCGTTTTTATGTGCAAAGTAGGCAACGGTGCACATCATCAATATCGCCATCAGCACGCCCGGCAAGATGCCCGCCAAAAAGAGCGAACCCACACTGACATTGGCCATCATTCCGTAAATCACAAACGGCAAGCTGGGCGGAATGATCGGCCCCAGCGTGGCCGATGCAGCAGTTACGCCCACTGCAAACTCGGTGCTGTAGCCGTGGTCTTTCATGGCTTTAATTTCAATCGTGCCCAGCCCGGCTGCATCAGCAATTGCAGTGCCGCTCATGCCTGCAAAAATAACTGAGCCCACCACATTCACATGCCCCAAGCCGCCCTTCATCCAGCCAACCAAAGCCAGTGCATAGTTGTAAATACGGTTGGTGATGCCGGCGTTGTTCATCAGGTTGCCCGCCAGGATGAAGAACGGCACAGCCAGCAGCGGAAAGCTGTCAATGCCTGACACCATGCGGTGAATCACCACAAAAGCAGGCAAGCCGCCTGTCCACCAGATGTAAATCAGCGCGGAGCCTGCCATGGCGATCGCGACCGGAATGCCGCCTGACATCAAAAACAAAAAAATGATTTTCAGCATTTGAAGCTACCGATCTTCCATCGTTGATTCAGGCCGCTCCAGCACGCTGTAGCCGCGTCGCCAGTGCACGAGGGCCACCTGCACCGATCGCCACGCCATTGCCGCAAACGCCAGCAAACAAATGCCGTACACCCAGTTCATCGGCAAGTCCACCATCGTCATGCGGGACGTGCTGCTGAGTTTCAGCATCATCAGGCCGCTAAGTACAGTAGCTGCTGCAAAAAAGCCGATGCGCAGCAAGTCTGTCAAACCAGACAAAAAGCGCCCCAGCTTTTTGGGCATAAAGCGGTAGAAAAAATCAACCTGAATGTGGTTGTTCTTCACCACCCCAATCGCCGCCCCTGTGAACACTGTGGCTATCAGCAAATAGCGGGCAATTTCTTCTGTCCAGGCGGCTGAATTGTTCAGCACATAGCGGGTAAAAAACTGGT
Source organism: Polaromonas sp. (assembly GCA_043754255.1). GTDB lineage: Bacteria > Pseudomonadota > Gammaproteobacteria > Burkholderiales > Burkholderiaceae_C > Polaromonas. Next base: position 1,532 of record JAYUVG010000287.1, on the reverse strand, counting down.
AGAAAACTGTCAAACCCAGCAGCCAGAAAAAGCCCAGCGCTACCCAGGCTTCTACAGTGGTATGCGACAAATCCACCGCTTCGTCCTGCGCATGAAACTGCCCGTCGGCCCCCATCACAGGGGCCATGTCATCAATGGAGGACATCCAGCGACTATTTAATGGCGATGATGCGGTCCCAGTCCTTTTTGTCCAGCTTCATGGACTCAAAAGTGATGGCTTTGAGCACCCGTTGCTGAAAGTCATTGCGGTCAACCGTCACCACATTGATGCCTTTTTTCTTGAACTCGTCGACCAGCTCACCCTCACGTTTGCGAATGTCATTGGTGGCGTTGACTGCAGCTTCTTGCGTGATGTCTGCCAGCAGTTTTTGCTCTGCTGCATTCATTTTGGCCATGGTGCCGGGTGCAATGACCGTGAGCAGTGCGTCTGAAATGTGGCCCGTCAAAATAATATTTTTCTGCACTTCAAAAAACTTTTTAGCTTCAATCGTTGGCAGTGGGTTTTCCTGCGCATCCACCGTGCCATTTTGCAGTGCCAGGTACACCTCGGCAAAAGCAATCGGTGTCGGGTTGGCTCCGCAGGCGCGCGGCAGTGCGGTGTAGACGGGCGAGTCAGGCACACGCATTTTTAGGCCCTTCATCTCGTCGCAGTTCTTGAAAAGTTTATTGCTGGTGGCGTGGCGCGCGCCGTAGTAGGTCAAAGCGGTCACTGTGTTGCCAGTGGCTTTTTTGTAGCCTTCGGTCAGCTCTTTGAAAATATCGCTTTTGCCGTAGGCAATGACATGGTTGGCGTCACGGAAAGTAAAGGGGTAGTAGCTGACTCCCAGACGTGGAAATGAGTTGGACGCAAAAGACGCGCCGGTCAAAATAATGTCAACTGTGCCAAGTTGCAGGCCCTGGTTGATGTCGCTTTCCTTGCCCAGGCTGGAGGCCGGAAAGACCTGAATTTCAAACTTGCCGTTGGTGCGCTTTTTAAACTCTTCACCCGCCCAGACCGACCATTTGTGATACGGCTCGCTGGTCTCATACACGTGTGCCCATTTAAGCTTGGTTTGCGCAAATGCAGTGCCAACTTGGCCTGTAGCCGCCGTAATTAGCGCGCAGGCAGCTATCAGTTTAATAGCATATTTAAGCTGTGAAGGTTTGCCTGACATGGTGTCTCCTGGTGGGTTGTGAACTTGCTTTGACGACTTCGACTTTCGCGGATGAAATTTTTACCTTGCTACCTGGCGGTTCCTGCGCTGCCGGATTGGCCAGATGCCAGCCTGCGCTAAAACGCGCCAGGGCTTTTGCCATGTGCTGCTGCATGGCTTCGCGGGCAGCCCCGGGGTCGCGGTTTTTTATCGCTTTGAGGACAGCGCCATGTTCGGCCAGCACAGACCGCCACGACGCTGGCCGCTCAAAATAATCGGCCAGGCGCAGGTACAGCGGGCTGCGGCGGGCCAGCCAGTAGCGGCTGACGGTGTCCAGCAGTACCTCGTTGCCGCATGCCTGGGCGATGGCCTTGTGAAACAGCTCATCGCCTGGCAGCG
>JAYUVG010000286.1:0-12561 GCA_043754255.1 Polaromonas sp. | reverse complement strand
CTATGTATTTAGGCCGCTTGTTGCCAGTTAAATGTTGCTTGCAATACGAAGCGACATCCTCTTCTGTCAAGGCCGTGTCATTTTTGACCACAAACACCTTGATAGCTTCGCCCTGCGAGTCGTCAGGAATTCCAATCGCGGCACATTCCACAACGCCAGCACACAATGAGATCACATTTTCGAGCTCATTCGGGAATACATTGAAGCCCGAAACAATGATCATGTCTTTTTTGCGGTCAATGATTTTTGTATAACCCTTGTCGTCCATGACGCCAATGTCGCCCGTCCGCATAAACCCGTCGGATGTAAACGCCTTTTCGTTCTCAAGTGGCTGGTTGTAGTAGCCCACCATGACCTGCGGGCCTTTGATGCAAATTTCGCCTGACTCGCCAATAGCCAGTGATTTTCCATCATCATCTTTGATGGCAATGTCGATACTCGGCAAAGGCAAGCCAATCGTCCCGGAAAATTCTCTGCTGGTGACGGGGTTGTTGGTGCCGATGGCACAGGTCTCGCTCATGCCCCAGCCTTCAACCATCGCGCAGCCTGTCACTTCCTGCCAGTGACGGGCTGTGCCAGCGGATGCCGCCATGCCGCCTGCCTGCGATACGCACAGGTTTGAAAAATCGACAGTTTTGAACTGTGGGTGCTGTAGCAGCGCGTTGAACAAAGTGTTCACCGCAGGCAGCATGTGAAAGGGGCGTTTTTTCAACACCTCGATAAACTTGCCGAAGTCGCGCGGATTCGGAATCAGCGTGAGATGCGCACCCCAGCGAATCGTCAGCAAACTCAGCGTAAGAGCAAAGATGTGATACAGCGGTAGCGCCGCAATATTATTAATTTTGCTCACGTCGCCAATGCGTTTAAGGGCGGGCGTAAACCATTGCTCACCCTGCAACACCGCAGCAATGATGTTGCGGTGTGTCAGGACTGCACCTTTTGACAAGCCCGTCGTGCCGCCCGTGTACTGCAAAAATGCTATCGAATCAAGAGTGCAATGCGCTGATTTCATAGGCATGCCAGAGCCATCTGCAAGGGCTTTGGCAAAAGTCGTCACCACACGGTTTTCACCCAAGGGCAGCTGGTAGGCCGGCACCATTTTGGCCAGATGCCGCACCGCAAACGTCAGCCACTTGCCATACCAGAAGCCCAGCAAATCACCCATGGATGCCATAACGATGTGCTTGATGGATGTGCGTTCTATCACGTCTGCAAGTGTGACGGCAAAGTTTTCCAGAATCACAATCGCGGTAGCGCCAGAGTCCTTGAGCTGATGCTCCAGCTCACGCGCTGTATACAACGGGTTGACATTCACGCAGGTGTAGCCAGCCCGCAAAATGGCAGCCATCGTCACAGCAAATTGCGGCACGTTGGGCAGCATGATGGCCACCCGTGCGTTCGGCTCCAGCCCCAGGCTTTGCAGCCACGCCCCCAAATGTGATGACAGCTCATCAAGCTCGCCATAAGACATCCAGCAGTCCATGCAGACTGAAAAAGGCTTGGCTGCGTTCTTTTTAAACGAATCTTCCAGCAATTGGTTGAGCGATGAAAACTGCTCGGTATCAATCTCGTGGGCAACGCCTTCAGGGTAGCTTGCAAGCCAATGTCTATTCATAGTGGTCTCCTGCCCGGATTGTGCAAGCAACAACCAAAAAACCGCATGGGGCTTGTCCTAAGTAACGTTTAAACAGAAGTGCAACCTGCCAACAATTCATTCAATCTCGTCTCGCAAGCAACAGCACCTTCTTCAAACAGTCGCTGGATCCAGTCGGCTTCGCGCAGCGCAATCAGCTTTAAAAATTCATCAGCACCGCGCATGGTTTGAAAAGCACCAAAGCCAGTCTCCAGAAATTTTTGCAATGCCCCGAGCCCGGCCGCGGCAGCTGGCCCGCGCATCAGTTTTAAAAGCATTTGCAGGCCAGGTTTGCGCGTCAGGCTGTCAAGTGATCTGCCCAATGCCAGCACCACCTGAAGCTGTTGATGCCGTGCAGCCGGGTCGGCAACCCGTCGCCAGCAAGCGATGTAGTCACCGGCGTCACACTGCTCTGGTCTTGCTGGGTGCAAGGCAATATGTGCATGCGCCATTGCGTCATCAAGCTGCTCCGTCAATGCATGCACTTCGGCAAGTGTTGCTGCGGTGTTGACCACGGCTTGCGGGAACAGTCTGGCAATCGTTTTGGCAATGCGGGCAAACTGCTGGTCGCGTTCAGCATAGTCTTTGTCGCTGTAAAGCTCCTGCAGAAAAAAGCGCGCTGCCAGCTGGTAACGCTGGCTTTGCAATAAATCGGAATAAGTGGCCTGAAAACGTTTGGCCTGAAAACGCTTGATGGCCGCATTGGCTGCGGCCAGAGCAGGCTGCCCGGCCCGCTGCTGGCGAAGCAGCGCGACGGTTTCAAGCGCCTGGTGAATCTGGTCAGCGGTTGCGTTCATCTGGATCAAACATGAATGGTTGCAACGAGTTTATCTAGGAAGCCTCTGCATAACTCTGGCGGAACTGTGGCAGTCGGCTCGGGATGGACTGCAAGGAGTCTTTTTGCGTCCAATAGCAGGGCTATTGGCAAGAAAAACAACGCAGCAGGCCGCCCGAGTCCGGCTGATCACAGACCGCAGGGAGTTATGCAGAGGTTTCCTAGTAACCCCGCTCTACTGAAAATGCGGCCTGCATGCGAAACTGCAAGCCATGCAAAGAAGAACGCTTCTTAAACTTGGTGTGGCGTCAACCGCCTTGCTGGCCGTGGTCGGAGGTACTGCCGTGTTGATACAGCCAGGGCTTGAGCGCGGCGCATTGACAGCGGCGGGGCGTGACGTTTTTCGCGCTGTCGGTTTGGGTGTGCTTGACAAAACATTGCCTGAGCAACCTGCTGCCAAACAGGCCGCATTGACCGGGCTGCTCGGCCGCATTGACGTGCTGATCACCGCATTGCCATCCCATGCACAGGCCGAGTTGTCGCAACTGCTGTCAATTCTGGCCACCAGTGCTGGCCGCCGCGTGTTGGCTGGTCTGCCCACGCCGTGGCTTGAGGCCAGCCCAGTACAAGTGCAGGCCGCCTTGCAAGGCATGCGCCTGTCCGGTCTGGCAGTGCGCCAGCAGGCATATGCCGCGCTGCATGACATCACAGCAGGTGCTTACTTTTCTGAAGCATCGACCTGGCCGATGATTGGCTACCCAGGCCCTTTGAAGGTCTGAACACATGAGCAAACTTCAAGACCCAATCAAAGACGGCCTGGCGCGCGGCTGGAATGTGATGGGCGGCGCGTTTGCCGCACCGCCTGAAAAAATAATCTGCGATGTCGCCATCATTGGCAGCGGGGCAGGCGCAGGCATTACCGCCGAGCTGCTGACCAAAGCGGGGCTACAAGTCGTGATCATTGAAGAAGGTCCACTCAAAAGCAGCAGCGACTTCAACCAGAAAGAGTCAGAGGCCTACCCTCAGCTCTACCAGGAAAGCGCCGCCCGCAAAACTGAAGACAAGGCCATCAACATTTTGCAGGGGCGCTGCGTTGGGGGCTCCACCACTGTCAACTGGACGTCATCGTTTCGCACGCCAGCAGCCACGCTGCAATTTTGGCAGGACAAGTTTGACCTGAAGGACTACACCACCGATGCGCTGTCGCCGTATTTTGAGCAAGCCGAGCGGCGTTTGAACATCGGCCCCTGGCTCACACCGCCGAACGAAAACAACGATCTTTTAAGGCGCGGTGCAGCCAAGCTGGGCATCCCCGCGCTGGCCATTGCCCGCAATGTCAAAGGCTGCTGGAATCTGGGCTCTTGCGGACTGGGCTGCCCCACCAACGCCAAGCAGTCGATGCTGGTCACCACCATTCCCGCTGCACTCGACAAGGGCGCGCAACTGCTGGTAGAAACGCGGGCTGAGCGCTTTGAGCTGGCCAACGGCCGTATTACTGCCTTGATATGCTCTGTTTATGCATCAAACAAGGCTCTAGCCGACGTAAATAGCGCGCAAGCAGCTACTAAAATAATAGCAAAGCATTATGTGCTGGCAGGCGGCGCGATCAACTCGCCAGCACTGCTGTTGCGCTCTGGCGCACCTGACCCGCATGGCATGCTTGGCGCGAGAACTTTTTTGCACCCGGTGGTCATGTCTTCCGGTGTGTTTGAACAAAAAGTCGAAGCCTGGCAAGGCGCGCCACAAACCATTTACACCGACCATTTTCTTGACACCCAGGCCATTGACGGCCCGATTGGCTACAAGCTCGAAGCGCCGCCGCTGCACCCGGTTATTTTTGCGTCTACCGTGCCGGGTATGGGCCAAACCCAGCATGACTTGTTGAAAGCTTTCCCGAACAACCACACGCTGCTGGCCCTCCTGCGCGACGGTTTTCATGACCAGTCGCGCGGCGGCAACGTCAAGCTGCGAAGTGATGGCTCTCCCGTGCTTGACTACCCGTTGACCGATTACGTGATGGACGGCGCGCGCCGGGCGCTGCTGTCGATGATGGAAATCCAGTTTGCAGCCGGTGCGCTCAAGGTGCTGCCGCTGCATGAAATGGCGCGCACCTACACCACCTGGTCAGAGGCGCGGGACGCCGTCAATGCGCTGCCTGTCAAACCCATGCTGACCAAAATCGTCAGCGCCCACGTGATGGGCGGCTGCGGCCTGGCGGGTGTCGAAAAGCAGGGCGTGACCCGGCCAGACGGCGTGCATTGGCAGATTGAAAATTTGTCGATCCACGATGGCTCGCTGTTTCCCACCAGCATTGGTGCCAACCCGCAACTGTCGGTGTATGGCGTGGTCAACCGCCTGGCGCAAGGCCTTGCCATGCGGCTTGCGCGCAGTGCTGTTTCACTGGCTTGATTCACGCAATGCTGGCTCGACTGCAACAATTTATTCTCTTCGTGTTGCTGGCCAGCGCTGCAGCCTGGGCAGCCTATTTTGCAAGCAGCTCGCCCCTGCTGGCTGCCGCTGGTGTGGTAGCCATTCTGTTTGGCTACACCGGCTTTTTAGCGCTTGAATTTGCAATTTTGCAGGGGGTTAACCGTACTGACCCGGCACCCAGAGCCACAGTTTCAGAATTGATCAGTGCCTGGTGGGGCGAGACACGTACTGCACCGCAAGTTTTTTGCTGGCGTCAGCCGTTTCGGCACAACGCCTTGCCAGACAACTTGTTGCCCGAAACCGTCGTTCACGGCAAGCGCGGCGTGGTTTTTGTTCACGGTTTTTTTTGCAACCGCGGCTTCTGGAACCCGTGGCTTAGCCGCTTGCAGGGCAGCGGCCATGCGTATCTGGCACTGAGCCTGGAGCCTGTTTTTGGCTCGATTGACGACTACGCCCAGATGATTGATGCAGCAGTTGTCAAGGTCACGCAGGCTACCGGTTTAACGCCTCTTGTCGTTTGCCATTCGATGGGCGGCCTCGCCGTGCGGGCCTGGCTGCAAACTGCAAAAGCTGAAGCGCGTGTGCACCATGTGGTCACCATCGGCACGCCACACCGGGGCACCTGGCTGGCGCGCTTCAGCCACAGTGAAAACGGCCGCCAGATGCGGCTTGCCTCCACCTGGCAAGCCGGGCTTGACCTGGAAATGCCGGCCAGTCGGCATGCGCTTTTTACCTGCTGGTTCAGCACCGCTGACAACATTGTTTTTCCTGCATCCAATGCAACCTTGCCGGGCGCAGACAACCGCCTGATACGCGGTAAAGCACACGTTCAAATGGCGTTTGCACCACAAATAATGGATTCAACTTTAGACAGGTTGTAACTTTCAGTTGAAAAAACATCGCCTGAAGTAAAATTTTTGACTTATAAAATTTTGACAGGAAGGGTGCATTGCGATGCCTCTAATAGTAGTGATGGACGATGATGCGGGAACCAAAATGCTGGTGACCCAAGTCCTGAAAAAAGACGGCTACGAAGTCATGGCCGCTGACAACGGCGTTGAGGGTTTGGCTTTGATACTGCAGTACAAGCCAGAGCTGATCGTCAGCGACGTTCAAATGCCAAAAATGGACGGTTTCGAAGTGCTGGAAAAGGTGCGTGCTAACCCTGAACTGTGCGCCACACCGGTTATTTTGCTGACGTCATTGGCCGAGCGCGCGCACATGCGCCAGGGCATGTCCAGCGGCGCAGACGACTACCTGACCAAACCCTTCACCCCGCAAGAGTTGCGCGAAGCGGTTGATGCACAGCTGAACAAACTGGTGCGCGCCGATGTGGCTCGCTCCATGGCAGTGGACACGGCAGTCACCGCTGCCCTGAGCGAACAACAGGTCAGGATCAAACAGCTGTATGAAGGCCGGCTGTCCAGCTCGCTGCCCGGGCAATGGCCTGATGACGGCCTGGCGCAAGGCAGTCAGAAGTTTGCCAGCGCCACCGTGCTGTTTGCTGAAATCAGCCATTACGCGCAATGGGCGCAAAAGCTCTCCAGCACCGAGCTCAGCGATCTGATTCGCCAGTTTTATGGCTCCACCGGCGACACCGTGCATTTGTTTGGTGCCCATTACATGCAGTTTGTTGGTGACGGCATGCTGTGCGTGTTTGTCGATGCAGGCGACACGGTATCGGTCAATCACGGCCTGCGTGCAGTGCGGGCGGCGGTGGGTCTGAAGGACGCTTCACACCGTCTTGCGGGCGTTGCCAGTTCGAAATATGTTGACCGCGGCTTGCCCGAGTTTTCACTGAACATTGCACTGCACAGTGGCCCGGTAATTTTTGCGCAGCTTGACGGCTTTTCAAGTGGCAACGCCCAAACCACGCCGGTCGGCGATACAGTGGCAGCGTGCCTGCGCATGTTTCAGGGCCGCAGTGCCATTGACTGGCGAATAGCAGCCAGCGTGCAGACAACGCGGCTGGTCACCGGCGCAGTGCGCTCAGGCCGCCGGGCGCTGATCAACGTCAAAGGCCGATCAGCGCCGCTGGACGTGGTAGAAATTTTGGCGCTTGCTGCCTGAAGCGCAACGCCAAACCATGCTCCAGATATCCCTTCGCAGGCTGCTTTCCATCAGCCTGGTCACCTTTGCTGTGCTGCCAAGTCTGGTGGTCACGGCGCTGTCTTTTGTGCAAGGCTATGCGTCCATCAACACCCTGACGCAGCGCATGCTCGACGATGCCGCGGTGCGTATTCAAAACGAAACACTGGAGCATTTAGGTCGGCCCAGCAATGTGATCAATGCGCTGATAGAGCCGAATCAGACATCCAGCGAGGCCAGAGAGCTTTTTGCCAAGCCGCTGGAGTTTGAACGCCTGGCTTTTGCCTTGACGCGGCAATTTGCAGACGTTCCCTATTTATATTTCGGGACATCCCAGGGCGAATTTTTGAGCGTGCAGCGCCAGGCACAAGGCATTCGGGTCGGTGTGCGGTCTGCCACCGACATTGGCCGCAGCAACTACATGGCCGCAACCCCGGGCGACCGCAGCCGTCTGGTGTCTAAAGAATCGCAGGCGTATGAGCCGCGCACCCGGCCTTGGTACACCATTGCCGAGCGCCGGCTGGAGCGGTCTTATACCGAGGTGTATACATCGGCTTCGACGCAAGAGTTGCTGATCACGCTGGCGCAGCCGGTACTAAGCAAAGACGGCGCCATCACAGCGGTGGTGGCGGCTGATCTGGCACTGGACTATTTGTCAAGCGCCCTTCAACGCGGAAAAATCAGCGAAAACGCGGTTTCCTACATCGTTGACGACAAAGGCAACCTGGTGGCCACATCCAGCGCAGAAAAGCTGTTCCGCCTGAATGTTGACATACTGCAGCGCATTACCCCGCTGGACAGCAGCAACAGTCTGATGGCGCAAAGCTTTCTGCTACTGGCCAGCCAGATGGGCCTGACCAGTCTGGTAACGCAGCACGAGGCAGCTGGCAAAGCAATTGCATTTGGTGACCCGCGGGACATGGTGTCCATCACGCGGCCAGTGGGCCAGGCGCTTAACCTGAAGTGGACGCTGGTGGTGGCCGCACCGCGCAGTGATTTTTCGCAGGGCGTCACATCCTCGTTAAACCAGCTGTTGGCGGTCTTGACGGTTTTGATGGTTTTGGCCGGTTTGCTGGCCTGGTGGTTTGCAGGCGCATTGAGCCGGCGGCTGTATCACCTGCGCGCTGCTGCCAAGCTTTTGGGCAGCGGAGAGATTCCGCCAGTCAATGCCAAATCGCGCATCTATGATGTGACCGTGTTGTCCCGTGCCATGCACAACAGCAGCGTTCAATTGCAGGCGTCACGCGCGGACATTGAGGCCAAAACAGCAGCATTGACGCTGGCCAATGAAACCCTGGAAGAGCGCGTCGCCGAGCGCACCGCGCAGCTGGAGGCATCACGTGAAGAAGCGTTGGCAGCAGCCAGAGCCAAGGCGTCATTTTTGGCCACCATGAGCCATGAAATCCGCACACCACTGAACGGTGTGGTGGGCATGACCACGCTGATGGCCGATACCCAGCTAGACACCGAGCAGCGCGATTATTTGCACACCATGCGCGTGTCCAGCGACCAGCTGCTGGGCGTCATCAACGACATTTTAGATTTTTCAAAAATCGAGTCCGGCAAACTGGAGCTGGAAGCCGAGCCTTTGAATCTGCAAAGTGCCATTGAAGAAGCCTGCGACATGGCCGCGCCGCGCGCCCGCGAAAAAGGGCTGGAGTTGATAGCCGATATCGACTCCGACGTGCCCGAATGGGTGCTGGGCGATGTGACGCGCCTGCGCCAGGTGCTGCTGAACTTCATCAACAACGCCATCAAATTTACAAGCGAAGGCCAGGTGGTGGTGAGTGCGCATTTGCGTACAGATTCTGCGGATGATGCAGATAATGGCGCTGGCGTGCCAAAGCTGATTGAGTTTCGCGTCAAAGACACCGGCATCGGTATCCCGCTGGCAAGCCAGGCTGCGCTGTTCCAGTCGTTCAGCCAGGTCGATGCATCAACCACCCGCAAATACGGCGGCACCGGTTTGGGTCTGGCCATTTGCAAACGTCTGGCCAGCATCATGGGTGGGCAGGTGGGTGTGCATTCAGCGCCTGGCATGGGCTCCGAGTTCTGGTTTACAGCCAGTTTGGCGCCAACAGCAGCGCCTGAAAAAACCAGCGATGCCCACGCACAAACCGCCAGTCTGTCCGGCAGATTGGCGCTGGTGGTAGACGACACCGAACTGAACCTGCGCATTCTTGACAAACAGCTCAAGCGCTGGGGCATGCAGAGCGTTCTGTTTGAGCGTGCCCAGCCAGCCCTGGACTGGCTGGCAAACTGCCCGCCCGATGCGTTGCCCGACGTCATCATCACCGACATGCACATGCCTGAAATGGACGGCCAGACTTTCACCCAAACTCTGAAGGCCCGCATGCCCGATGCGCATGTGGTGCTGCTGACTTCCGGCACGATGCCCACCGGCCCGGATGCCAGGGTGTTTGATGCGCGGCTGCTCAAGCCTTACCGGCAATCGCAGCTGTTTAATGCGCTTGGCCGCGTGTCTCACATCCTGCCAGCCCCGACGAGTGCCCAGCCAGGCAACGCACAGGCTCTGCCACCGCCAAAGCACCAGCACATTCTGGTCGCAGATGACAACGCGATTAACCTGAAAGTGGCGCTGGCCATGCTGGGCAAATTGGGCTACACCTGCGTCACCGCTGTCAATGGGCAAGTTGCTGCCGACATGGTGACGCAGTCGCTGTCAGGCCAGCCAGGCGCCGTGCCGTTTGCCGCCGTGCTGATGGACGCGCACATGCCGGTCATGGACGGGCTTGAGGCAACCCGGCTGATTTTGCAAACCCACGGACAAGCCGCGCCGCCGATCATCGCGCTGACAGCATCGGTGCTTCAAGAAGACCGCCAAAGCTGCCAGGACGCCGGCATGCAGGGCTTTTTGGCCAAGCCACTGCGGCTGGATGAGCTGAACGAGGCCTTGACACGGTTTGCGGCAGACACCACAGTTGCTATTAAAACAGGAGCTGCTTGCGCGCATAACATAACGGCTACAGCACTAAATGATGCTGAAAATACACCGGTTTTGATGGATTGGTCGCGCCTTGAGCAGTTCCGCGAATTTGACGATGAAGCCCTCACCATGACCCGCGAAATTGTTGCGCTGTTTATCCAGGACACGCCTGAACGCTGTGCAGCTTTGCAGGCAGCACTGGCCAGCAACAACAGCCTTGAGCTGTCGCAAGCCGCCCATGCGCTGAAGGGGTCTGCATCCAACATCGGAGCCAGCGCGATTGAAAGCGCTTGCAGTCAGCTGGAGCATGCATGCCTGCAAGGCGCGTGGCCGGTTGATGCTGGCAGCCAGGTTAACAACGCCTGCGCGCTTTGCTCGCCTACGTTGGCAGAACTCAAAACCTGGTTGCTACAAGCCCGGGCGGCACAAAGTTCCTAGATATCTGGGAGCCAGGGCGGCAGAAGGGGCACACTCTTGGGGTTACATGCACACCGCATCGCAATACCCTGCAATCGTTCTGCCAAGTGCCAGCCTTAACCTTCAATGATCCACCATGAACATCACCGATCTTTGCGCGACTGATTTGTCCCGGCATATCCACTCACGCAGCGTGTCCTGTGTGGACGTCATGCGCGCCTACCTGGCCCGTATTGGGCAGCTCAATCCGCGCTTCAACGCGATTGTCAATAGGGCCAGCGAACACGACTTGCTAGCCCAGGCAGAGCAATGCGACCAGGAGCTTTCGCGCGGCCCGTCGCGGGGCTGGATGCACGGCATGCCGCAGGCGATCAAAGACACCGCCCATGCCGCAGGTTTTCCCACCACTTTTGGCTCTGCGCTGCTTGCAAAAAATGTCGCCAGCAAAGATGCCATCATGGTCGCGCGCATGAAGGCGGCCGGCTGCATCGTGATTGGCAAAACCAACATGCCGGAGTTTGCCCTGGGCTCGCACACGTTTAACAATCTTTTTGGCACGACGCGCAATGCGTGGGACACCAGCGTAAGTGCTGGCGGTAGCAGTGGTGGCGCGGCTGTGGCGCTTGCGCAGCGCATGTTGCCGGTTGCCGATGGCTCAGACTTCATGGGCAGCCTGCGCAACCCGGCTGCCTGGAACCACCTCTGGGGCATGCGGCCCACACAGGGCCGTGTCCCGTTTGGCCCGGGCGCTGATGTCTGGGTTGACCAGCTGGGCATTGAAGGGCCATTGGCGCGCTGCGTGGCCGATTTGGCTGCCTTGCTGGCAACCCAGTCTGGCCATGATCCGCGCCAGCCGCTGTCGATGCTCTGTGATTTGCGCAAGCCTGTATTTGCTCCTGATGCAGCGGCGCTGCGCGGCCTGCGCATAGGCTGGCTGGGCAATCTTGGCGGGCATCTGGCCATTGAAGACGGCATTTTGCCGGTGTGTGAAGCCGCGCTAAAACGCATGCAACCTCATGGCGCAATCGTTGAGCCTGCCAGTCTGGGTTGCGACCTGGATCAGCTGTGGCAGGCGTGGCTGGTGTGGCGGCGCGCCCTGGTCGGCCCCAAAGTGGCTGCAGTGATGGGCATGCCCGGCGCGCGGGACGCCATCAAGCCGGAGGCACTGTGGGAATACGATGCGTCGCTGACTTTGAGCTTTAATGACTTCATGCGCGCCAGCCAGGTGCGCACCTCCTTTTTGCATCAGTTTCTGGAACTGTTCAAGCGCTTTGATGTGCTTGCGCTGCCAGCAACGCAGGTCTGGCCTTTCCCCGTTGAACAACGCTGGCCACACACCATTGCAGGCCGCACCATGGACACCTACCACCGCTGGATGGAGGTCACGCTCTACGCCACCTTTGCTGGCGCGCCCGCGATCAGCATGCCCGCAGGGTTTCACGCGACCGAGCCCTGGCCTTGCGGACTACAACTTGTTGCAGCGCCCGGACGGGACTCTGAACTGCTGGAAATTGCCCAGGCATACGAGCAGATATCAAGCGATCTTTTGTTGCGTCGGCCTGCATAGGGGCTAAGGAGTCTCTGCATCACTTCCTGTGGTCTGTGGTCAGCCGAAGTCGGGCGGCCAACCGGGCATTGCTGTTCAAGCTCACCAGGGTACGCGTCATCCCCGCGAACGCGGGGATCCAGATCGGTGGTTGCCAGAGCTGAGCTGGCGTGGGCCTGGTACTGGATCCCCGCTTTCGCGGGAATGACGGATTTATGAAGTGGCTGGAAACAGTCAACTTTTACTGCTACTTATTTAATAGCTGCTTGCGCGCTTTTTACGCTGGCTAGAAGCCTAAAACATAAGTTTCTACAGGCAACATCCACCTCAAAACCCGTCATCCCCGCGAAGGCGGGGATCCAGATCGGTGGTGACATTGTTTGCATTGCAAGAACCGGACTGGATTCCCGCCTTCGCGGGAAGGACAGATGTTTATGCAGGTGTTGAGATCAGTCATCCCGAATACTATGAATTTAATAGCTGCTTGCGCGCTGTTTGTATGGGCTAGAAGCCTAATTCTAATTCGCATTAGAAGATGCCATAATATGATCTTCCAAATCATCAGGAGATCGTCATGGCAAGACTTGCTGGTGGAAGCTCAGAGCTGGCATGGGCGCGAGAGCAAGTAGTCAAGGCGCGCAGTGCAGATGACTTACGCCAAGCGCAGGCCGTACTGTTGCCCCTTGAGCTGGGTTTGAGCCTAGAGCAAACAGCTAGCGCCATAG
>JAYUVG010000285.1:0-12563 GCA_043754255.1 Polaromonas sp. | reverse complement strand
CGCTGGCCGGGTGGTCATGTCGAGTGTCTCAACCGCTGCAAAGCCTATGATTATAGCCCGGCAAAACACGCCACCCATCAACACAACCAGCAACATGTCAATCATTCGCCCCAGTCTGGATGCCGATATCCCCGCCATCACCGCCATTTACGCCCACCACGTTTTAAACAGCACCGGCACATTTGAAACCGAAGCCCCCAACGAGCAGGACATGACGAATCGCCGCGCTGATGTCTTAAGCAAAGGCCTGCCTTATCTGGTGGCTGTCGATGGCAGACAGGTTGTTGGTTTTGCTTACGGTAACTGGTTCAAGCCCAGGCCTGCATACCGTTATTCAGTCGAAGATTCGATTTACCTTGATCCCAACCAGCACGGCAAGGGTCTGGGCCGCGCGCTGCTGGCCGAGCTGATGGCGCGCTGCGAAGCAGTCGGCATTCGCAAAATGATGGCCATCGTGGGCGATTCAGAAAACAAGGCGTCTGTCGGCCTGCATCTGGCGCTGGGCTTTGAGCAGGTCGGCAAGATTGAAGCCTGCGGCTGGAAGTTTGGTGCCTGGCGCGACATTGTCATCCTGCAAAAAGAGCTGGGATTGGGCGACACCCAGCCACCAGCAGATATGCCGCGCTGATAATTGTGTGATGCACGACTCCCTGAAAAATAAAACGTTGGCCACGTGGCTCGCCTTGATCTTCGGACAACTCGGTCTGCACCGCATTTACCTGTTCGGATTCAAGGACAAACTGGCCTGGTTGCACCCCGCGCTGGCAGCAATCGGCTGGTACGGTGTGTACCGCGTACGCACGCTTGGGCAAGACGACCAGCTGGCCTGGCTGCTGGTTCCGGTGCTGGGTTTTTTGCTGGCAGCAACCGCCATCACTGCGATTTATTACGGTTTGTCATCCATGGAAAAGTGGAACGCCACGCACAACCCACAGCAGCCAGAAGCGCTGGCAGGGCAAACCAATTGGCTGGTGATAGGCGCGGTGGTTTTTTCAGTGCTGATGGGTGCAACAGCATTGATGTCGAGCATCGCTTTCAGCTTTCAGCGCTACTTTGAATACCAGATTGAAGAAGCGCGCAAGATCAGTCAGTGATTCAAAAAATTTGCCAGCTGATCCAGTAAGCCAAAGCAGCCACAAATGCCGATGCGGGTATCGTAAAAACCCAGGCCCAGACAATATTGCCGGCCACACCCCAGCGCACCGCTGATGCACGCTGGGTAGAGCCCACGCCCACAATCGCACCGGTGATGGTGTGTGTGGTCGATACCGGAATGCCAAGCCCGGTAGCCAAAAACAGCGTGATAGCGCCACCCGTCTCCGCACAAAAACCGCCTACCGGTTTGAGCTTGGTGATTTTTTGGCCCATGGTTTTAACAATGCGCCAGCCGCCAAACAAAGTGCCCGCTGCAATGGCCATGTAGCAACTCACAATCACCCAGGTCGGCGGTGCTTTGTCGGTACTGGCCATGTAGCCGGTAGCAATCAGCAGCATCCAGATGATGCCGATGGTTTTTTGTGCATCGTTGCCGCCATGACCCAGGCTGTATGCGCCCGCAGACACCAGTTGCAGGCGCCGAAACCAGCGGTCTACTTTGGATGGCGTTGCGCGTCTGCACACCCATGCCACAACCACCATCATGAGCGAGCCCAGCAAAAACCCGAGCAATGGCGAGACAAAAATAAACGCCACAGTGCGCAGTACGCCGCTGGAAATCAGTGCCGTCGCACCCGCCTTGGCAATTACCGCTCCCACAATGCCGCCAATCAGCGCGTGCGATGAGCTGCTGGGAATGCCGTAGTACCAGGTCACCAGGTTCCAGCTGATGGCGCCCACCAGCGCACCAAACACCACATGCGTGTCAACAATGCCGGGTTGCACAATGCCCTTGCCAACGATAGCCGCCACACTCAGATGGAAAATAAAAATGGCGACAAAATTAAAAAAGGCAGCAAAAAGAACT
The DNA here is from genome assembly GCA_043754255.1 of Polaromonas sp. Lineage (GTDB taxonomy): Bacteria > Pseudomonadota > Gammaproteobacteria > Burkholderiales > Burkholderiaceae_C > Polaromonas. The sequence continues at coordinate 10,600 of JAYUVG010000285.1, read as the reverse complement.
GCCTGGCCTGGCTTGAGCACACCGGTCGACACCACCGTAGCAATTGAGTTGGCGGCATCATGAAAGCCATTCATGAAGTCAAAAGCAATCGCCAGAATCACCAGCATGACAACGACCCACAGCGCGGTTTGTGCAGTTTGCATAACGCTCTGACTTTGCTCAGGAGTTCTCGAGGACTACGCCCTCAATCAGATTGGCCACATCCTCGCACTTGTCAGTGATCGTCTCCAGCAACTCGTACACGGCCTTGAGCTTGATCACCTCACGCACATCGGGCTCTTCTCTGAACAGGCGGCTCATCGCCGAGCGCATCACACGGTCAGCATCCGACTCGAGTTTGTCAATTTCTTCGCAGGTTTTCAATGCCGCTTCCGCGGTTGCAGCGTTGCTCACATTGCCAAGCAGTGACACGGCGTGTTTGAGGCGAACGCAGCATTTCACGCTCAGATCGGTCAGCCGCACGATATCGTCGTTCATGGCGCGCACGTCATACAGCGCCATGGTCTCAGCCGAATCCTGAATCAGATCAGCCACATCGTCCATGGTGTTGATGAGTTTGTGAATCTGCTCGCGGTCAATCGGCGTGATGAAAGTCTTGTGCAGTGTGCGGTTGACTTCGTGGGTGATACGGTCTGCAGCGCGCTCGGCATTGTCAACTTCACGGTTGAATGCCTCACGCTTTTCGACATCACTGTAGTTGGCCACCATGCTTGCAAAAGCGTTGGCGGCTTCTACGATGTAACTGGCATGCTGGTTGAACATTTCAAAAAAATTTCCCTCACGGGGCAATAACTTGCCGAACAGCATACGGTTTCCTCTTTGATTTACAAACATGTCATTGTTATGACATTTTTATGACAGCCGAAAGTTTAACCGTCAACTCTTCAGGTTCAGTTTTAAAAACTGGCTTGCAAACCCAGCTTCAAACTGCGACCGGGCAGCGGCGGTGCGTTCGGAAAAGCGGTCGTGGTCAGCACCGATGTGGCGCTGTAGGCGAGGCGGTTAGTGATGTTGTCCAGCCGCGCGTACCACAGCAAATTGGCTGCTCCGGTTTTCGTGCGGTAGTTGATGCCAGCGTGCCAGCGCGTGTTGCTGGGGGCTGCAATGTCGTTTGCTGGCAAACGGGAATGCGCCGCTGAATGATCAAAGCCGATGCTGGCACCCAATGGCCCACTGGTGTACTTTAGTGTTGCACCCAGGCGCATGGGTGGGATGCGCGACAAACTCTGGTTGGTGTCCAGATTGATAGCTCTGACCACATCACTGCGCAGTGCCAGGTCAAGGCTTGACGCGCCTTCAATCAAACGAATGTTGCCGCTAAGTTCCAGTCCGGTAAAATGGGCGCGCGTTTGCAAATAACGAAACTCATTAAGCGGGCTGAAGTCCGCTCCCGTTGCCTGTGAAAAACCCGGGTTCAATGGATCTTCAGCGGGGTTTACCTCACCATCAGATTGGTTTCGCGTCACGCCCGTAGACTGCACCAAACCGATGTAGTTTTTAAAATTGCTGCGGTAGACGTTTGCTGCAAAGTTGTTAAAGCCCGACTTCCAGGCAGCGCCAATGTCAAACTGCGTCGCCCGCTCTTTGGCCAACGTGTTGTCCCCTACCTCATAAGCTTTGGTGGCAATGTGCGGCCCGTCTGCAAACAGCTCATAGTCTTTGGGTGCGCGCTCGGTGTAAGCGATGTTGCCCGTCAGTTGCCACTGGGGCGACACATTGAACAAGCCGCCGAATGCGTAACTGGCAGGTTTGAAGTCACGCTGGCCCGGCACGAACTTGGAAAGTGCAGGGTTGGGGTTGCCAAGCGACTGAACCGTGACCGAATCAAGCCGTCCGCCAAAGCTCAGTTTGCCCCAGCTTGTTTTGTATTCTTCGTAGGCAAACAACGCGTTTTGCCGCGTCTGGCTGTAGGGCGCAAATGCTTCATCACCATCGGCCGAAAACCTTGAATTTTCAAGCTGCACACCAATCAGACCATCGAAATTTCCAAGTTTGACATGGCGCATTTCCAGCCGCAAATCACTGCCTTTGTTTTTAAAAACCGTGCCGGGCGTGGCACCTTCAAACTCGGTGTGGGCGTAATCAGTCTTGCTGTATTGGCCTTTGATACTTTTTACCAAGCTGCCCAGGTTGCGGATTTCTCCAACGAGCGCAAAACGGTCAGATTTCATGCCAATCGTGACGTCCGGCTCAGCCACTGTGCCGTAGCTTGAGCGATATGTGCTGACTGATGCGCCGATGTAGCCCTGGTCAAAAAACATCGACCCACCCAACGCACCGCCGTTTGACTTGCTGGCAGAGTTGCAGATTCTTTTTTCAACGAGCAAGCCAGATGCTTTGTCGCAAACAATGTTGGCGGGCACAGCAACGTCGCTGGTCTGGCGGTTGAAGGCATCGACGTGAATGGCGTAGCGGTTGTTGCCTGCCTCCAGCAATGCGCCAACGCCCTCTTCGCGGTTGGCCGTGGCCAGGCCAAAGTCTGCTTTGCCCGAAAGACCACCTTTCTCATCAAATTGCGGCTCGCGCGGGATGCGGTTGTCGATCACATTGACGACACCACCCACAGCGCTACCTCCGTACTGCAAGGCCCCTGGCCCGCGCAACACTTCAATGCGTTCAATGCTGATTGGGTCAGCTGTAACGGCATGGTCATAACTTAAATTGGACACGTCCAGCAACGCACCGCCGTTGTTCAATATGCGAATGCGGTCGCCATCTTGCCCGCGAATAATCGGTCGGCTGGCATTGGGGCCAAAGTAAGTGCTGCTGACGCCCGGCGTGCCATCAAGCGTTTCACCCAGCGTTGTTTTAGATCGAAATAGCAGCTCAGCCCCCGAATATTGCGCGCCAGGCGCTATTAAATCAGAAGCACCCAGCGGATTGCCCGTGATGGTGACTTCTTTGAGAGCAGGCGTTTGTGATGGGGTTTGTGAAAGCGCGCCATGACTGGAAATGGCACCGAGCGCCAGTACTGCCAGCCGGACAGAAGTGTTTGAAAATAAATTTTGCATGATTTGACCTGAATGAATCTGAATAGAAAACGGATGTGCACATGCCAAACGTGGCAGTCGCACATCTACTTGGGGAGAAGGTTCAAACAGTCAAAGGCGGGCCACGCGCGTCAAACAGCGCGGCCCAGCGGGCAAGTGCATTGCCCTGAAAAATAGCCACTTCAAAAGGTGGCGTTACCACTGGCAACGACTGGTGCAGCACGCCGGCAACGCCTGCACCATGGCTGCACTGGTCAAACAGGCGGCAGTCAGAATCTTGCTCGTGCGAGGCAAATACAGCAGCTACCAAGCCTGATGCTGGGGCAGCTTTCAGGTCGTGATCAGTATGTTGATGATCGTCCCGATCATGATCAGCAGGGTGGCCCTGGTCAGCAACTGCATGGCTGTGTCCTGCGGCTGCCGCAAACACTTCAGCATGGGTCACGCCGTGGATCAAACCGAGTGTTTGCGTCAACACCAACACAGCAGCCAGACACCCGGCCAGCAGCGGTTTTAAGGGGAGTAACGCAAACATAAAAATCAGGTCGGCTTGACCTTAATTACTTGACAGCTGTTGCATCTGTCATGCGGTAGTACAAGCCATAAGAGTCGTCATTCAAAATCTGGAATTTGCCCTCTACCACCACCGGCTCCATTCCATATTTGACCGGAGTTTTGGTACGTACCTCAACCATGCTTTCAGGCCCACCGGCCGTGCAAAACGAACAGGTCAGCGGCACCGAAGACAGTAAAAAATGGCGCTGACTGCTGCCAGGCTCCAGCGGCATCATGAAGCCCTGAATGCGCTGGGTTTTCTGGTTCAGTGCGTTTTGACTGGCGTTGAAAACCGGCAATATACGGTTTTTTTCAGTCTTGGTCTTGATGTCCGTCAGTACCGACCAGGCAATCACGTCCTGCCGCTGCTGCAGCGGCGCAAACGGCGAGCCCGCACCGTGCGTGCCCGCTCCCTGACCCGGGGACGCGCCCAGGGGTGACGACAAAACCTGGGCTGCGGCAGGCGCTGACAGGTATGGCGCGAGCAGGCAAATAGCCAGGCCAGCGGCCCCAACCCATTTAGTAGAACGACGTGTCATGTTGTGCTCCTGAAAATCGGCAATTGGAAATTTTGCGCAATGAATGCGTAGTTTGTCAACCAGCGTCAATGCACGTGCTTCATGCCGCAGTATTTACCCACGGCCAGACCCTTGCAAGCGGCCTGCAGTTCTTTTTCGCACATGTCAGGTTTTTTGCCTGATTCCAGGCATTTGGCAGCGCCTTCATGGGCGGCTGCCATGGCGCGGTGGCGGGCAACGTCTTCCTTGATTTGCTTGTCGGAATGGTCAGCAGCAGCAAATGCATTGCTTGCAAGCACGGCGATGAGAAACAGGAATTTGTTCATGATTTTCCTTAAGATTCGTTTTGATTTATCGCGATTGAAGAAGTTCAAACACACTGACACGGTACGCTTCCCACGCAGGCACTGCACTGGCAACAAGTGCCACCACCAGCGCCAGCACCGGCACTGCGGCCAGCTCTATCGGCCAATCATAGGCAACCAGCAAGATTGACTTTTCAGCCTGCAAAGCCCATGCCATCAGTGCCATCACGCCCTGCCCTGCGGCCAATGCCAGCAGACAGGCCAGCAGCGCCAGCCACAACGCCTCACACAGCAGCAGGCCAGCAACTTTGCGCGGCGGCGCGCCCAGCATGCGCAGCAGCGCCAGGTCAGCGCGGCGTTCGCGCACGGCGCTGATCAGCGCAATAAACACACTGAGGCCAGCCGTCAGCAGCAGCACGCCGCTCAAGCCTTTCAGCACATCAGTGCCGACACCAATCATGCCCAGCAGCCGCGTGATTTCGAGTGCCGGGGCGGCGGCCTGCATCTCGGTGGTGCTATTGACAAAGCGCGGAAAGGTAACTGCTGCCAGTGGCGATGTGTATTGAATCAGCGCCAGCGTGATTTCACGTTCTTCTTCCAGGATTTTTTGATCTTCAGCGTCCAGTGCGGTGTCGCTCTCATGCACTTTCCACACTGATTCAGTTGACGTCAAAATCAATTTGTCGAGCACCGAGCCACTGGCCGCCAACACGCCCGTCACGCGGTACGGTACTTGCCCATGCGAATCGCCACCTGAACCCAGGCCATGGGCGCCAGCAAATGTATCGCCCACTTTGAGGCCGGTTTGCCGCGCCACGTGGCTGCCCACCACGGCCTGCATGGGCTGCACCCACAGCGCACCGTCTGCCAATGCCGCGCCGTACAGTTTGGCGTAGTCATGTGTCGTGCCAACAATGCGAAACCCGCGAAAGTTGTCGCCCAGGCTGATGGGAATTAACCTGGCAACCTGCGGATTGGCCTGCAGCTCTTTGGCAGCGGCCAGCGGTATGTTGCCGGTGGGCGCGTCAATGTGAAAAACGCCCGACAAAATCAGCTGCATCGGGCTGCCCTTGGCACCTACCACCACATCAATACCGGCCAAATCGCGTTCAAACGCACGGTCAATTTGCTGGCTGGCCAAGGTCAAAAACGTGATCGCAGCCAGCCCAAGCGTTAACAGCAGCAGGTTCAGTCCTGTAGCCAATGGCCGTGACCACAGGTAGCGCCAGGATAGAAAAACGGTGTTCATGGGTTGCTGGTTGCCAGTGGTATGCGATGGTTGCTTGCTATATTTTCAGGAGCTGCTTGCGCGCTGTTTACTTGGGCTACAGGTCGATTTGACCTTATTTTTTGCTAATCTGGAGTACTTGACTCCCGTCATCCGCGCAAAGGCGGGGATCCAGTGCCCGGATTGGCTTGACGTCTACTGGATTCCCAACTTCGCGGGAATGACGGATGTTAAAGCCATTTGAGATGCGTTAATCATCCAGCGCCCGTGATCCGCGCGAAGGCGAAAATCCAGTGCCCAAATTTGCTCGAGGGCTACTGGATTCCCGCCTTCGCGGGAATGACGGGACTGGACGGGCTGGGCTGGGCTGGGCTGGTAAATCTATGCAAAATATGGCTCAAGCCCATATAAATAGAGCGCAAACAGCTACTTAAATAATAGCAACATGACAGTGTGTTGCTTCAGTCAACCAAGCATCAAACATTCAGTTTGATCAAGCCCTTGCTCACATAGTCGTCAAACTGGATGGTAGGCATGGCTGTCAAACCTGCTGCACCGTCACCTGCATCCCAGCTCAAGGTGGCGCTGTCTGAAGCCACTGTTATTTCAACCGGCCCGATGGGTATTTCAATCGGTGCGCCGTCGCCCGGCCTGTAGGTGACGCAACCCGTGATCATGCCGGCTTGCGGTGTTGGCTCAGGCGCTGCTTGCGGTGCAGATTCTGTTGAAGTTGATGCTGCTGATGGTGTCATGTCTTGATCCTCAAAACACCATTAAGTCAGCAGGCAATGCAAATGTATGTCAGCCAAGGTCGGTGTTTATTTGTAAGTGATGACTTCAACGACAAGCGCAAACGCAAGCGCGAACCGGATGCGGCTGCTACATCACTCACAAACCCAGCCATGGCCACCCGGCTGCAAATCACCCAGCACATACGGCCCAACAGCCGAACGTACGAGCCGCAGGCAGGGCAAGCCAACAGCAGCTGTCATGCGGCGTACCTGGCGATTCCGTCCCTCGGTAATGCACAGCTCCAGCCAGGCTGTGGGGATGCTACGGCGCACCCGCACCGGCGGTGTGCGTGCCCACAAAACAGGCTCGTCAATCTGGCGTGCCCTGGCGGGCAGCGTGATGCCATCGTTTAGCTGCACACCCGCACGCAGCGCCTGCAATTGCGCATCATCTGGCGTGCCTTCAACCTGCACCAAATACGTTTTTTCCATCCTGAAGCGCGGGCTGCTGATGCGCGCCTGCAAAGCGCCATCAGCTGTCAATAGCAGCAAGCCTTCGCTGTCTGCATCGAGCCTGCCGCAGGCGTAAATGTTGGGCACATCAATAAAATCTTTGAGGCCGCGCCAGTGCCCTTCAGCGGTGAACTGGCTCAGCACGCCGTAGGGTTTGTTAAACCGCAGCAGCTGTGGGGTCTGGCTTGCAGCCGCTGTCAAAACGATGATCCTGGCTCATTTAAAAAAGCCGTTTCCTCTGCTGTTGATACCCGTTTCAAAATCAGATTGCGATGCGGGAAGCGGCCAAACCGCGCAATGATGGCTTGATGGCGTTGTTCAAAGTCGAGCGTGTCTTCAAGCCCGGGCTGCGCAAACAAATGCACAGCCTGCGCGTGGATCACTGCTGATTCGCTGTGCATGTACGGCATGTATGCAAAGGGGCGCTGCTTGATTGTCAGCAACAAGTCTTGCTTGCTGGCAACCAGCTCTTGCGCCAAGGCCAGTGCCAATACATCTTGTGCAAAGGAGGCGGGCGTATTGCGGTAAACGTTGCGTGAGAACTGATCCAGAACAATGATTTCTGCCAACCTGCCTTGCGGCGTTGCGCGCCAGGCAAACAACTCGCAGCGCGCAGCGGCTTCAAGCGTTGCGCCAAATCGGGTGTTAATTTCAGCATCAAGCGCAGCATCTTTTGCAAAATGCTGCTTGTCTGTCAGAGAGTCAAACCAGAAGCGTAAAACATCGTTTGCTTGTATAACCATAGCAGCCTAACCGCATGTTGCGCCGGTAGAGCGGGTAAAAGATTGGCCCTGCGCCAACGCCATGCCGCCCTTGGCCGAAGTAATGCGCAACGTATTGCCAATGGCATGCAACACCAGCTCGCCACTGTTGCCTGCGGGCACCCGCAACTCTGTGCCGTTGATGGTGCCGGCCACAGGACGCGTGCGGTCACGCCAGGCCAATACGCCTTCAAAGGTCTGGTATTTTTGCGTCAAGCGAATGCTGGCACCCTTCAGGAGCCCCGCTGCGCACCACAACCCATCAACACGGGCAGGCACTGTCAACAAGTGGACTTTGCTTGATTTTTCCAAACCCACTGACTTGTCAAGCACAGCCACCACGGTGGTGCGGTCGGACTTCCAGTCGCCCATGTCCCAGTCATGCGAGACGATGCGCGTGCCGGGCTTTAGCGCAAGCAGCGAGGGGCGCAATTGCAAATTGACCTCGGGCAGCAAATACATCGTGACCACAGTGGCCGCTGTCAGGTCAGTCTTGAACAAATCCTGCTCCCGAAACTCAACCTTGTCTGCCACGCCTGCAATGCGTGCGTTGGCTTTGCTCAGTTCAACCAGGCGCGGGTCAATCTCAACGCCCAGGCCAGTTGCCTCAAACCGCTTGGCCGCCAAAATCACAATCCGCCCATCGCCCGAACCCAGGTCAATTACGTGGTCGCCACGTTTGACGCCTGCAACGGTCAGCATCTCGAGCGTGACGTTGTCGGGGCTGGTGATGAAGGGGACTTCATCGATGGTGTGGATTTGGCTTTGAACTTGGGTTTGGGCTTGAACATTGAAGGCAAACGCCAAACCAGCGGCCAAAGCCAAACCCGTTAATCGGGGCCAGAGGGAAATACAAGATGCCAAAGTAGTTTTCATAAAAATCATTCGCTATAAAGTTAGGAGCTGCTTGCGCGCTTTTTACGTGGGCTAGAGACCAATTTGACACTTAAAAACGGATTATTTGCAGCTTCAAAATGGTTTTTGACCCGCCCATCATGCGTGGCAATGACCAGAGTAGCTTTTAGTCGCCCGGCAGTGGCGCACAGCAAGCCCAGTGCCGACGCGCATGCATCGTCGTCAAGACTGGCCGTGGGCTCATCGGCCAAAATAACTTTGGGCTGGAGCAGCGTAGCCCGCGCCAGCGCCACACGCTGCGCCTGCCCGCCAGACAGCTGCGATGGACGTCTAGGCTGCAAGTCATTTACACCCAGTGCGTCAAGAGCCTGGCTGATGGCTTGACCGTTATCAGCAACACCCGCAGCCCACTGCGCCAATTGCAAATTTTCAAACACTGTCAGTGCCGCACTCAAATGCAGCTTTTGCGGCAAAAAACCAATCGTTTGCGCGCGCCACGAATCACTGCGCGCGGCAGCAAGCTGGCTCAAAGCCTGCCCAGCCACCGTGATCTCACCACCACCCGGCGCCACCAGTCCAGCCGCCAGCGCCAGCCAGGTTGACTTGCCCGAACCCGATGCACCACCAAGCAACAGCACCCCACCCTGCGCCACGTCAAGGTCAGCAAACACAATGGCCGGGCCATTGGCATAGCGGTACGACAACTGGCGCGTGCTGATCATGAAATGGGTTGGGTGAAGGGTGAAGGGTGACTAAACGGTGTGGCTATGCACGGCGATTTTAGATTGCGAAGTTTTACCAGATTACGCTTCAACCCCAAAAACAAAAGGTGTCCGGGTGTAGCTCAGCGTGCCCATACCAGCAGCAAGTTATTGGCGGGCATGGCATGTCTTGAAATCAGTTTCAACCCGGCCTTCCCCGCTTCAAGGTCTACATCCTCAAGCCGACGAATGCCCCAGACAGCGTTGCGCTCGCGCAGGCTTTGATCAAACGCCAAGTTGCCCGGTGATGTGGGCACGCCATCTTCAAGATAGGGGCCATAGGTAACAAGCTTGCCACCGGGCGCGAGGTATTGCGCGCCGCCGTGCAACAGTGCTGCGCAGGTGGCCCATGGCGCAATGTGCAGCATGTTGGCGCAGTAAATCACATCAAAAAACTGCGGGGCTGGTAACCAGTTGGGCGCCATCACATCTACTACAACCGGCGCACGCACGTTGCGCACGCCTTGCTCAGCGCCCCAGGCAATGATCGAGCCAAACCCGTCTGGCTGGGCATCGCTGGGCTGCCACGTCCACTCCGGCATGCCAGCAGCAAACCAGGCCACATGCTGGCCGGTGCCTGATGCAATTTCAAGTGCGTTGCCGCTTTCGGGAAGAAGGCTCACCAGCACATCCAGAATGACCTGCTTGTTACGGTCAGCGGCAGCGCTGTAGTCGGGTTGAATTTGCATTTGTATAAATGTTTGCCAATGCTACCCGTCTTGTCGCTGGCGCCCTACCTGTCGGTTACGCCTGCCGCACACGACGCCGTTTTAAACTGTATGCATGCTCCCCATCTTCCGGCGTATTACCGGCTTTGCCGCCCTTCAGTTTCACCGCCTCGTCAGCCTCGTCAAACGCTATCCCGTTCGGGCGGCCTTGGCGTTGCCGGCGCTGGTGCTGCTCTATGTGCTGGTACTGATTCCATTCACGCCTGGTGTCGGCGACCTGCGCAAAGCCAAGTCTGAACTGCCATCGGTGCTATTGGCGTCCAACGGTTCTGTGTTGGCCGAATACCGGCGCAGCAACCGGCGCTGGGTGGCGCTGGACAAAATTTCGCCCAATGTTGTCAATGCGTTGATTGCGACTGAAGACCACCGCTTTTACAGCCACCACGGCATCGACTTTCGCCGAACCGCCGGGGCGCTGGTCAGCACCTTGTCGGGCGAACTGCAGGGTGGCTCAACCATCACACAGCAACTGGCGCGCAACCTGTACCCCGAAGAAATCGGCCGCGCCGCCACCATCACGCGCAAGGTCAAGGAGGCGATTACCGCGCTGAAGATTGAGGCGGTTTATTCCAAGGCCGAGATTCTTGAAACATACCTCAATACCGTGCCTTTTTTGTACAACGCCTTCGGCATTGAAATGGCCGCCCGGACTTAT
>JAYUVG010000284.1:0-3480 GCA_043754255.1 Polaromonas sp. | reverse complement strand
GCGCCCAGCTCCTGAAAATCCTGCACCGCAACCTTGCCAGAAGCCAGATCAACCATGGCAGGCAAGGTGCGAATGTGTACCGGCAAGCTGCCCAGGCTCGCAATGATGCGGTGGCGCTGCTCCCGATCCAGTGACGGCATGGCCAGCAAAATATCGGTAACGCCCATGCGTTCGACGGCATCAGCGACATCGCTTGAGGCCATGATGTTGACGCCGTTGATGCTGCGGCCGACTTTTCTTGTGTCGTCATCAATAAAGCCCAGCAACACAAACTGGCTGCCAACCCCCAGCGCCGACGCGGTCTGCACGCCCGCATCCCCGGCGCCGTAAATCAACAAGCGACCTTCGGTGTGCTTTGCTTTGGCCGACCAGCCAGCCAGCCAGAAACGCGCCAACGCCCGGCTGGTGCCGACCATTAGTAAAAACAGAATCGGCTGAATCAGCCCGGTACTGCGCGGAACGCCTTCCCACTTCAGCAGCAGCAACGTGCCAAAAAACAGTGCCGTATAAAGCGCAACCGCCTTCGCCGTAGCAGCCAGCGCGGCCATGCCGGTGTATCGAAAAATCGCCCGATACAGTCCAAAGCGAATGAAGAGCGGTATAGCGATGGCAGGCGCCAACAGATAGACATACTTTTGCTGAAGCTGCGGCAAGCTGGCCTGGTCCAGACGCAAATAGAAAGCAATCCAGACCGAGGTGAGTGCCAGGGCGATGTCAACGCCAATGACCATCAGTTTTTTAACGGATCGCGGAAGCGCTAACAGGGGCGCAGCTGTTTTAGTAGACAACATCAAAAATTGTTTTTCTTTATCCAGGCCTTTTGGCCATTATTATTTTGCGGTTCTTGCAGCGTTTGGCTTTTGACCGAAACCACCCGCCCTTCCCGCCCCCGTGCCTGCAATGGCTGGTCGCCAGTTCGCTTCAGCGCAGTACACCCTGCAAGATACCAAACTTTGCTTTGCATCGGGTCACATTTAATGGGTAACTCCATCACGACGCAGCACCTTGACGAAAGTCATCCAGAGGATTCGAAGATCAAGAACCAGTGATTGACGCTGCAAATATTCAACATCGAGGTTGACCTTTTCGGGAATCGGCAACTCGTCGCGCCCATTGACCTGCGCCCACCCTGTCAACCCGGGCAGCAGATTTTCAACGCCGTGCCGGGTGCGGAGTGCAATCAGATCGTCCTGATTGAAAAGCGCAGGTCGAGGACCAACAAAGCTCATGTCGCCCATCAAAATGCTCCATAGCTGCGGCAGCTCGTCCAGGCTGCTCTTGCGTAGGAAAGAGCCGATTGGGGTCAGGTAGGTGGCGGGGTCCTGCAACAGGTGGGTTGCGACAGCGGGTGTGCCTATGCGCATGCTACGGAATTTAGGCATTTTGAAAAGCTTGTTGTTGCGACCGACCCGGTCGGACCAGTACAGCGCAGGGCCGTCTGAAGTTAAACGTACCGCCATGGCTACCATTGCTACGGGTATCGCCAGAACTATTGAAGCGAACAATGCCAGCGTCAAATCAAACAGCCGTTTCACGCAGATACCCTTCCGCCGTCTTTTGAAGGCTTTCTTCAACAGAAAATGGTGGCCGCCACCCGAGCAGTTCCTGCGTCTTCGACATGTCGATCTGCAGCGACCCACACAAGCGTTGCGCAAGCTCGGGTTTCCCCACCAAGGCCGCACCGAGTCTTAGTGCCAGAACCGGAACAGGAATTAACCGAGCCGGTTTTCCAAGAGCAGCACCCATACGCCTCAGCAGCTGGGTGGTTGAAAGATCCTCGCCATCCGAAACCAGAAAGGTCTGGTTGGCAGCTGCAGGATGGGTGAGGCAAGTGACGATTAGATCAACCAGGTTATCTAGCGCCACCAGACTGCGCTGGTTATGAATGGCGCCTAGCGGCAAGGGTATGCCGCGCCGCAGCCAGCGCATTAGTGAGCCAAAATTTCCCGGCGCACCGGGCCCGTATACCAGCGGCGGGCGAATAATAACCACCTTCATACCGGTTTTAGCGGCAATACGCAGCAAACCTTGTTCGGCCTCCCATTTGGAAAGCGCATAGGCGTTATGCGGGTTAGGTTGATCTGCCTCTGAAAATACCTTGCCAGGGGGAGACTGCACCCCGTTCACTCCGATTGAGCTCACAAACACAAAGCGCCGCACGCCCATTTCAGCGGCTTGCTCGGCCAGCCGCAGCGCGCCCGCCACATTTACACGCCGAAATTCGGCCAGCGGGTCGGCGGCGCGGTCATGCAACACATGCGCGCGGGCGGCAGTGTGAACGATTGCGTGAACGCCAGCCAGCACCGGTTGCCATTGGGTCTGCGAACTCAAATCCCCCCCGCCAAGGTACTTCGCCCCTCTCACTGGATTCGCGGGGATTTGCCGCGTCAGAGCCAGCACCTCAACACGCCCCTGCGCTACTAATTGCGCCACAAGTGCGCGGCCGACAAAACCAGTAGCTCCCGTCACCAACACTTTCATGATTTCTCGATCAGAAGGCAGTCCACGTGAATCTCAGAAGTTTCTGTACTTCAACAATCCACGTATCGCATATTGACTGAAATACCAAAGCGATACCGGCAGGCTTAGCCCTTCCAAGTCGCGATAGGCTCGCCAGACATGCGCCGCAGAGCGACGTTTATTTCGCGACACGGACTGGCCCATCACTCGGTAACGCATCAAGTCTTCGTCAAGACCGTATGCCAAGTGACCACGCTTAAGGATTTGCAGCCAACAATCAAAATCATCGTAATATGTTTTCTTCATGCGGACATCACCCACCATATTTCGATCAAGCAGGACGGTTGAAGTTGCTATGGCCGTATTGCCAAGCAACTGACGGTACGACATACGGCGAGGAGTGCCAACGTAACCGCCGATCACGCTGCCATCCGCAGTGATGCGACAAAATCCGGTGAAAGTAAGTGCCGCTTCGTGCGCTTTAGCGTGTTCGAGCGTGCGCTCAAGTTTTTTTGGAAGCCACAGATCATCACTGTCCAAGAAGGCGATCCAGCGCCCGGTCGCCCGCTCGATGGCCGCGTTGCGTGCCATCGCTGGGCCACCGTTTCGTTCAAGCGGAATCAACCGAATACGCGGATCGGTCTGCGCCCACTGGCGAATGACGTCACGCGTATTGTCAGGCGAGCAATCTTCGGCGATTAACATCTCCCAGTTTGTGTGCGTCTGCGCAATCACGGACTTGATCGTCTCGTCGATGACCGATGCTGCGCGAAACGCGGGCGTGATGATGGAGACAAGGTCGTTGTGACGTGTGGTCATTTGTCGTTACCCATCAATTTCGAAGATTTTTCCCCGCGACCAATAGCATAGTAAAGAATGCCAGCATCTGCCATCGTCTTCGGGTCAAACAAATTTCGGCCATCTACAACAATTGGGTAATTCAGTGATCGTTTCAACAAGTCTGGCTCGATTGTTCTGAAGGCTTTCCATTCGGTGCAAATCACCAAGGCATCTGCACCA
>JAYUVG010000283.1:0-2500 GCA_043754255.1 Polaromonas sp. | reverse complement strand
GTGGCGGGCAATGGTGCCGTCGGGGTCGACCGCCTGAACGGGCCGGCCCAGATACGGCTGAGCCAACGCACCAGGCAGCTTGTGAAAGTACCACCACGGGATACCGTTTTGCATGGTCACCACGCGGGTGTCAGCATGCATGAGTGCGGGCAACTCGGGGGCCACGCTGGCCACTTGGTGCGCCTTCATGCCCAAAATAAGTACATCCTGCACGCCTGCCTCGGAAATGACAGACGTGGCGCGAATGGGTTTGGCCAGCAGCTCGTTACCGTTTTCCTCAATCAGCAGCAAGCCGTTTTGCTGCACGGCCGCTAAATTGGCACCGCGCAAAATCAGCGTGACCTCATGCCCGCTGCGGGCCAGCTTGACGCCCAGCATGCCGCCAATGGCACCGGCCCCTACGATACAAATTTTCATGATGCAAAAGCTTTCTAAAGATCGCCTGAATTGACGCTACATTAGCGCCGAATCGCCACTTACTGGTTTTCCATTAAACCTGATGTGGGCGCTGCAGTCGTGAAGGTGTTGCGCAGCACGCCGACGCCGTCTATGACAATTTCAACCACCGTGCCCGGCTTCAGGGGCAAAACCCCGAGCGACGTGCCACAGGCAATCAGGTCCCCCGGCATCAGCGTCATGTCTTTTGAAAGCATGGAAACAATCTGGGCTGGTGAAAAAATCATGTCGCTGCACGGGTAATTTTGCCGCTCCCTGCCGCCCACCAGCGTGCGTATCTTCAAGGCTTTCAAGTCCAGTCCGGTGGTGATCACCGGGCCAAAGACGCCAAAGGTGTCAAAGCTTTTGGCGCGCGTCCATTGGGCAAAAGAGGCGTCGCGGTTGAGCAGGTCGAGCGCGGTCACGTCGTTGACGCAGGTGACGCCAAAAATGGCAGATTCAGCTTCTTCAACATCCAGGTTTTTGCAGGTTTTGCCGATCACCAAGCCCAGTTCGCCCTCGTACACGACACGCCCGTCATAGCTGGCGGGCTGTGTGATGTCCTGCCCATGGGCAGCGTAGCTGCTGGCGGCCTTGATGAAGTACAAAGGCTCCGCAGGAATGGCCAGACTTTGCTTGGCCGCCTGCGCGTGGTAGTTGTTCCACAGCCCGATGAACTTGCCGGGCACGCAGGGCAGGCCGACTTGTACGTCGCCCAGCGCAAGCTGCAAGCCGGTGCTGCGCGGCGTGGCAAACAGGTTGCCCTCATAAACTTCAATTTTGTCGCCCGCCAGCACGCCAAAACCGGCTTGCCCGTTGCACAAATAACGCAACCATTGCGACATATAAATTACCTAACAAAAGAGGGTTTAGAAAAGATACTGATGTTCTCATGCCGGCCGGCCGGTCGGTAAGCGAGATTGGTTTGCGCAGACCCGGCACCGTAAAAATTTTAAGACGTGGTTATGCTTGCCATCGGCGGCCGCAGCCGGTGCTTCAGTAAAAGCGCTGCCAATGGCTAGAACAGGCCCACAAAACGCCGCCTGACCAACCACTCTCGAAAGAATCCATGACCAACGCTATTCACGCCACATCTATTCCCGTTTTTGCGCAGATGCTGGGCGGACTTCAAGAGGTTTTGCGCAAAGCCGAAGCCCATGTGCTCGACAAAAAAATCGACCCCAACGCGTTGCTGCACGCGCGCCTGTACCCCGATATGTTTCCGCTGCTGCGCCAGGTGCAGGTGGCGACCGATTTCGCCAAAAGTGTTTGCGCACGGCTGGCTGGCGTAGAAGTGCCCAAGATGGAAGATACCGAGCAGACGTTTGCTGACCTGCAGGTGCGCATTGGGGCCGTGCTCGCATTTGTGCAGGGGCTCGATGTCGCCAAGTTTGCAGACGCTGCCACTCGCGAGATCGTCACCCAGGCCGGTACACCCAAGGAAAAGCGTTTTACCGGCGAGTCTTACCTGCTCAATTACGGCCTGCCGCATTTCTTTTTTCACACCACCACCGCTTACGCCATCTTGCGCCACAACGGTGTGGTGGTTGGTAAAAAAGACTATATCGGCACGTATTGAGCCTGACGATTCACATCAAAAACGGCTCAGCGTCAGAAAATACAGGGGCCAATTGCTATCAAACAAGTAGCGTGCGGTGCTTGGTGCTCAAGCCATGCGGCCCTTGTTCTCAATCACTGCACAGCCTGTGATGCGCCACACGTTCCCTTTTTGCCGCTGCAGGCTGTAGATGGCCAGCCACGCATTGCCGGCGGCGTCTTGCATCTGGACCCGCTGCACGACTTCATCGCCATCGCCCTCCGGTTTGAGAAACGCGACCGACGCCGGGCGGTACACCACCGGGTAATCGGTTTGTACCATGCTCAAAAAACGGCTGGCTGTGCCAATGGCCTTGCGAACGTTGGGCGCGGCATACGAAAACGCTTTGGTCGCATCGTCTTTGGCCAGCGCTGCGAGTTGCGCCTCAACCACTGCGCGCACGTTTTTCTCGTCGTCCGGTGTGAATGCAGCCGCCTGGGCTGTCGCCAGCAGTGCCTGCAGGCTGAA
>JAYUVG010000282.1:0-8961 GCA_043754255.1 Polaromonas sp. | reverse complement strand
CAAAATCCTAAACTTCTGCCGCTTCAACCAAAAACCGCACCCTTCTCACCCCTTGCCACTCATCCGCATCCAGCCTGAAGGCCAATGTCACCCGCGCGGGCAGTGGCTCGGTATGGCCAAACCAGATGCCGTCTACTGGCTGGCCCTTATGTTTTAGCTTCAAAGCCAGGTGCTTTTCACCAACCAGGCGCTGTGACACGACTTCGAATTCTTCACTGAACGTGGGCGCTGCAAAGCCTTGTCCCCAGACTTCTTTGTGCAGCGTATCCACGATGTCAGTGCGGCGAAACTCTGCAGCCAATGGCCCGTCGGTGTCGATGCGTCGGATGAGCGTGGCGGCGTCTAGCCATTCACGGGCTACTTGCTGCAGGGTGTGCTCAAACAGCTCAAAGTTTTTCTCCTCAATCGTGCAGCCTGCCGCCATCGCGTGGCCGCCGAATTTCAGCAGCACGCCGGGCTGTCGCTTGGCAACCAAGTCCAGTGCGTCGCGCAAATGAAAGCCTGCTATTGAGCGGCCTGAGCCTTTGATTTCGTGGGATTTTCCTTCTGCTGCGCTGGCTGCAAACACGAAGGTCGGGCGGTGCAATTTGTCTTTGATGCGGGACGCGACGATGCCGACCACGCCTTCATGAAAGCTGGGCTCGTAAATCGCTATGGCGGGCGGCGGTTCGTCATCGAAATCAATCATCGCGTCGGCGGCCAGTTGCGCTTGTTCGCGCATGTCGGCCTCTATGTCGCGCCGTTCGCGGTTGATGCCGTCGAGCGTTTTGGCCAACTCGTCAGCCCGGCCTGCGTCGTCGGTCAGCAGGCATTCAATGCCCAGCGTCATGTCGGCCAGGCGGCCGGCGGCGTTGATGCGTGGGCCCAGGGCAAAGCCAAAATCAAAGGTGGTGGCGACGTTGGCCTTTCGGCCTGCTGCTACAAATAAAGCAGCTACTCCCGCAGGTAAATAGCCACTTCTGATGCGTTTTAAGCCTTGGGCTACCAGGCGGCGGTTGTTGGCATCTAACTTGACAACATCGGCCACTGTGCCCAGTGCAACCAGTGGCAGCAGCACATCAACTTTAGGTTGGTTTTGCTGTGTATAAACACCGCGCTCACGCAGCTCAGCCCGCAGCGCCAACAACACATAAAACATCACGCCCACGCCAGCGATTGATTTGCTTTCAAAGCTGCAACCCGGCTGGTTTGGGTTGACGATGACGTCTGCATTGGGCAAGCCAATTGTTCCGTCCGTCAAAGCTGGCAAGTGGTGATCCGTCACCAGCACTTGCATACCGAGCGCCTTGGCGCGTGCCACGCCGTCAAAGCTGGCAATGCCGTTGTCTACCGTTACCAATAGGTCAGCGCCGAGTGCTTTGACGCGGTCAGCAATTGGTGCGGTCAGGCCGTAGCCGTCTACCACGCGGTCGGGCACCAGGTAGCTGACGTTTGTTGCGCCCAACAATTTAAGTCCGCGCATGCCGACTGCACAGGCCGTTGCACCGTCGCAGTCGTAGTCAGCCACGATGCAGATGTGTTTGCCCGCTGCAATGGCATCGGCCAACAACACAGCTGCTTCTTTCGCACCTAGCAGTGTGCTGGGACTGAGCAAGCGTGCCAGCCCTTCGTCCAGCTCATCAGCCGTGCGCACACCGCGCGCCGCATACAGCTGCGCCAGCAGCGGGTGCACGCCCGCCTGCTGCAGTGCCCACACTGCTCTAGGTGGGACATCTCTGACATGAATTTTCATATTGCTCTTGTTTTTATAGCTGCTTGAGCAGATAGTCCATCGATTGCAGTTTGAACGTGTTTTTAATTCTTGAAAAAACGCTGTGACCAGCAGTTTCAAACGTGACGGCATTGGCCTCGCCGCACAAGCTGATGCGAACCGTCTTGCCGCCTTGTTGCAGGCTTAAGAACTCTTTCACTGCTGTTGCATCCAGCTCTGCCCAGGCGGCAGTAAAGCCTGCCCAGTCATCAGCCAACGCCGCTGGTGCAAGTCCGCGGTACACAGTCACAGCCAAATTTGAATACGCGGGTTTTGTTAATGCCCCGGTGCCGCTCAGCCAGAATGAATTGATGCTGCTTTGCCTGTTAGCGCCTCTGGTGTCATTGATGGGGTGGGTGTACAGCAGCATTTGCATCTCGTTTTGCAGCAGCTTGATGGCTTTGGATGGCGGCAGAAGCGGGTCAACGTTGCGGCCCATGGCGCGGTCTAGCGACGCAGTAGGCAGGTCTGCAAAGACAGCCCCCGTAGCCAGCCAGCAGCCCGGCTGATGGTGGTGCAGGGTGATGCCGCTGGTGGCGAAGTATGGCTGCATGGCGGCCAGCAAAGTTTGCGATTCGTCTTGTGAAACTTCCAGTGCAGCAGGGTCAGTCAGCGTCGCATGCTCGCGGCCCATTGACCAGTGACACAGCGTGATGAAAGCCCAGGCTTCACCAGGCTTGGCGTTCGCCTCAAGCGCCGCCCAGGGCAGCAGGCCGTCGTTGGCTGGCTCAGTTGCTGCCAGTTCAAGTGCCTTGGCCAGCACCCGCTCATGCGGTGGCGACAAACTGGCTGGAGCCCCCGAATCGGTGTCCACCAGCTTCATGCCGCGTAATAATTTCCCGAGGTTTTTTGGCTCCAGCGGTGAGGCTGCCTGTGACCAGGTTGTTGGACTACAGCCCGCAAACGGAACAATGAGATGGGGTGTGGAGTCAACTGACATGCCGGTATTGTCCGGGATGCCACAATTGAGGGTTATGCAATTACCTTATGAGCTTGTTTTAGGCTGGCGTTACACCCGCGCTGGCCGCGCCACGCGCCGCAATGGTTTTATCTCGTTTATCTCGGGTGTTTCCATGCTGGGCATTGCACTTGGCGTGGCGGCGCTGATCATTGTGCTGAGCGTGATGAATGGCTTTCAGAAAGAAGTGCGTGACCGCATGTTGGGCGTTATCTCGCACATCGAAGTATTTGCCCCGAATGGTGCTGCATTGCCCGATCCGCAAAAAACGCTGGCCGAGATCAAAGCCAATAAAAATGTTGTCGGTGCTGCAACTTTTATAGCTGCCCAGGCGCTATTGGCAAGGGGTGAAGACATGAAGGGCACGCTGGTGCGCGGTATCGATCCGGCACTGGAAGGGCAAGTGACGGATTTGGCTGCAACGTCTGGCCCCACGCTTGCCAAATTGATACCCGGCGGGTTCGGTGTGGTGCTGGGTGCCGAGCTGGCCAGAAGCATGGGCGTTCGTGAGGGTGACTCGGTCACCCTGATCGCACCCAGTGGGCAGGTTACGCCAGCCGGCATCGTACCGCGCTTGAAGCAGATGACGGTGGTGGGCACATTTGATTCAGGCCACTATGAATACGACTCCGCGCTGGTCATGATGCACCAGGACGACGCGGCCAAAATTTTCAGGCTGGAAGGAGCCACCGGCATTCGCATCAAGCTGCGTGACCTGCACGAGGCGCGTGAGGTGGCCTCAGTGCTGTCGCGCAGCTTGAGCGGTGATTTGCTGATTCGCGACTGGACACGCCAGAATAAAACATGGTTTGCCGCCGTGCAGCTTGAAAAACGCATGATGTTCATCATCCTGACGCTGATTGTTGCAGTGGCCGCGTTCAATCTGGTGTCAACGCTGGTGATGACGGTGACCGACAAGCGCGCCGACATTGCGATTTTGCGCACACTGGGTGCCAGCCCGAAAAGCATCATGGGCATATTTGTCGTGCAGGGCGCAATGGTCGGCGTGATTGGCACGCTGGCCGGGCTGCTGCTGGGCCTGGGCATTGCGTTCAATATTGATGTGCTGGTGCCCGCGCTGGAGCGGATGCTGAACGCCAACTTTTTGCCCAAAGACATTTACCTGATCAGCCGCATGCCCAGCGAGCCGCAGTATGCCGACATCATGCCGATAGCGGTGATTGCGTTGATCCTGTCTTTTTTGGCTACCCTGTACCCGAGCTGGCGGGCGAGCAGAGTGAATCCGGCGGAGGCACTGCGTTATGAGTGATGTCGTTTTACAAGCCACGGGCCTCACCAAACGCTTCATAGAAGGTCGCCTGGACGTCACAGTGCTGCAAGGCGTTGACCTGACCGTCAACCCCAGCGACACGATTGCCATCGTCGGGGCATCCGGCTCTGGCAAAAGCACACTGTTGCATTTGATGGGTGGACTAGACGCGCCGACCAGCGGACAGGTCATGCTGAAGGGGCAAGACCTGTCAACGCTCACGCCGCAAGTACAAGGCCAGCTGCGTAACCAGCACCTTGGTTTTGTCTACCAGTTTCACCACCTGCTGCCAGAGTTTTCAGCACTTGATAACGTCGCCATGCCTCTATGGATTCGGCGTCTGGCCCCCGAATTATGCGCGCAAACAGCTACTAAAATGCTAGCAAGCGTGGGTCTGCAAGACCGCCTTCACCACCGCCCGGCCGAGCTGTCAGGCGGCGAGCGCCAGCGCGTGGCCATCGCCAGGGCACTGGTCACGCAGCCGGCCTGCGTACTGGCAGATGAGCCCACCGGCAACCTTGACCGCTCAACCGCAGAAGGCGTGTTTGAACTGATGCTGCAACTCGCACGCGACCAGGGCACAGCTTTCATCATGGTCACGCACGACGAAACGCTGGCAGCGCGTTGTGCGCGGCGTTATCGGCTGGTTGAGGGGCGGTTGTCTGAATGGGCAAATACATCCAGCTAATTTTTAAAATCCCATGTCAGGAGCATCGTCATGCAGTGTCGTATTGTTTTATTTGTTCTGACTTTATGTGCTTCATTTGCAGCAAGTTCGCAAATAGCCCCTTCGGTGCAGCTTGTCTGGATGGGTGGCGAAGACTGCCCGCCATGTGTGGCATGGCGAAAAGGCGAATTGCCAAAGTTGAAAGCATCGGACGAATTTACAAAGATAACCTTCTCCTACGTTGTAAAAAGTATCCGGTCGCCAGTTCCTTCAAGTTTTTTTCTTCCAACTGACGTCAAACCATTTAAAGACAAGCTTGATTTCGCCAGCTCGGGACGCGGAGGTTCGCCGCAAGCAGCCCTTATTGTCAACGGTGAAGTGTTTGATTACTTTCATAAAACAAGAAACGCTGCGGAAATTGAAGCCATGCTGTTGGCTGTGAGAACCAATACAAAATATCCGTTTGAGCGTTGTATCAAGGTATCTACCCAATGGGGAAAATGCGAAATAGCAGGGTAAATGAAACCGCGCACCAACGTTCATGCAAAACGGGATATGGCTGCTGAGGGTAATCTGATAAAATGATTATCAGATTTTAGGAGGATAAGCTATGGGTGTAGTTGCATTGACAGTCACAGAGTTTTCACGCGGCCTTTCAAATTTTTTGAGTCAGGTGCAGTATCAGGGGCAATCGCTGGATATTCAGCGTGGCAAACGGGTTGTTGCGCGCGTGTTGCCTGCGATGGCCAGATCAGGCTTTCCAATTGATCAACTTGACGATGCGCTTGCAAAAGGGCCACAACTCAAACCGTCTGAGCGGCTGGCGATGGCTGACGATGTTCGCAATGTGCGTGTAGCGCTTAAAAGCAGAGCTGATCCATGGGGTTAGTCGTCGACTCTGACGTTTGGATACTGGCTGAACGTATGGGAGGCAAGATTGATTTGGCTCGATGGTCGGCTTACGGTGATGCTTACATGAGCGCCATCACTGCCAGTGAATTACTTGTAGGTGTTGAGCGCGCCAGTACAGCACAGCGCAAGGCGCAACGCGGTGCGTTTGTGGAAAACTTGTTGTCGATTATTCCGGTGCTGGAGTTTTCAATGCCGGTCGCTCGTACCCACGCCCGTATGGTGGCTGCCTTGTCGAAGAATCTGACTGCAGGAGCGCATGATGCAGTAATCGCTGCGACTGCAATACATCATGGGTACGCCGTGCTGACCCGAAACGCATCCGATTTCAAGATATTTGCGGGTTTGAAAGTTGAGACTTTTCATTTGTGACTGACCACTACACCGCTCTCGGTCTGAACAGCGCTGCCTCACTGGCAGACATCAAAAAAGCGTTTCGACAAAAAGCGTCGTTTTATCACCCGGACAAAAATGCTGCTGTCGATGCAGCTGCGCGTTTCAGGTCGGTGCAAGAAGCTTATGACGTGCTGTCTGATGCCGACAAACGCCAGGCCTATGACGACAACCGTCGCCGCAGTTTGCTGGACGATCCGCTGGCAACAGCTCAGGACATTTGGCGACAGTACTTTGACGGTTGCCTGAATAAAATTTGAACAGCAAAGATTGACATGAACACTTCCGAATTTTTTTCTGACTTGCACAAGGCTTACCAGGCCGAGCTGGACGACCTGAGCCAGGACTCTGAAGGCAAGGACGTGCTGAAAAAACGTCTGGCTGACAAGCGTGGCGAAATTGATTTCTTGGTCAAGATGATGGAGCTCAGCCCTGAGATGGTGGCGGTGGTTTTTCATCAGGCTTTTGCTTTTAGCAAGCCTGCCGTGATGGACGATTTGCTCAGTTTTGAAGCTGACGAGTTGCCTGACTGGAGCAGTTTGGCCGAAGATATTCAGATTGCACCCTGGGCGCAAGAACTGGCTGACAAAGTATTGACAGAGCCGGGTGGCGAATGGTTTTTGACGGTTGCTGCTGGTCTGGAATACATGGCTGGCAAACCGGTAGCCCACGTTGCTCAAGATGAAGACAAAGATGCGGACGACGAAGAAGAACTGGACGGTGATGCAGAAGAACGCGCGGATGCCAAAGCTCGCAAGCAAGCCGGTGATGACTGGATGGCGGAGCAAGGCTTTGACCGCAAGGAATAGATCATGAGCAACGTTGCACTTATTACCAAAACCCAAGCCCTGATTGCTGCTGGCGACATTGTGGGCGCTGAAGGCGCACTGGTCGAGCTGGCCGATGCTGAGGGCGATGCTGCGCTGATGGTGGTGCTGGAGCAGTTGCCTGCCAAAGACGTGCTGGCCATCATCCGCGAGTATGACAACTCTAAAGAATCGGTGATCAATTTGCTCGTGACGCCCGAGCAGTTTGCACGCGCCGTGGTGATTGAAAAGCAGTACAAGGACTTGACCCGCACGCACCTTCGCGGCATGGTGAATTCAATTATTTTTCGCGATGATTCTGAACCGATTGAATTCTTGACCGCGATTGGCAACCTGGAAGGTGGCAGCGACGCATTGGCTGATTACTTTTCTGAAAAGTGGAGCCGGGTAGAAGCCTTTGCCCGCACCGGCTCGTTCGATGCGATAGACGACCATGGCGACATGCTGTCGCAAGACGAGCTGCTGGCCAAGGCGTATGAAAAGCCCAAGCTTGAGCAGGACGAAGTGGCCGACAAGGACTGGATGCAACTGGCCTGGATTTTGCGCTACGAGCTGCCTGATTTGTTCATTGAAATGTTGCTGGTGCTGCGCGCCAAGGCCAGCGCCTTTGATGCTGGTTTTGGCGATGACGAGGGACTTGAAGAAGACGACGGCAAGGTGGAAACAGGTGATACCGACCGTGGCATTGTGACACCGGTCAAGCGGGACTCGGATGAAGAGTCGGCTATATGAATTCGCAGATTTCTACAAGGAGATCAAGGAGGCCCAGGAGGAAAACATTTTTTGTATTTCCTTTGATCTCCTTGATCTCCTTGTGAAATCTGTTTGACTACGTTGAAGAATAACAGTATGTCTGATGCAATAGCGCCATCGTCTGTATCGCTTTACGATGCGCGGCCATTTTTCGAAAAAGCCTTGCAACACGGCATTCAGAACCACATCATTGACAGCTCGAAGCTTGAGGCTATTCAAGCAGATGCGCCCAAAGGCATGGTGCAAATTGCACGCTACTTTGGCACTGAGTTTTTGCGGCCCGAGCTTGAAAAAGCAAAAGACCGGATGGTCAATCTGGTGAGTTTGTATCTGGAGCATACCTTTGAGGGGGATGTACAGGAGGCGGCTATCTCCCTGAGTGAACATTCCTTTTTGTCCCGTTCCAAAGGTGGCTCAGACCTACTCAAAGCCATGATTGCGATGCCGCAAAACAGTCACTTCGGCATGAACGAGCGTGGCGGTTTTAGGGACGACCACATTCCGCAACTGGCCAAATGGTCGCTGTGCAGCCTGGCCGATTACCAGGCCGAGCTGGCCAAACGCCAGCAAGTGGCGCTGGTGATTGATGCTGCCATCTGGTTGGCAAATGAATTGGGCCTAGACGCAGATGACCTGGAAGATGCCGGCAAGGATGCTGAAGCGGTAATTCGCACGGCGTTGCTGGTAATGGCCTGCCGAGGTATCCGGTTGCCCGACTGGGTTGGCTTTGACAAGATGGTCGCTGGCCTGCGTGCAAAGTTTGCGGCCAAACCGCAAGAGTTCAAAATTGCCTTGCCCAAAAAGCTGCCTGAAAAATTTATTGAGTTGGTAACAGGTGTGCAGCTTTCCATCATGCGTGACGCGGCAAAAATTCTGGACACCAAGCTGCCTGCGCGAAAATTGTTTGACCAGACCCCAGCGTTTATAGGGCGTTATTTCTGGCTGGAAGACGCTTTAAGCGAAGTTGACCACCACGACCGTTCAGTATCAAAGGACTGGGCCAAAACCACTGGTGGCCACACCGATGATGGTTCGTTGTTGACGCTGTTTTTCTGCTTGGCTGCCCATGCTGCACCGAAAACCATTTTGAGTGAGAAGAGTGCTGCCACGCTGATTCACAAAATTCAAAAGGCAGGTTTCAAGCCTGAGGCTGCAACTGAATTTATCTGGCAGCAGGCTCCTGCGCAGTATCAAGGTGACTATGTGCAGTTGTGGTCGAATTTTGTGGAAGAAGCACAGGGGCTTTTGAGAAGCGATGCGGTGGGCGCTGTTGATGATGCGCTTGCATTGCTCAGGCGTGAATGCAATATTAAATAGATTTCGGCAAACGGGTGTCTATTGCTCCCTCTCCCTTTGTGGGGAGAGGGTTGGTTCTTTGATAATAAAAAGCCTATCTGCGCCGATCACGCCGATGCGGTGCTTGGCGCAGCGGCA
>JAYUVG010000281.1:0-4248 GCA_043754255.1 Polaromonas sp. | reverse complement strand
GGCCCGGCTACGGCAGTAAACAGTTCCATATCAACGCCCACAATGCCTATTTCCCTGAGCGACGGTACTTCTGGCGCTAGCAGGCTGCGCTGCTCGGACGTGACGCCCAATGCCTTCATTTTCCCTGCCCGAACTTGCTGCATGGCCAGGCCTGGTGGCAGCAACGCGGCTTGAACTTGTCCAGACAACATCGCAGTAATAACCTGCGGATTGCCAGGATAGGGGATATGGCTCAATACAAGCCCGCCGCTGCGCCCCCGGATCATTTCCATTCCCAAATGCCCAGGCGTACCTACACCAGGTGAACCAAAATTTGCCTTGGCCCCCAAAGTTTGCAGCCAATCGATCCATTGCGCGCTGCTTGTGCCGGTTGCTGCGTTGGACACGACAAATACCAGCGGAGTGGTAGCAACCAGAGCAACCGGCAACAAATCAGTCGCCGGGTTGTAGCCAATGGCTGGATTGAGCAACTTGGCAATGGTGAGCTGGCTGTTGTTCATCACGCCAAAGGTGTGCCCGTCAGTGGCTTTTGCTACAGCGGTTGCAGCGATGGTTCCCGACGCGCCAGGCCTGTTTTCAACAATGACGCTCTGCCCCAGTGATCTGGAAAGTGGCTCGGCAATGATGCGCGCGGATATGTCTTGCACTGACCCCGGGGGGAACCCGACCAGTAGCTTTACCGGCTGGGTAGGCCACAACACCGGGGCTTGCGCAGATACTGTTTTATTTTTTGCCGACACCTTTTGCTCGGGCGCAGCGTATACGTAGCTGCACGCGCCAGCAATGAGCGTTAGCGCGGTGCGCCGTGCAATAGAGGTTGTTGCTGTCATGGATATTTCCCAAGTTTAAAAAACGGTTGTAAATTGCATCGGCCACAGAGTGTTCATATTTTGCTTGGAGAGCCCTTGATCACTTGCACGCATTTCATCAACACAAATCCGAGCGAATAGAGGGACAGCCAGGGATCAAGCAAGTAGTCCCACAGGTTGCCGGATTCCATCCAGCCAAAACTCCAGGCCAACAGCGCGAGCGCCACCAATGCGGGCAAAACCCGCAAATTTTTTGTCCAGCAAACCGCGCACAGCACCAACAAACTTGCCAGCATGCCCCATGAACCCCAACCTGGGCGATATGCGTCCCAGTCGCCCCAACCCAAGGCCAGTGGATAAAGAAACACCGCCGCCAGCGCAGTGGCTCCCATCACTGCCAGCAAATCGCGCTTTGCAATGGCGCGCCAACCCAGTGCCAGGTGAAACAGGCGCCATACCGTCAATGCGACCAAAGTCACGCTCAAATCAGCCGTGATACCCCTGACGTAGGCCACTGCCGGTATCTGCGCCGCGCCCAGCGGAATCCATAGCAGCGCAAACAAAATCGCAGTGATGCCTTTGGCCCAGGCTGGATGCGAACGCACAGTGCGCATGGAGCGAAGTGCCGCCAGCAGCCCGGCGCACAGCACCAGATTGATGCCCAGCAACGCAAACCAATCAGTCATGGGCAACCAAATTCAGCTGGACATGCTTGATCCGGCTGCGGTGCCAGGTGTACAGCACATGCAGATTACCGTCACGTGTTTGCAATAAAAACGGGTATGAAAATTCTTGCACGCAGGACGTCGTGGAGCACAGCTGGCGGGCTGCGCTGGCGACATAAGCCTGAATGTCAGCGTCACTTGCACCTCGGACTTTAAGCTCACGGCCAAGCAGTTCGGCATGCTCGGCAACTGACAGGCTTTTGGTGGTTGCCGTTTTGGATTGGGCTGAACCATCCACAAAAAGCGGCGTCGCTGCATCAAAATTTCCAGCACTGCCGGCTTTGAGCAATGCCAGCGATTGACGCCCCACAGCATTGGGATTCAGCGCAAGCCACTTGCTTCCCTGGTTTGTGACCAAACCTGCCAATGCTGAGTCTGGATTGGGCACATTTATCGTGCCAGCCTTCGACCAGGTCTTGCCTGCATCGGTTGTGGCGGATGTAGAAACCTTGCCGCCTTGCCCAGAGCGCATGTAGGCTGCGGCATCAAGCGGGCCAGCTACCAGCACCACGGGCTGCAAGCTGGTGCGGCTGCCTTGAATGCGCGTCTTGTCTATCACCTGGCCCTGCGCATTCAGGTGCAGCACCTCACCAAATTTGGTAATGAACTCGTGATAAACCGGCAAGCTGATGGAGCCATCCGTCATAGCCACAGGCGCGCCTTTAACAAGCGTGCTGATGTTTAAAAAAGGCGATGTGACCAGACGCCTGGGCGTGCTCCAGGTCGCGCCTTCGTCAAGAGAGCGCGCCCAGGTAATCGCACTGCCCGCCCAACCGCCCAGCGACACATTGACAGCCCACAGGTGCAGAGATCCATCAGGGGCCCGCGCAATCACTGGATTGCCAATTTTTTTGACATAGCGGAGCAGCCCGCGTTGAAGGTCGGCGCGGCTGAACAAGGTTGCCTCGGCATCCCAGCGCTGACTGGCCGGATTCAAGACAGCGGTTTGAACTGTCACATCGCCCGCACCTTCACGCGAGCCTGAAAACCACACCGCCCGCAACCGGCCGTCGCTCAGTTCAACAGCAGACGGCGCATGCACGGCCTGGCCTGGATTGCTGGAGACAAACAGAGCTTGTTGCCTGGGTATTTGACTGGAGCCGAGTGTCTTGTCTGGCAAAGCAGCCGTGTTGACACTTGACACGGCAAAAGTCGGGCTTGGGGCGCGTTGAAAAGTTTTATAGCCAGCAGCCGCAAAAGCTGTCAGCAGCAAAGCCGCAAAAAGAAAGTTGCGGTGGCGCGCGTTCATCAAAAAGGTGTTTTCAATACGACTTTTTGAAGGTCAGTAATTGAGCAACACCGAGCCCCAGGTAAAACCGCCACCCACGCCTTCCAGCATCAGCGTGTCGCCCTTTTTGATTTTGCCGCTGCGCACCGCAGTGTCGAGTGCCAGTGGAATCGACGCAGCGGAAGTATTGCCGTGCTGGTCAACCGTGACAATCAATTTTTCAAGCGGCAATTTGAGCTTTTTGGCAGTGCTTTGCATGATGCGGATATTGGCCTGGTGTGGAATCAACCAGTCAATGTCTTCGTGCGTCATGTTGGCTTTGGCCAGCGCTGCGCGCGCTGAGCTTTCCAGCACGCCGACAGCCAGCTTGAACACTGCCTGTCCGTCCATTTTCAAAAGCGGATCACCAATCACTTTGCCGCCTGAGACATTGCCCGGCACACACAAAATGCCCACGTGTTTGCCATCTGCATGCAGGTCGGTGGCCAATATGCCGGGCGTATCAGAAGCTGCCAGCACGACAGCGCCTGCGCCGTCACCAAACAATACGCAGGTGGTGCGGTCTGAAAAGTCAAGAATGCGGGAAAAAACCTCTGCACCCACCACCAGCGCCTTGCTGGCACTGCCCGCTTTGATCATGGCGTCAGCCACGCTCAGCGCATAGACAAAACCGCTGCAAACTGCCTGAATGTCAAACGCCGGGCAACCTGCAATGCCCAGCTTGTTTTGCAAAATACAGGCGCTTGACGGGAACACCATGTCTGGTGTGGACGTGGCAACAATGATGAGGTCAATGTCGCTGGCCTGCAAACCGGCTGCCTGCAACGCGTTTTTGGCAGCCTCAAATGCGAGGTCGCTGCACGAAACGTCAGGTGCCGCAAAATGCCGGGCATGAATACCTGTGCGCTCCACAATCCAGTCGCTTGACGTTTCAACGCCGGTAACGGCCAGGCGAGCCGCCAGGTCGGTATTGGTCAGCCGTTCAGGAGGCAAAAAACTGCCAGTGCCAATGATTCGTGAGTAAAGTGCCATCAAAACAAAGCCCTGAAAAAGTATCGCTTAATGTACCGCGACAGCTTGTTTCATATTTCGCACATTTTGCTCTGGCTGCATGGCCACCAAAATGGGCGCGGCATGGGCGATGCGCTCCCTGACCCGCTCCAGCAAATTGTTGCTGGCCGCACCATAAGCCCGGTGCAGCGCACGCTCAAAGGCAAAAATGTCTGCCGAACCATGGCTTTTGAAAACCAGGCCATGCAAGCCCAGCAAAGCCGCGCCGTTGTAACGCCGGTGATCCATTCTCTTTTTAAACGCAGTTAAGACCGGATAAGCGATGAAGCCTGCAACTTTGGTAAAAATATTGCGAGAAAACTCGACCTTCATAAAGTTGCCAATCATGCTGGCCAGACCTTCGCTGGTTTTCAAAGCAACGTTACCGACAAAGCCGTCGCAAACCACAATGTCTGTTGTTCCCTTGAAAATATCG
>JAYUVG010000280.1:0-27269 GCA_043754255.1 Polaromonas sp. | reverse complement strand
CTGGGCCAACCGCTTCACCGCCGCTACCAGCAGCTGGGGTACGGCAGCGCTGATTGAGACCGACAACGCAGGGAATGCTTTCGGTCCTCAAGTCGCTTTTGACGCCAGCGGCAATGCGCTGGCTGTATGGGATCAGTCTGACGGCACCCGTCACAACATCTATGCCAAACGCTATGCCGCCGCTACCGGCAGTTGGGGCACGGCAACACTGATTGAGACGGACAACGCGGGGGGTGCTTTCAGTCCTCAAGTCGCTTTTGACGCCAGTGGCAATGCGCTGGCGGTGTGGAATCAGTCTGACGGCACACGCTTCAACATCTGGGTCAACCGCTTTACCGCCGCTACCGGTAGCTGGGGTACGGCAGCGCTGATTGAGACGGACAACCTGG
The DNA here is from genome assembly GCA_043754255.1 of Polaromonas sp. Classification (GTDB taxonomy): domain Bacteria; phylum Pseudomonadota; class Gammaproteobacteria; order Burkholderiales; family Burkholderiaceae_C; genus Polaromonas. The sequence continues at coordinate 26,880 of JAYUVG010000280.1, read as the reverse complement.
GGGATGCTGCCAATCCTCAAATCGCCATTGACGGCAGCGGCAATGCGCTGGCTGTGTGGCGGCAGTCTGACGGCACACGCCTCAACATCTGGGCCAACAGTTTCCGCTGATCTACTACAAACTTAATAGCTGCTTGCGCCCGTATTTTGTCGGCTACAGCTGTTTTTTACCTAAATCAACTTAAGAGGTCCCACCATGAATCACCCTGCCTTGGCTCACTTTAAAACCACCATGGTCTTGTGCCTGATGGCTGCCCTGTCAGCCTGCGGCGGCGGCGACGGCGACGGCAGCAACATAGCCACCAGCCTGACCGCCAACCAAGTTATCGATACTTCCACCGCGCCAACCGCCAAGGCTTGGGGTATGGCCTCGATGATTGAACCGAACAACGCGGCGGATGCTTTCGATGCTCAAATCGCAGTCGACGCCAGCGGCAATGCGCTAGCAGTTTGGGAACAGTCTGACGGCACACGAATCAACATCTGGTCCAATCGCTTTAGCGCCGCCACTCGCAGCTGGGGTACCGCAGCGCTGATTGAGACGGAGAATTTAGGCGGCGCTTTTGATCCTCAAATCGCCTTTGACGCCGGCGGCAATGCCCTTGCTGTGTGGCATCAGTATGACGGCATACGCTTCAACGTCTGGGCCAACCGCTTCACCGCCGCTACCAGCAGCTGGGGTACGGCAGCGCTGATTGAGACGGACAACTTGGGGAATGCTTTCAGTCCTCAAATAGCTTTTGACGCCGGCGGCAATGCCCTTGCTGTGTGGCATCAGTATGACGGCACACGCTCCAACATCTGGGCCAACCGCTTTACCGCCGCCACCAGCAGCTGGGGTACGGCAGCGCTGATCGAGACCGACAACGTGGGGAATGCATTCGATCCTCAAATCGCAATCGACGCCGGCGGCAATGCACTGGCGGTGTGGCAGCAGTTTGACGGCTCACGCAACAACATCCATGCCAACCGTTTTACCGCCGCTACCGGCAGCTGGGGTACGGCAGCACTGATTGAGACGAACAACGCGGGAAGCACGATCAGGCCCCAAATCGCGGTTAACGCCAGTGGTAATGCGCTTGCGGTGTGGTCTCAGTCTGACGGCACACGAATCAACATCTGGGCCAACAGCTTTACCGCAGCCACTAACAGCTGGGGCACCGCAGCACTGATTGAGACGGAGAATTCAGGAAATGCTGTCAATTCTCAAATCGCGGTGGACGCCAGCGGCAATGCACTAGCTGTCTGGCGGCAGTCTGACGGCACACACATCAACATCTGGGCCAACCGCTTTACCGCCGCCACCAGCAGCTGGGGTACCGCAGAGCTGATTGAGACTGACAACTTGGGGAATGCTGTCATTCCTCAAATCGCCTTTGACGCCAGCGGTAATGCGTTGGCTGTGTGGCCGCAGTCTGACGGCACACGCACCAACATCTACTCCAACCGCTTTACCGCTGCTACCAGTAGCTGGGGTACGGCAACGCTGATTGAGACGGACAACCTGGGGGATGCTGCCAGTCCTCAAATCGCCTTTGACGCCAGCGGCAATGCGCTGGCGGTGTGGGAGCGGTCTGACGGCACGCGCATCAGCATCTGGGCCAACAGTTTCCGCTGATCTACTACAAACTTGATAGCTGCTTGCGCCCATTTTTAGCGGGCTACAGCAGTTTTTTTATTACGTTAAAGGCATTTGGGAGCCACCGTAAAACGCTACAGCCTCATTTTTTAGGATGTATGGGTGAGATTACACAAGCTTTTGGGATACGCAGCGCTACCGGGGTCGTGAATATTTCCAGGCAACAACGTTTCTAAAAACCGCTACTGAACTGGGGGATACATGACTACCGAATTACCCGTCCAATTGACCGAAAACTCAAGCGCAGAGGGCGCGACGGACTCGCCTGCGCAGAGCAGCGCACGATTCATGAGCCGTACCGGCGTAGAGCTACTGGGCGTTGCGTTGAGGCTCACTTCGAAGTTTTCGACGCAAGCCAGTGCCAGACTCGGATACAGGATTTTGTCGCAACCTCCGCGATTTAAAACGCCTGAGCGTGAAAGGGCCAGTTACGCCAATGCGCGTCACACTCGCATCCCATTCGGAATGAAAACTCTCAAAGTACTTGAATGGGGGAGCGGTCCGGCTGTTTTGCTGGTGCATTGCTGGGGTGGCCGGGCAACGCAGTTGTGTGGTTTTGTTGATGCACTGGTAGAGCGCGGGCTGCGGGTGGTCAGCTTTGATGGCCCAGCCCACGGGGAGTCGGATGGCAAGCGAACCGACATGTTTGAATTTGCCCAGGCGCTTGCCACGGTTGCAAAGTCTGTGGCACCCATCCACGGTGTGATTGGCCATTCGTTTGGCGCTGCCATGACACTGCTCGCGCTTCGTGACCTTGGCCTGAGTGCCAACCGGCTGGTACTCATCAGTTCGTTTAAAAGCTGCGACTGGTTTTTAAATGCATTTGGTGAGTTCTTTCGCACATCGCCACTCGTGATTCAGCGAATGAGACATGATTTTGATGTGCGGCGCGGTGAGCCGGTCAAGTGGGCAGAGCTATCCATGATTGAGGTCATCTCCCGCGTCAAAGAGCCTATCTTGCTGGTGCATGACCGCAGTGATACAGAAATACCGTTCTCACACGCCGAGCTGCTGCAGCGCGCATCCAACGGTGCCCAGTTGCTGGCCACCGATGGCCTGGGGCACCGGCGGATACTCAGAGACCCGTCCGTTATTGAACAAGCGGTGCAGTTTGTCTATACGGGCTCGCAAGGAGTTTTGCAATGAAACACTTCATGCAATGGGTGGTAAAGCGCCGCCTGGCAGTGCTGGTGGTTGTTGGACTTGTCACGCTGCTGCTGGGCAGCCAGATCAGAAACCTCAGGATCGTCATTGATCCGGTTGCCATGCTGCCCAAGGCGCACCCCAACGTTGTTGGTACCAATTTGGCCGAGGCCCTTTTTGGCTCCAAGTATGTTGTGGTGGTGGGTGTCAGCGCTGCCGATGGCGGCACGGCTTTGCGACCCGAGGTGCTTCAAGTCGTGACGCGACTGACGCAGGCACTGTCTGCTGTTCCCGGCGTCAAGCCGCACACCCTGCAAAGCGTGGCGGCTGACAAAGCAAAATCAATCACCGGCGCAAATGGCGAAATGCAGGTGCTGTCGCTGCTGGACAAGCCAATCACCGACGCCGCAGCCCAGGAAGTAGGCAGGCGCATTGATGACAACCGGCTTTATCAGGGCACGCTTTTGTCAGCTGACAAAACCGTTACAGCGCTGTCGTTTTCAGTTGACATTGGCCCCAAGGGATTTCGGGAAGTGGTGGACAAAGTGTTTGCCGTGATTGACCGTGAAAAAACAGCAGTTGTGCAAATCAATGTCAGCGGCACACCGGTGTTTTTTGCAACTGTGGAGCGGTATGCTCAGCGCATGGGTTTTCTTTTCCCGATAGCGCTGCTGCTCATCGGGCTGATTCATTTTGAAGCCTTCAGAACCTTTCAGGGCATGTTGTTGCCTCTGCTGACGGCTGTGCTGGCAGTGGTGTGGAGCATTGGGCTGATGGGTTGGATGAATGTGCCGCTCGATGCATTCAATGCCACCACACCCATCCTGATTTTGGCAGTGGCTGCTGGTCATGCAGTTCAAATCCTGAAGCGATATTACGAAGAATATGACCGTATCCGGCTGGCCAGCCCTAACGATTCGGCAACACTTGCAAACGACCAGGCCATCATTGAATCGTTGAGCCGGATTGGCCCGGTGATGCTGGCAGCCGGCTTTGTTGCAGCGGCTGGATTCTTTTCGCTGGTCAGTTTTGAAATTGCCACCATCCGTACCTTTGGCATCATCACCGGGCTGGGGGTGCTGTGCGCGCTGGTCATTGAGCTGACGTTGATCCCCGCTCTGCGAAGTCTTTTAAAACCGCCACCCACGCAAATGGTTGATGCACACCCAACCCAACCCACACGATGGGATCGATTCGCCGATGCTCTGGTCAGCCTGGTGCTTATCTCCAGACAAAAACTGGCGCTTGGCTTTCTTGTGCTGGCGGTTGTATCAAGCAGCGGGCTCATTTTTCTGAATCGTGAAAACTCTACCAAAAGCTACTTTGGCGAGTCCGTCCCGGTTCGTGCGCAAGACCGATTTTTAAACAATAAGCTGGCTGGTACTAATACGTTGTATGTGGTCTTTCAAGGGGACAGGGTTGACCGCATGAAAGACCCTGCCGTGCTGGCCGTGGTGCAGGATGTGCAGCGCTTTATCGAGACGCTGCCAGACGTTGGCAAGACAGCGTCGCTGGTGGACGCGCTTGCCCAGATGAACAGGGCCATGCACGATGGCGATGCTGCGTTTGGCGTTTTGCCAACGCAGCAGGAGCTGATTTCACAATATTTGCTGCTGTATTCCATCTCCGGGCAGCCCAATGATTTTGATGCGTATGTTGACTACGACTATAAAAACTTGAGTCTGGTGGTGTGGACAAAAAATGACAGCAGCCGCTATGCAGAAACCATTGTCAAAAGTATTCGCGACTATGCCGTTCCCAAGCTGCCACCAGGCGTCACTGTCCAGATCGGTGGCAGTGTGCCTCAGACTTCAGCCCTGAGCGAGACTCTGGTGCGCGGCAAACTGCTGAATATTGCGCAAATGATTGGCGTGGTGTTTATTGCCGGTTTGATTATTTTTCGTTCGGTCGTCGCCAGTGGTTATCTCATCTTGCCGCTTGGCTTTGCCGTGCTGGTCAATTTTGGTGTGATGGGTCTGTTTGGCATTCCGTTAAACACACCAAACTCCGTCAGCGCGGCAATGGGTATTGGCATTGGTGCGGACTACGCGATTTATCTGCTGTACCGCTTTCGCGAAGAGCTTGCAACCGGCACCAGCTTTGAGGCCGCTCTCAGGCGCACCATGCGCACGGCCGGCAAGGCAGTGGTGTACGTGGCAACGGCTGTGGCGGGCGGCTATTCAGTGTTGTTGCTGTCGTTTAACTTTTACGTTCATATCTGGTTTGGTGTGCTGATCGTGTTGTCGATGATCGTCAGCGCCATGACCGCGCTGCTGCTGATTCCCACTTTGCTGACTTACTATGTGCCGCGTTGCTTCAGGCCGGGCAGCACCGCGCGAAACTGGCCTGTGGCGATGGGGATGACGACTAAGAACCTTTGGGCTATTGCAGCGGTTGGTGGCTTTTTATGTGCAGCAGTTGCTACAGACACAGTACACGCACAGCAGCGCGATGCAGCAGACATCATGGCGCAAAGTTATCAGGCCAGCCGCCTTGCCAGTTCGTTGTCTGATGCAACTTTCAAGCTCACCAATGCCGCCGGGCAAGAGCGGATTCGCAAAACCCACGGTGCTACAAAGCTTGCGCCAGATGGCGTGCTGAACCGGCGAATGGTCAGGTTTACATCACCCAGCGACGTGCGCAACACCACGTCTTTGCTGATTGAAAATGCAAAGGGAGAAGATGAAATATGGGTTTACCTGCCAGCATTGAAAAAGTCCCGCCGCCTGGCAAGCAGCAACAAAAAGGGCAGCTTTTTTGGAACCGACCTGTCATATGGTGATGTGGTGGGGCACAAGCCAGAAGCCTGGACCCATCGCTGGCTAAAAGCGGAGGACTTTGAAGGACATGCTACTGATGTGATTGAGTCGCTGCCTCGCCAGCAGGCAGTAGCAGAAGAGTCGGGTTATTCAAAACGAGTCAGCTGGGTCAGCAAACAAAATCGCATGGTTGTCAAAGTTGACATGTTTGACGTCAACGGTACACCACTCAAAACGGTGGTGAGCAGTGACCTGCGTCTCGTTGATGCAGCGCAAGGCAAGTGGCAAGCTATGACGCTGGTGGCCAAAAATATTCAAACCGGACATTCAACCCAAATCATTCTGGATCGTTTCCAGGCCAATGTTGATGTTGCGGAAGGTGTTTTTTCGCAGCGCTATCTTGAGCGCGAGGAGTAAGCACCATGCGCTCAATTTCTTTTGCGCAGGTGCGATTTTTTGCTGCCCGGGGTTTGGCAGCCGCTGCGCTGGGCTTGCCCAATGCGGCTTTGTCGCAAGAGCTTGCTGCGCTGCGGCCTTTTGGAGAATGCCGAACAGGCTACTGGAGCTCCACCAGGAATCTTGATGACGTCAAAGATGTGAGCAGCACAACTTGCCTGTTGAACTTGAAACTTCAGCCAGCAGAAAATTTGAGGTTGGCGGCAAGCGCCCGGCTTTCCCAGGCCTTCAGCGCTGCTGGTTCAGGTTTTAGCGGTCGTCTGCGCGAAGCTTATGTGCATGCCGATTTTGGCGATGTCAGCTTGAAGCTTGGCCGCCAGATAGTGGTGTGGGGACGCTCAGACCGCATCAGCCCAACCGATGTGATGTCCAGCCGTGACTTTACTGCCCGGGTGCCTGATGACGATGAGCAGCGGAACGGCAGTGATCTTGCTGCGCTCAGGTGGCAAGCATCTGGCGACGTCGCCATAACGGCTTACCTGGGCCGGTTTGAGCCTCACCAAATCCCCACCGGCTCGCTACCGGCCGGTTTGCTGACCGCAGCCAAACCACAGCGCCCGGAGGTCGCCATAAAAATTGACAGAACTGGCGAAGGTGTGGATTTTTCGGTGTCTTACTTTGATGGTTTTGACAAGGCAGCCAGGTACGCATTTGTTCAGTCTGGCCCGCCGGGAAACTTTCAAAGCCAGCATGAGCATATGCAAATGGCGGGCGCTGACCTTGCAACCTCGACCGGCCGCTGGACATTTCGCGGTGAAGCGGCTGCTTTCAAAATGACGGCAAGTTGCGCTCTGTGCCCAGGCGGCAACGCACCGTCACGCAAAATCCAGCGTGCGGTGGCAGGCGTTGACCGGGATTTTCTGGACACGGCCAATGTCAATGTGCAGTTTTTTATCATCAAGCGAACGGGCTATACCAGCCCCGAGTCTTTGCAAGGCACACAAAAGTTGGTTCTTGAAAGTCTGAACCGGCTCAACGGTGAGTTTGGCGCTATTGAGCGCGGGCTCACGCTCAGATTCAGCGAGCGCTTTTTAAACGATTTACTGAAGGTTGAGGCATCCAGTATTTTTGATTTGAACAATTCAAGCCACCTGCTTCGTGCCAGAGCGAGTTATGCAATCAATGACGCATTCAAACTGTCTGCAGGAGTCGATGGCTTCAATGGCAAAGCGCAGTCGTTCTTTGGCTCCAGAAGAAAAAACAGCGCTGCGTTTGTCGAACTGGCCTGGGTTTTTTAATGCTTCGCTATTGGCAGGATTAACCTGATCAACGTGCCCGCGTTGCTGTTGATATTGAGTACAGCGTCCATGCCGCGTGCTCTTTTTTGAATGCCGCTCAGACCCTTTCCCATCCGCACGATGTCAATATCGAATCCTCTTCCGTTGTCTTGAATCTCCATCGTCAACTGCTGGTCAACAACGTTGATGCGAACGCTGATCTGACTGGCTCCCGCGTGCTTTAACGCATTGCTGATGGTTTCCTGCATGATGCGAAGCAGCGGCAGGGTTTGCGCCGCGGGCACCACGTTGTCGCCAGGCAACCCGCTGGTGTCCCAGTGCAGTGCAATGCCAGCTACCCGCAGCCGGGGCTCCATGCGAAACCGCAGGTTTCCCGCAGCCAAGCCAAACTGGTCGTCATTGCCCTCTATGGTGTCCATGGAGTCAATCGCCAGGCGCAAGTCGTCAATGCATTCGCGCAAAAGCACATTGGTCTGATCTACCGTAAGTGCTCCTTTTTCGCTCATCGCCAGTGAGCTGATGAGTTGCGAGCCGAGCCCGTCATGAATGTCCTGCATGATGCGCTGCCGCTCCTCAAGCGTTGCCCGGTCACGTTCGTTTTGCTGATTGCTTTCATACAGGCTCACCAACACACTTTCCTGCTCCGCAAGCCTTTGGGTCATGGCGCGTTGCTGGTTGTCTTGCTCGCTTAGCGAGCTAATGAAGTCGCCGATCAAAACAGAAGCCAGTGCCGTCAGCCACGCGGACGAAACAACTTGCAGGCTGTAGCCAAAATTGCCAAACTGACTCTTTCCAAAGGTCTGAAAGAGAATATCCATCACGCCGACAAAAATTGCCATCAAAGTGGCCAGCAGAAAAACCAGCTTGCGCCAAGAGAACTGCTGCAATGCCGACATGCCCAAAATTGTGACCGGGTACAAACCCATCACACCGGAACTCACGCCCCAAAAACCCTCAAAGCTGCGAAAAAAACTGTCGTCGTACAGCCAAAAGTTCAGCAAATAAACAGTCGGACCCAGCGTGCCCCAAAAAATGCAAAATTTGGGGAACCATCGGTTTTTCGGCTGGCCTTGCGTGATTAAAAACAGCCATGCACACTGCGTGAAAAGGGCAATGCCCGCAATGTGAACGAACCGCCAGTACGGAAACAACCAATACGCCATGGGCGGCAGGGCGTAAACAAACACCACAATCGCGCAGCCAATGGCGCTCAGCCCCAGCAGTAAATAGCTGCGCTGGTTGCGCCTGAGCATGAAGATACCGAGCAGCATGGCAGCAATCACAAGGGCATAGACCAGCGCGACCTGCGCCATGTCGTTCTGCCAGAACAGCCGCCTGTGGTAGTCAGAAGTGATGCGCTCCAGGGGCGCAACCAAAATTTGGGAGATCAGTGTTTGCGTTTCCCTGCTGGCCCACACGACCTCAAGCTGGTTCACGCCGTCATGCAGCAGCTTGGGGGGAATCTGAAAGAGGTAGGGCCTGACATGGTGGAAAGTCGTCGTCTCGGTTGAGGTTTGAACATTTCCTGCAGGCACGCCGTTGATGCTGATTCGACCGCCGTCATAAAGGGACAAAAAATACACCGCCCACAGCGCGCTGGCCTGGCTGTCAGCTACCGTAAATTCAGCCGTCAGTTTGAACTGCTTGAAGGTGCGCGGGCTTCGCAAGCCCAGGTAGGGCAGTTCAATGCCAATGGGCTGATCTGGTTTGGTCAGGTCAAACAGCTGCGCCCTGGAAACTTCAACAACGCTGTTGGGTGACGCTTGCGCCGTGCTAAGGGCTGGCATCAATGCAGCCACCAGCGCAACGCATATGAACCACCCAATGCTGAAAAAATTCTTGTAGCGCATTAATTTTTTTCTTGATGATCAAACAAGTCTACAGCGCTACGTGGGCGTTTTCCATTCGCTATTCAACAGTCACGCTCTTTGCAAGATCGCGGGGTTTGTGTGGCCACATAACTTCGCTTCGCGAAGTGAGTGTCCCCCAAGCCAAGACCTGGATTTGGCTTCGCCAAAACGGCACGTCGTGCCTTCCAAAGTCAGTCACTCCACAGTGACTGACTTTGCCAGGTTTCTTGGCTTGTGTGATCGCATAACTTCGCGTTGCGAAGTGAGCGCTCCCCAAACCCCGCAGCGCCCTGCGTGCGCCGTGACTGTTATTCAACAGTCACACTCTTTGCAAGATTGCGGGGTTTGTCAACATCCGTTCCCCGCGCTACTGCCGTGTGATACGCCAGCAACTGCAGCGGCACCACGTGCAGCAATGGGCTTAACGCGCCGTAGTGTTCTGGCATGCGGATGACGTGCAGGCCTTCGCTTGAGACCAGTTTTGTATCTGCATCAGCCAGCACGTACAGCACACCGCCACGGGCGCGTACTTCTTGCAGGTTGCTTTTCAGCTTTTCCAGCAAGCTGTCGTTCGGTGCAACGGCTACTACTGGCATGGCGCTGGTGACCAACGCTAACGGGCCATGTTTTAGCTCGCCTGCGGGGTAGGCCTCGGCGTGGATGTAGCTGATTTCCTTGAGTTTTAATGCGCCTTCCAGCGCTATCGGGTAGTGCAAACCGCGCCCCAGGAAAAGTGCGTTTTCCATTTTTGCAAAGTCTTCAGCCCAGGCGATAACTTGCGGCTCCAGTGCCAGTACTGCGGCTATGGCAACAGGCAAATGGCGCAGGGCTTTGACATGTGCGGCCTCGGCGCTTTCGCTCAGGCGGCCTTTGCTTTGCGCCAGCGCCAGCGTCAATAAAAACAACCCCGCCAGTTGCGCGGTAAACGCTTTGGTCGATGCCACGCCAATCTCGACCCCGGCGCGTGTGATGTAAGCCAGCTTGCACTCGCGCACCATGGCCGATGTGGACACGTTGCAAATCGTCAGCGTTTGCGTCATGCCCAGGCTTTGCGCGTGGCGCAGTGCGGCCAGCGTGTCAGCAGTCTCGCCGCTTTGGGTGATGGTGACAACAAGCGTGCGCGGATTGGGCACACTGGTGCGGTAGCGGTATTCGCTGGCAACTTCTACCTGGGTAGAAATACCGGCAATGGATTCCAGCCAGTATTTGGCGGTGCAGCCGCTGTAGTAGCTGGTGCCGCAAGCCAAAATCAGCACAGAGTCAATGCTGTCGAACACCTGCTTGGCAGCATCACCAAACAGCTCGGGCGTAATGCCTTCAATGCCTTCGAGCGTGTTGGCAATCGCACTCGGCTGTTCAAAAATTTCTTTTTGCATGTAGTGGCGGTACGGGCCCAGCTCGGCTGCACCGCTGTGAGCGACCACGGTTTTTACTTCACGCTCAACTGCTTTTTGAGCCTTGTCCAGAATCCAGTACTTGCCCAGCTGAATATCGATCAAATCGCCTTCTTCCAGGTAAATGATCTGGTCGGTGACGCCTGCGAGCGCCATGGCGTCGCTGGCCAAAAAGTTCTCTTGATCACCCTTGCCCACACCCAAAATCAGTGGAGAGCCAGCCCGTGCGCCGACCACGCGGTGTGGCTCGTCTTTACAAAACGCAGCAATCGCATACGCGCCGTGAAGATGCGTGACAGCTGACTTGAGGGCTTCAAACAAGTCGCCGTCATACAGACTTTCCACCAGATGCACGATGACTTCGGTGTCAGTCTGGCTGTCAAACACATAGCCTTTGGCTTGCAGCATGGCGCGCAGTTCTTCGTGGTTTTCAATGATGCCGTTGTGAACCAAGGCAATCTTGCCGGGCTTGTTTGAAGGGTCGCCAATACCGTGGCTGAAGTGCGGATGCGCGTTGTGAATGGCCGGTGCACCGTGCGTGGCCCAGCGGGTGTGGGCAATGCCGGTGGAGCCTTCTACTTTTTCATTGTTGACCTGGTCTTGCAGCTCAGCCACGCGCGATGTGCTGCGGGCCCGTTTAAGGCCATCGGCATACACCGCCACGCCGCAAGAATCGTAGCCCCGGTACTCCAGCCGCTGCAGGCCCTGGACTAAAACCGGAACAATATTGCGGCTGGAGACCGCTGCAACAATGCCACACATAAGTAACTCCTTGAATTGAAGGGGGAATACTACGGTTATTTTATTTTCTAATTCTTCAATTTATTACGTTTTTTTGTAATCAAATTTCCCGTTCTGGTAAATGTGAACTTTTATTTCATTTATAGTCATTAAATGGAACAAATTACTTTAGATGACACAGATGTTCAGCTGCTTGACACCCTGCAAACCGACGCATCGCTGCGCAACCAGGCACTGGCTGAGCTGGCCCGTATCTCGCCACCGACCTGTTTGCGCCGCATCAAACGCTTGCGTGATGCCGGACTGATTGAGCGTGAAGTGGCGCTGCTGAACCCGGACAAACTGGCGCATATCACCGGCCATGGCTTGACTGCGATTGTTGAAATCACACTTGACCGGCAGGGTGATGAACACCTGGGCGCGTTTGAGCAGCGTGTCACTCTAGAGGCAGCAGTGCAGCAGTGCTACCGCACCTCGCCCGGGCCAGACCTTGTGCTGGTGGTGCACGTCAAGGATATGCCTGCGTATCTGGCGTTAAGCCAACGGCTTTTTACTGGCGATGCGAACGTGCGCAACGTGAAGGCATTTTTCAGCATCAAACGCTCAAAATTTGAGCCAAAAGTGCTTCTAGCCCACGTAAAGTGCGCGCAAGCAGCTATTAATTAGATAGCAAATTCAGTCAGCTTGCTGCCAGCCACTCACCTGGCGAATACACATTCAAACCGCAACCTTTAAAGTCTTTGCCTTTGCGCGTGATGATGGTGGGGATGCCGCTGGCTTTGGCTGATTCGGCGATGACGGCGTCCTCGAAGTCACTTGTAGGTGATTCCAGCGCAGCCAACAAAATTCTTTTGTTGACGTCTGCCACATCGCACAGGGACATCAAAAAACGAATCAACGTTCGGGCTTGCGCACCACCAACAAACTTGGCTGCCAAATAATCAACCGTGGTAACGGTTGTGGCGCACACCGACGCTTTTACATCGCCGGATTCAAGGAGCTGGAAAATCTCCAAAGCGTCATTTGCAAAAGGCTCACATTTAAGCAACATGTCAATCACGACGTTGGTGTCAAGCAGGATGTGTTGCACCTTATTTGTGCTTGTCTTCGAGGTATTTTTTATAGTCTGACTCATCCAGCCTGGAGCCTGCAAGTGCGCCGTAAAGGGCATCCGACAAAGGGTAAGCCTTTTTACGCGCCTCGGCAGGCGCTTTTGCCTCCGTTAAGCGCGCAAAGTAATTGCCTACCAAATCAGATACTGATCGGCCCTCTTTGGCTGCATACGCTTTAGCCTGCTCAATCAGGTTTTCATCCATCCGCAGTGTGAGTTTTGTGTTCATATTGATCTCCAAACATTGTTTGACGTACAACAATTTTTAAATTGTACGTCAATTAGTTCTTAACTTATTTTTTAAACTTCACAGGCCGCTTCCAGTTGGGCAAACTGCTCTGCCGGGCCCGCGCCACATGCAGGCCGCCTGGCTCGATGCTTTTGGTCAGAGTGGAGCCGCCGCCGACTGTGCTGCCTGCGCCGATTGTGAGCGGCGCGACCAGCACGCAGTTGCTGCCAATGTGCACGTCATCACCCAGCACGGTGCGGTGCTTGTTGGCGCCGTCGTAGTTGGCGGTAATGCTGCCCGCGCCAAAATTCACGCGTTCGCCCACGGTTGCATCACCCAGATACGCCAGGTGGTTAGCTTTGGCGCCTTTGGCCAGGGTTGAATTTTTCACTTCAACAAAATTGCCAATGTGCACGTCCGCCCCCAGCTGCGCACCCGGCCGCAGGCGGGCAAACGGGCCGACCAGCGCGCCCTCGCCCACCGACACGCCCAGCTTTTCACCGTCGATGTGGGTGAAAGGGTGAATCACGGCGTTGGCGGCTATCGTGCAATTGGCAATCACGCAGTTAGCGCCCACCCGCACGCCGTTACCCAAACTGACTGTGCCTTCAAACACGCAGTTCACGTCAATTTCAACGTCCTGTCCGCATGTCAATGTGCCGCGAACATCAAAGCGCGCCGGGTCTGCCAGGCGAATGCCTTGCTCCATCAAAGCTACGGCTTTGCGTTGCTGGTACACCCGCTCCAACTCGGCCAATTGCACCGGGCTGTTGATGCCCGCCACCTGGGCAGCATCGGTGATTTGATGCGCCACCACCGCCACACCGTCAGCCACTGCAAACTTCACAATATCCGTCAGGTAGTACTCGTTTTGTGCATTTTTATTGTCAAGGCGAGCCAGCCATTTGCGCAGCAAGGCGGTGGGCACAGCCATGATGCCGCTGTAGATTTCGTTGATCTGGCGCTCTGCATCGCTGGCGTCTTTGTGCTCGACGATGGCTCTTACCTGGGTACTGGCCTGGGCACTAGCCTGGGTGCCGCTACGCACAATGCGGCCATAGCCTGTGGGGTCAGGCATGTTCAAAGTAAGCAGCGCCAACCGCTGGCCATCACATTGGCTGAGTAGCGCCTGCAACGTAGCGGCCTGGGTCAGGGGCACATCGCCCGACAAAATCAGCGTCACGCCGTCGTCAGCCAGCAGTGGGATGGCCTGCTGCACTGCATGACCGGTGCCCAGCTGCGGCTCCTGGCGAGCAAATTTCATCTCCAATTTGTTATCAAAAGTGCCTGTAGCCCCCGTAAACAGCGCGCAGGCAGCTTCTACTTCGATAGCACCATGACCGGTGATGATGACCGCACGCCGTGCAGATAACTGGGCGGCGCAGTCAACCACATGGCCCAGCAAAGCGCGCCCGCCCAGGCGGTGCAATACTTTGGGCAATGTGCTTTTCATGCGTGTGCCCTTGCCTGCGGCCATGATGACAACGTCGATGGGTTTTTGAACGGGAGTGGTCATGGTGTTTCCAGTGGTATTTTTGAAGTTGACAAGAATTATCAGCCTGCTGGCGCTCGGCTTTTTGCTGCAAGCGTGCAGCGCGGTAAAAACGGCTTACAACCAGGCTCCAACGCTGGCCTATTTTTACCTCAATGGGTTCATGGACTTCAATGACGCGCAGGCTGTTCAGGTCAAAGCCGAGATGAGCAGGCTACATGCCTGGCATCGGCAAACCCAGTTGCCAGCCTATGTTGAGCTGTTGCAAAAAATACAGCAAAAAATGCCGCAAGACCTGACCGCCGCACAAGCCTGCGAAGTGTTTGGCGACGTGCGGCAAAAAGCATTGACCATGTCAACTTACGCAGAGCCAGCATTGGCAGGCGTGGCGGCAACACTGATGCCGTCCCAACTTGAAACGATGCAGCGTAAATTTGCCAAAGGCAACAAAACCTGGCGCGAAGACTATCTGGACAGCAGCGCCAAAGACATGCAGGAAAAGCGGCAAAAAAGCGCTGTCAAGCGCGCCGACATGCTGTACGGCAGCGTGAACGACAGGCAGCGCGTGTTGATAGCGCAGCAGGTAGAAAAGTCCGGATTTAACCCTGCGCAAAGTTTTGCAGAGCGCCAGCGTCGGCAAAAAGACGTTGTGCAAACCCTGGGCAAAACAATCGCAACGGCCACCGTTACCCAGCCAGATACAGCCGCGCTACAAATTGAAATCCGCAGCCTTTTAAGCCGGTCTATTGCATCGCCTGATGCGGCTTACCGCAACTACCTTGACGCCACAACCCAGGACAGCTGCGCCAACCTGGCTGAACTGCACAACACCACCACGCCCGAGCAACGCAAAAAAGCAGTTCAGGTACTGGCAGGGTACGAGCAGGACGTCAGGGTGCTGATGGGGCAGAGGTAGCGGCAGGTTGGTAGAGTCAACTTTGCTTGCTACGAATTCAGTAGCTGCTTGCGCGCTTTTTACGCTTGCTAGCGGCCTAAAACCTACATTTTTTACACGCCTCTCACCTTAAAACCCCCGTCATCCCCGCGAAGGCTGGGATTCAGTCTGGTGGGGATGTTGTTTGCAGTTCGAGAACCGGACTGGATTCCTGCCTTCGCGGGAATGACGGATTTACCGCTTCGCTTTAAGCCTGCAGCGCGTTCCTCATCTCCTTGTCGCGTGCCGCAGTCCAGATGTGCAGGTTTTTAATGCTCGAGGCAACTGTCAGTCTGGCGCCAATGGCAACTGCGGCAAAGCGGGGGAATTATTGCTGTGTCCTTTGATTTTTTGAGGGTTTGAAACGGGCTTTAGAATCCATCTCCGCTTATGAACACCACTCCGGACATTTACGAAATTCTTTACGTAAGCACCATGGCGCTAACAGCTCCTGTCAGTGTTGTGTCCAGCATTGCAACGAGGTCAAGAGTTGCCAACGTCAAGCGGCACATCACAGGGCTGCTGATTTTTGATGGAGAGCGCTTCTGCCAGCAATTTGAAGGCAGCAAAAGTGAAGTGACTGCGTTGTTCGAGCGAATCAGTTGCGACACCCGACATCAGAACGTTATCCTGATTCACGAAGGACTTCTACGGGAACGCCGGTTTGGCAATTTTTCGATGGCTTTTGCCAATACAGAAGATTTTGAGGCATTGAACCGCCTTCAGGCGCTGAAAGGCACAAGCGCCCTGGCTGCCTTCAGTACATTGCTGCAGACGTTGGACATGGAAGCCCGGATTTAAGGCCATTGAGTCTGTACACAACTCTTCAAGCCTGAACCCCCGTCATCCCCGCGAATGCGGGGATCCAGTACGGTGGTGATGTTGTTTGCAATTTGAGAACCGAACTGGATTCCCGCCTTCGCGGGAATGACGGATTGATTAGAGAAGTTAAATTTTTTGCTACCAATTTAATAGCGCCTGCGCGCTATTTACGCTGGCTAGAGGCCTAAAACATAAACATTTTTCACACTCTATCCACCTCAAACATGCCGTCATCCCCGCGAATGCGGGGATCCAGTCCGGTGGTGGTGTTGTTTGCAATTTGAGAACCGAACTGGATTCCCGCCTTCGCGGGAATGACGGAGTTGGATCGCTGGAGCAGTTAACTTTGTCTGCTACTAATTCAGTAGCTGTTTACGCGCTATTTACGCTGGCTAGCGGCCTAAAACATGCATTTTTTACACACCCCTCACCCCAAACCCACGTCATCCCCGGCAATAGAGGGGATCCAGTCCGGTGGTGATGTTGTTTGCAACTTGAGAACCGAACTGGATTCCCGCCTTCGCGGGAATGACGGATTTACCCCCGCGCTTCAGGCCTGGAGCGAAAACTCCAGACGCGCTTCACGCCTGGAGCGCGTTCCACATCTCTTTGTCGCGCGCGGCTGTCCAGATGCGTGGGTTTTTGATGCCGCTGGCTTCATCAAAAGCGCGGCTGACGTCAAACGGCAGGCAGTGCTCATAAATAAACACATGGCCGAAAATTGGATCCATGGTTTTGCGGGTGTGGGCCATGGCGGCTTTTAAATCCATTCCCTCGGCTGCTGCTTCTTTGCCGGCCTGGTACAGCGTTTGCACCCAGCGCTGGGTGTAGTCCAGTGCATTGTTGACGTTTGCCGCGCCCTTCATGGCCTCACCACGGCCGGGCACGATTGCCTCGGCCTTCAAAGCCCGCAATGCTTCCAGCGTGGCAGGCCACTCTTCAAGCTGCGCGTCGCCGGTGTAAACACCTGCTTCGTACTCCACCAGGTCGCCTGAAAACAGCACCTTTTCATTCTCGACCCAGGCAATCGTGTCGCCGCGTGTGTGGCCTGGGCCGGGATGCCAGATTTGCACTTTGACACCGCCCAAGTCCAGCGTCAGCTTGCCAGGCACTTCATTTTTGGTCGGGTCACCGCCGCCAATCACCATCGTTGGCCAGGTCAGGCCGGGCACGCTTTCTGAATTACGGAACAGGCGCGGGAAGCGCTCCATTTCGCTTTGCATGTCCTGTGCGCCGCGCTCCACGATCAGCTCATAAGTGCCCTGGCTAGCTATGACTTCAGTAGCGCCTTCTGCAATATATGCGCTGGCTCCCAGCACACGCACCGCATGGTAATGGGTCAGCAACACGTATTTGATAGGTTTGCTGGAGACTTGCCGGATGCGCGCAATCAAATCTTGCGCCATGGCGGGTGTGGCCGTTGCGTCACTGACCATGATGAACTTGTCGCCAATGATCACGCCCGAGTTCGGGTCGCCTTCAGCGGTGTAGGCCCAGCAGTGTGCGCTCAGCTGCTCGAAGGTGATTTTTTTGTCTTCCAGGTCGGCCTGGGAGGCGAAGGCTTTGGTGGCTGTGGTCATGGGTGTCCTCAAATTTTTTTGGATTTTACCCAAGCGTAATTCGTTACGCTTGGGTAAATTCTGCCCGCCGCCGTGCCCGGTTCAGTAGTCCAGTGCTGCCCTGCCGCCCAGCGCCGCATCTTTAAAAGCCCGCATGATCAACCCTGTGGTCACGGTTGCAAAATACCGCGCACCCCAGGCGCTGTAACGCTGCTCTTCTTCCAGCGTTAACGCCAATATACCGGCGCATTTGCCCGCACCGGCAATGGCTGTGATGGCGCTTTGCATGGCAGATTGCACCGGTGCATCGCCCCAGCGGTTTTCATGCCCCATGCTGTGCGCCAGATCGTTTGGGCCGATGAATACGGCATCCACACCGTCCACCGCTGCAATGGCGGCTGCATTGGCCACGCCTTCAGGCGTTTCAATCATCACAATCAGCGCGATGCCTTCGTTGCTGACTTTGGCGTGGTCTGGCCCGCCAAAAGCGCCGTAGCCCGCAGCGCGGGTGCTGAACGCCGAGCCGCGCTGACCACTGATACCAGCAGCACCGTTGGATCGTGGGTACTTGACCATTTGCACCAGCCGCGCTGCGTGTTCAGCCGTGTTGACCATCGGGATCTGCAATGCACCTGCGCCTGCATCGAGCGTGCGGGCAATGTCATGCTCCAGGCAGCGCACCACTGCGGGCATGCCGGATGCAAGCGCTGCACGCAGCATGTTCTCGGTGGTTTCCAGCCCTGCTGTGCCGTGTTCGTTGTCGATGATGACAAAGTCAAAACCGGCATAGGCACACATCTCGACAATGGCCGGCGACGGGATGCCGTTGAACACGGCGCGCAGCGTTTGCTGGCTGCGCAGCATGGCGGCCATGCGGGTGTCGAGAGGGCGCGGCCTGTTGTTGGTGGATGAAGTAATTGTCATGGTGGTGTGGTGTGACTGTTGCTTTGGCCGCTATTCAATCGTGATGGCATTGAGCTTGATCAGCTCGGCAAACTTGATGGTTTCATCGCGAATAAATTTTTTAAAAGCTTCAGGCGCCATCGGTTTGGGTGTAAAGCCTTGCGCCAGCAGTTTGGCGTTGACTGCCGGCGTGCTCAATACAGCCAGCACTTCCTTGTTCAAGTACGCCACCACCGCTGGCGGCGTGGCAGCAGGAGCCAGCAAACCCAGCCAGGTCACGGCCTCAAAACCCGGCACGCCTGATTCAGCCAGCGTCGGCAAATCTGGCTGCAGGTCAGACCGCACCAGGCTGGTCACTGCGAGTGCTTTGGCTTGGCCGTTTTTGGCAAAAGCCAGCGCTGTGGTCATGTTGTCAAACTGCATGTCGATCTGGTTGCCTGCCAGGTCACTAAGGGACTGACTGCTGCCCTTGTACGGGATATGCACCGCCTTGGCATTGATGCGGTTCAGCAGCATCAGGGCTGTCAGGTGCTGCGACGTGCCGTTGCCGCTGGTTCCGTACGACAGCGCATCGGGCTTGGCTTTCAGCAACGCGACCAGCTCTTGCACAGTGCGCGCACCCGACTTGTTGCTGGCCAGCAGCACCAGCGGCGTGCTGGCCAGTTGCGTGATGGGTGCAAAGTCTTTGTCCACGTCATAGCTGATTTTTTTGAGCAGGCTGGGGTTGACCGACAGCGCAGTTTGGGTGCCGAGCAGCAGCGTCAGCCCATCGCCTTTGGCTCGCGCGACAAACTCGGTACCAATACCGCCGCCCGCACCGGCCTTGTTGTCCACCACCACCGCTGTGCCCCAACGCTTGCCCAGCTCATCGGCCAGCAGGCGGGCAATGATGTCAGTCGCGCCGCCTGGCGCAAACGGCACGACTATCGTCATGCGGCTACCCGCCGGGAACGGCGGTGGGGTTGTTTGTGCAAATGCCACAGGTACTGCAAACATGACAGCCAGCAACGTTGATTTGAAAAACGTCAAAAATTTGAACATGGTGTGCCTTGAAAAGTTTTATTCAGCCTGAATGCCAGCGTCTTTGATCACCTTGGCCCACTTGACCATCTCGGCTTGTTGAAAGTCTGCAAACGGCGCGGCCAAGCGTCCATCCGGTTCAACCCCCAGGTTGCGCAGCTTGTCCTGCACATCTGGCATCGCGATGATGGCGGCAATGTCTTTGCTGAGCCGGTCAACAATTGCCTTGGGCGTGCCAGCAGGTGCAAAAACGCCCTGCCACGACTGCATCGCAAATCCGGGCACGCCGCTATCTGCCAGCGGCAACACACCTGGCAAATTGGCCAACGCTTTGCTTGACGTGACGCCCAGCACCTTGACGCGTTTGCCATCGATCATCGGCCGCGCCGCAGCCACGGTTTCAAACACCATATCGATCTGGCCGCCAACCAAATCAACCATCGCCTGCGAGCCGCCCTTGTACACAATCTGCCGCAACTTGGTGCCAGTAATGCTTTGGAAAAGTTGCCCTGACAAGTGCTGTGATGTGCCCGCACCGGCTGTGCCGTAGGTCAAGCTGTCAGGCTTGGCTTTCAGCTCATCAATGATGTTTTGCACTGAATTAAAACGGCTCGTGCTTGGCACTACCAGCACGTTGCTGACCATGCCGACCAGACTGACGGGTGCAAAGTCTTTGACCGGGTCGTAGCCCAAATTTTTGGTAAAAAACGGGTTCACTGCATGCGTGGTGATGGTGCCGCCCATCAGCGTGTAGCCGTCAGGCGGTGATTTGGCCACCAGCTGCGTGCCCAAAATACCCGACACGCCGGGCTTGTTTTCGACAATGACACTTTGGCCCAGCTTGTCTGTCAGGTGCAGTGCAATCAGGCGGGCTACTGCATCAGACACGCCACCGGGCGAGAACGGCACGATGTATTTGACGGGCTTGCTGGGCCAGGGCGATGACTGCGCATGCGACAGGCCAGTGCCTGCACAGGCAACAACGGCAATGGCCAGGCAAAAGCGACGTGAGTGATTCATTTTTAACATCGTTAATCCAATACAGCAACAGGTTGATACCAGGGCACATCGGCGCGCGTGCCGTAGCGGCGCACACGAATGTTGGCCTGCTCGCCATGGCCAGCAAAGTTTTCCATGTGGCACAGGCGGGAGCAATATTCACCCACCAATGCGCTGGCTGCATCGGTGGTGACTTTTTGATAAGTACAGGTTTTTAAAAACTTGCCAACCCACAGCCCGCCGGTGTAGCGCGCAGCCTTGTTGGTGGGCAGCGTGTGGTTAGTGCCAATGACTTTGTCGCCAAACGACACGTTGGTACGCGGGCCCAAAAACAGCGCGCCATAGTTTGTCATATTGTTTAAAAAATAATCCGGGTCACGTGTCATGACCTGCACGTGTTCAGACGCCAGCTCATCTGCCTTGGCCAGCATCTCTTCATAGGTGTCGCACACGATGACTTCGCCGTACTCGGCCCAGCTTTGCGCGGCAATGCCTGCGGTTGGCAATATTTTCTGTTGCCGCTCAACCTCAGCTATCGTGTCCCGCGCCAGTTGCTCGCTATTGGTCAACAGCACAGCAGGACTGGTGGTGCCGTGCTCGGCCTGGCCCAGCAAGTCAACTGCGCACATTTCGCCGTCTACGCTGTCATCGGCAATGACCAGCGTCTCGGTTGGCCCGGCAAACAGGTCAATGCCAACGCGGCCATACAGCTGGCGTTTGGCTTCAGCCACAAACATGTTGCCGGGGCCCACCAGCATGTCAACCGGCGCAATGCTTTGCGTGCCGATGGCCATGGCAGCAACAGCCTGCACGCCGCCCAGCACCAAAATTTCATCAGCACCCGCAAAGTGCATGGCCGCCACAATCGCCGGGTGGGCTCTACCGGCAAACGGCGGCGCGGTGGCCACGATGCGTTTGACACCCGCAACTTTGGCGGTCAGCACACTCATGTGGGCTGAAGCAATCATCGGGTATTTGCCCCCAGGCACATAGCAGCCCACGGCATTCACGGGGATGTGTTTATGCCCCAGAATCACGCCGGGCATGGTTTCAATTTCGACGTCTTTCATCGAGTCCCGCTGGATTTGCGCAAAGTTGCGAATCTGCTTTTGGGCAAACAAAATGTCTTCAGTTTCGCGTGCAGTTAGCGACTTGACGGCTTTCTCAATATCAGCAGCAGACAGCCTGAAGTCTTGTGGTTCCCAGTTGTCAAACTGTTTGCTGTAGGCGCGCACGGCATCGTCACCACGGGCTTCAATGTCTTTCAAAATGCCCTCAACCGTGCTGCGTACTTTGGCGTTGTCTTCAGCGCGAATGCTGGCGGCCTTGCCGCGTTTGAGATAGGTGATCATGTCATCGGATTTAAAGGGTTTGAATAAGTCATCGGCGCGCTGCAAGGTGGTCAAGGCGCTGCATGGGTCTTCATCATAAAAAGCAAATGAAAAATCAGTTCAGTGAGAACCCTAGTTTTTTCGGATTCGCTGAATTTTTTTATGCATCGTGTCGATCAGCAACCTGCCCAGACTTTTGACTCAACACCACCAGATTTTGCGCATCAAACGCGAAGTCGAAAAATACATCGGCATTTAACGCTTCCATCACCAGCGCCTGACCGGCTTTGATGTGCAGGTCTTGGTTAGCATTTAAAAAGTGATCGCCAGCTTGAACTGATACATCATCCGCCGCATCGTCAAATGTCACCCATGCGCAGCCCTGCGTCACACGCAGCACACCGGGTGCTTTCGGCCTCATTGTCAAAGCGTGATGTGCCGCCAATTTGAAGCGCTCTGACGCGTGCGCTGGTGTGCGTTCAGCCGAAGCTGGGCTGGTTGCAAAGAAACTTGTCAAGGCTATGGGGTACATGTTGTACTTTCAAAAAAGCACCCGCGTCTTGTCGGGTGACAGGAATGATCACCTTTAAAAACATGGCAGTCCAATGAAAATGCGCTACGCTATTGATTCTTAAAACGCATCAATCGAAATTTTAAAATCATGCTGAATACGCTGACCCACACCCGCTCAAGACCGATTGCCGCAGGCCAGCTTCGGGCTTTTGAGGCTGTCGCCCGGCACCTGAATTTTCGCGCGGCGTCTGAAGAAATGGCACTGACGCAATCAGCCGTCAGCCGGCAAATACAGGCACTTGAAGACGATGTAGGCGTGCTTTTGTTCTTGCGCCACACCCGAGCGGTGGAGCTGACAGGCGCTGGCGCGCAGCTGCTGCGGGCAGTGCTGCCAGCGCTTGAGCGCATGGACTCTGCGGTGCGGCTGATACGGCAAAGCGCGGGGCGAAAAAGCGTGGCTATCAGCACTTGGGCATCGTTTGCGTCGATGTGGCTGATCCCAAGGCTGGAAGCCTTTCAGCGCGAGCACCCTGACATCGACATTCGCATTGATGCCACAGACGCACCAGTGGATCTGGACACCACCGATGTGGATCTGGCCATTCGCTATGCAGTGCCGAGCGTTGTCCCGCCAGGCTCGCAGCGCCTGTTTGGCGAACAGCTCACGCCCGTCGTTAGCCCGTGGCTGGTAAAAAATGCCAAGCCGTTAAAAGCGGCTAAAGATCTGGCGCAGTTTGCGCTGATTGAAGCAGGGGACTCGCACCGCAGCCAGCACCTTGAAGTGCTGACCTGGCAGCGCTGGTTTGACTCGCAAGCACTCAAACAATTTGAGCCCAAACGCTGGCTGTATTTGAACTACGCCAACCAGATTGCGCAAGCCGCACTCACCGGCCAAGGCGCAGCGCTGGCCCGCACGCCGCTGGTGGCAGACGCGCTGGCATCAGGCGAGCTGGTAGAGCCATTTCCCAAGCTGCGCCTGGACTCGCCACTGGTCTACTGGCTGATCATCGGCCCGCGCAGCGCAGCCCGGCCAGAGGTCAGGGCGTTTTGCGACTGGCTGCATGCGCAAGCTCTGCTGACGCGGGGCGCGATTGGCGATGTGCCGGATGTGGATACTGTGGATAACTTTGATTGACGTTTTTAATAACCAAAGTTCCGCAGATCATCAGTCAGTCAAGTCTTGAAAAATAGTTGGGAGATCACAGTATTCTTGAGGGCGGCTTGCCCACCGCCACCTTTGGTTTTTTGCCTTAACCGGGTTTGGCCTCGGCTCACGCGGCCGGGTCAGACTTTTTTACTCTATGCTTACCATAAAGTTGTAACAAATTTGATAAACTCCAGCCACAAAGGCGAGCAAAAGTTTCGCGCCAAGGCTGGAGTCAAATTTACTTCTTGTGGGATTTGAAGGTAACTATGTTGCAGGCTGCGCGTCAATTATTTTATGGTGCATTGATATTTCTGCTTTCGGCAACGGCGCAGGCTGGCACCTGCTTTGCTGTTGACGACGACAGCAGTACCATCATCACCTACAACAGCGCACCGCCGCTGAATGTGCGCTTCACCACGCCTATCGTGACTTTTGGCGGTACTGTTGAACAAGTCGAAGCAGCCTACTTCGACTCGGTGACCAATCGCTACTATGTGGTCAGGCAGTCGACGCCCAATGTGTTTGGTTATGTGCTACCCAACTCTGGCGTCTTTATACAGATTGGGGCAAATCTTGGCGTAACTTCCGTGCCCACCGTGCGTACAGTAGGTATTAGCAATGGCGTAAATAACCGCATCGTGGGCATTGCACGCAATCCGTTAGACAACAAGTGGTACGTGATTGACCGTGACGGGTTTATTTATGAGGTCAACCCCATCACAGGTTCGTTTGTGCCGGGCTCTTTTAGCGGCAATGACTACGTTCAAGTTAAAACGCCCGCAGGTGCGTTGGTCGCTTCTGTAGAAGACTTTGCCTTCGACAACACCGGGCGACTTTTTGTGCTGCAACTTGGAGCCTCTCCCAACCAGTTTTTACGTGATGTGAACCTGACCACCGGCCTGGCCGGGAGTGCTTTGGATTTAGGCGTAGGCGAGGCTGAAGGTTTGACCAATTCCCTGGGCGAGATCCGCCTCATCATCGGCGCAGGCAACGCAACTTTAAGGCGCAATTTTTATCGCGTTGACACAGCAACAGGCGCCTTGACGTTGCTGTTCAATGTGCCTAATCCGACAGGGGTTATCGCTGACTTTGAGGCCACGGGTTGTAACGACGGCTTGCCCAGAGCTGACTTAAAGTTAAATAAAACAGTCAGCCCCGGAACCATCGCGCCCGGCGGCACGACCAGTTTTACACTGCGGGTTGAGCACGAGGGCATTGACCCCGCTTACCGCATCCGGGTCACTGACACCCTCGATGCCGGTATGTCGTTTGTGTCCAGCACGCTGGGGCCCAATTGCGGCTTGTGTTCGTTTGACATTCCATCAGGCGTCTGGAGCATCGACCAGCTCGACATCGGCCAGGTGCGCACCTTGACCCTGGTGGTGTCGGTCGCGGGTGTAGCCCCGAACACACTGGCGCAAAACCGTGCACAAATATCGCAGCAATGTACGTTGCCCACTGGCGATTGCCTGCCGTTGATGGATTTCGATTCAGCACCCAACAACAAAACCGGCGCCAGCTGGATGCCGACCGAAGACGATGAAGCGATTGCGGGCGTGTTGGTGACTGGGCTGCCCAGTGCGGCCAAATCTTTTTCGCCCAGCAGCGGGTCAGCCGGGCAAACCACTTTGCTGGTCATTACGCTGTTTAACCAGAACAGCTCAAGCTCTGCCACCTTGACATCGGCACTGACTGACACCTACCCAAGCGGCATGGTCAACAGTACCGCGCCCGCCGCTGCTACAGGCTGCGGGGGCACAGGCGCAGTCACGGCTTTGGCTGGCGCCAACACAGTCAGCCTGGGCGCAGGCCGGGTGATTCCGGCTAACGGCTCGTGCAGTGTGTCGGTTGTCGTCACTGTATCCGCCATTGGTAACTACATCAACACGATCCCCACAGGCGCCTTGAACGTTGTCGTTGCCGGGATACCGCTGTCGAATGCGGTCGGCTCCACCGCCACTTATTTGGTGCTGCCCATGAATGTCGGTTTGCTCAAAGACATCTCGCCTGACGTCATCGCGGCAGGGCGAACCGCCACGCTCAAGCTCACGCTCAGTAACCCCGCCAATGTGACCGCAACGCTGCTGTCCGACCTGACTGACACCTACCCCACAGGCCTGACCAATGGCCCAGTGCCTAACGCCCAAACCAGTTGCTCAGGCGGGGCAGTTACCGCTGCCGCTAATGGCTCCAGCGCAGCTTTGCTGGCGGGCGCCAGCATCGGCCCGCTGGCATCATGCACCGTGACGGTTGTTGTTACAGCCAGCGCGCCGGGGCCTTACGTCAACAGCATTGCCTCAGGAAGCCTGAACACCTCGGTGGGCAGCAATTTGGCTAACGTGGCAACTACGCTTGTAGTCGACAACCCGTCTGTTGCCAAAAGTTTTACGCCTCCGGCGGTTCAGGTTGGGCAAACGTCGGTGTTGCGCTTGACGCTGTCCAACCCGCTCACCACCTCGGCGACATTGACGGTGGCTTTTATAGATGTTTACCCGACTACAGTAAGTGGCACTTTGGTCAATGCCGCCACGCCGGCTGTGGGCAGCACCTGCGTTGGCGCATTGCCTACTGCTACCGCTGGGGCTAACTTTATTTCCATTCCAGCTGGCACCCTGATACCGCCGCTGAGTGCCTGCGTCGTCAATGTCACCGTTACCAGTAACCCCAACGTTTTTTCAGGCGCATTGGTCAACACGGTGCCGGCTGGCTCGCTCACCACCAACTTTGGACCCAACTTGTCGGCAGCTGCCGCCACCTTGACTTTCACCACCTTGACCAACCTGTCAGTAACCAAAGTCGTCAGCGCCACAAGTGCCCTGCCGTCGACCACGCTGGGTTACACCGTCACCGTGGCCAACTTGGGCCCTAACGCTGCTACGGGCGCTACGCTGACCGATGTGGCGCAGGGCATTGGTATCTTTGGACCGGTGCTGGTCACCGGCTTTGGCGGCGGCACCGCCACATCGGTCACATCCTCGGCCAGCGGTGTCAACGCCACGCTGAACTTGCCCCTGAATGCCACAGTTGTGTTTGTATTCAGGGCTTTGCCGACCACGTTTAACGGGTTTGTGACCAACACCGCCAGCGTCTCGCCGGGGGCTGGGCAGACCGACAGCAACCTGGCCAATAACCAGACCAGCGTGCAAACCAGCATCAGCCCAACAGCTAATTTGTCTGTCGCCAAAATTAACAGCACCACAGTGGTCCTATCGGGTTCAACGTCGTTGTACACCGTGACTTTTGCCAACGCAGGCCCGTCCGACGCAAGCGGCGCAATTATCAAAGACATTCCGTCTGCAGGGCTGGCGTGTATGGTGCAAAGCTGCGCAGTTACAGGTGGCGCAGTTTGCGGGCCTGTCACACAAAGCGCACTGCTAACGGGCTATGCCATACCTACCTTTCCGAGCGGCTCAACGCTGCAATTGGTAGTCGCTTGTGGGGTAACCGCTTCTGGGCAGTAGCTGCTGACAAGCTTCGTTGCAGAAACAGGTGAATGTCATGCAGCTTTAGGGATGCTCTGCATAACTCCATGCGATGTGTGGTAGCACAGGTATGAAAAGATCTGCTGCGTTGCATTTTTTGCCAATAGTCTAGCTATTGG
>JAYUVG010000279.1:0-6995 GCA_043754255.1 Polaromonas sp. | reverse complement strand
TTTGGATGTATACCCGCATGAAGCTAAAAAGAATATTATGCCAAAACTAAATATATTTAAAGTGCGATTTTTCATAGTGTTAAGTTGATCTAAAATTATAATACTATCACGAGTTTTTAACTAATTGGGTCAGTTAGCGAGGTCAGGGTGTTTAATGCATGTTTGTTGATCGGGTTACAGTTAGTCGGGTGATGTTTTCCAGTCGATGAAGTCATAACTTGTAAACCGGCATTCGTCTTGACATGATTTGACTTCCTCACCGGGAAATCTTAGCCAAATCCCCAGCCGTCAACCACCGCCACTGCCCAGCCTTCAAATCGTCCGGCAAATCCAATGCACCAATCCGCGAACGATGCAGCCCCCCAGCACCGCCCTCGCCTTCCACCCGATTCCCTACCGCCGCAATCATGCGTTTGACCTGGTGGTATTTGCCTTCCGTCAGCGTCAGGCTGAGCTGATTTGACCCGGTTTGCACACACGCTGCGGCGCGCACGGGTTTAGGGTCGTCGTCCAGCACCACGCCTGCCAGCAGCTTTTGAATCTGCTTGTCGTCTACCGCGTGCTTGGTGGTCACTTCATAGACTTTAGGCACATGGTGTTTGGGTGAGCTCATGCGGTGGATGAACTTGCCGTCGTCTGACAGCAGCAGCAGGCCTGTGGTGTCCTGATCCAGCCGCCCGACTGCTTGCACGCCTGCTGCTGCGCCACCGCCGCGCTGGCGAATGGGTGCTGGTAGCAGTGTGTAGATGCTGGGGTAGGTGCTGGGCTTTTGCGAGCATTCATAGCCTGCTGGTTTGTGCAGCATCAGGTAGGCTTTCTCATAGTACTGCCATGCTACGCCTTGCACTGTGAAGTGCAGGCCATCTGCTATAAATTCAGTAGCTGGTTGCGCGCATATTACGTTGGCTACAGCCACTAAACCTTGTTGAACAAGACCCGCACACACGCGCCGCGTGCCGAAACCCTGGGAAAATAAGATGTCTTGCAGTTGCATGGTTTTCATGCCTGAATTGTCGCTGCACATCAACTGATTGAAGCAGCCACAATCAGCGTCTTACTTTTCCCGTCAAATTCACGATCATGTCTAAACCCACGCCCATCCAGGGGAAATTTGTTACGGGCTCTACGCTCAAACATGTGCTGAACATGACTGTTTCAGGCTCGGTCGGCCTGATTGCAGTGTTTGCCGTTGACTTGCTGAATCTGTTTTATATCTCGCTGCTGGGGCAAAAGGAGCTGGCTGCCGCTGTGGGGTATGCGGGCACGCTGCTGTTTTTTGTGGTGTCGTTGTCGATTGGCCTGGCCATCGCGGTCAGCGCCATCACGTCCCGGGCGATTGGCCTGGGCGCACGGGACAAGGCTAAAAAGCTCGCCGGTGCGTCGCTGGTGCTGATGGTCAGCAGCATGGCATTCGGTTCGGCTGCGCTGTACCCTTTTGTGGGTGACTTGCTGAAGCTGTTGGGCGCAACGGGCATAACGGCTGAGCTGGCCGAGCGTTTTGCCCACTGGGTGCTGCCCTCTGCCCCGCTGCTGGGCGCGGGCATGTGCATCAGTGCGCTGCTGCGGGCGCTGGGCGATGGCAAGCGGGCCATGTACGTCACGCTAAGTGCGGCAGCCGCTGTGGCCGTGCTGGACCCGCTGTTTATTTTCGGCTTTGGCATGGGGCTGGACGGTGCGGCACTGGCCACCGGCATGGCTCGGGTGGTGATGGTGTGTGTGGGTTTGTATGGGCTGGTTCGCATTCACCATTTGCTGGCCTGGCCTACCAAAGGCGAGCTGGTTGAATCGTCCCGGCCATTTTTTGCAATTGGCCTGCCGTCTGTGCTGACCCAGGTGGCCACGCCTGTGGGCAACGCGTTTGTGACGGCGGCGATTGCGCCTTATGGCGACAGCGCTGTGGCGGGCTGGGCGATTGTGGGGCGAATTATTCCGGTGGCTTTTGCGGCGCTGTATGGCCTGTCTGGTGCAGTCGGGCCGATTCTGGGGCAAAACCTGGGCGCAGCCAGGTATGACCGGCTGCGCCTGACCATGATGAACGCCTTGAAAGTAGTGGTGGTGTACGTGCTGGTGACATGGGCGCTACTGGCAATCTTCAGTGGCGTAATTGCTGATGCGTTTGGCGCAACCGGCCAGGGCCGCGAAGTGATTGTGTTTTTCTGCCAGTTTGTAGCAGCCAGTTTTGTATTTAATGGCGCGGTGTTTGTGGCCAATGCAGCGTTTAACAACCTGGGCTTTGTGCTGTATTCAACCGCGCTGAACTGGGGCCGCGCCACACTGGGCGTGGTGCCGTTTATCTGGCTGGGTGGGCAGTGGTACGGCATCAAGGGTGTGCTGGCAGGCTATGGGCTGGGTGTGGTGCTGTTTGGGGTAGTGGGCGTGTGGGGCTGCTTCAAGGTCTTGGGGCGGCTGGAGCTTGAGGCCAAGGCAGCGCTTAACACCCATCAGCCTTGATGCTATGAAATAAGGAGCTGTTTGCGCGCTCTTTATGTGGGCTAGAGGCACTTTTTTAACTGAATTTCACGGTTTTCTGGGTGTTTTCCTTACACGTCCTGGTCTGCTCTGCTGCTGGCGCTGCGCTGGTTGCCCTCTTTTAATGACGGCATGTTGTCGCCCTTTCAAGCCGTCAGGCTGTTTACGCCGACCAATCTTTTCCGGCCGCTTTTGGCTGCCTGGCATTGTCTGGACGGTGTTTTGTTTCCGCCCGCTCAAGCGCCAGGCGCACCGCCTGACATGCTGGGTTTGCAGGCGCGTGCAGTGCGCATTCCCGCACCGAAGGGGCTGCATTTGTTCGGCTGGTACGCTGAAGCAAACCAGACCGGCCCGCGCCCGGCTGCCGTGCTGCTGCATGGTTGGGGCGGCGATGCTGGCAATCTGCTCCCCGCCGCTCTGACCTTGCAGACCGCCGGGTACAGCGTGTTGCTGGTTGAAGCCCGCAACCACGGCCGCAGTGACCACGACGGGCATTCGTCGCTGCCGCAGTTTGCACAAGACATGGACAGCGCCATTGACTGGCTGGCTGCGCAGCCCGGCGTAGACAGCGGGGCCATCGTCACGATGGGACATTCGCTAGGCGCTGCTGCGGCGCTGCTGTCTGCGTCGCGCCGCAATGACCTGGCAGCTGTGGTCAGCATCTCCAGCTTTGCGCACCCCGAGCAATTGATGCAGCGCTGGCTGGCTCAGCGACGTGTGCCGTATTGGCCGGTGGGCTGGCTGATCAACCGGTATCTGGAGCGTGTCATTGGTGCCCGCTTTGACCACATTGCCCCTGTCAACACGTTGGCTCGGGCCAGTTGCCCCATTTTGCTGGTGCATGGGCTGCAAGATGACATCGTGCCGGTGCTGGACGCCCGGCGCATCTGGCAAAACCGCAGTGCAGCCGGCGCAACGCTGATTGAATGCGGCGGCACGCATGAAGCTTTTGACGACATGGAGGGCATCACGCGGCAGATACTGACGTTTTTGGAGCCTGTGGTGCGGGTGGCGGCCTGAAGACATTGTTCAGCCGGGGACGCAGTGTTCGTTGACAATATTGATTTGTCCACCCTATCCGACATGCCAAACACCCTAGAGCAAACCGTTTCACAACTTGCGCAAATTGTCGGAGCCAGCCACGTGCTGCAGTCCGGCGACCTGTCGGCCTATGAGCTGGATTGGCGCAAACGCTCGCGCGGCAAGGCACTGGCGGTTGTGCGGCCTGCCAACACGCTGGAAGTGGCGGCGGTTGTCAAAGCCTGCGCTGCTGCAGGCATCAGCATCGTCACGCAGGGTGGCAACACCGGGCTGGTGGGCGGCTCCATTCCTGATGATTCGGGCCTGCAGGTGGTACTAAACCTGGGGCGACTGAACACCGTGCGCAACATTGACACCGGCAACCTGACCATGACAGTTGACGCGGGCTGCATCTTGCAAAACCTGCAAGACGCGGCTGAAAAGGCCGGCTTTTTATTCCCGCTTAGTCTGGCGGCTGAAGGCAGCTGCACCATTGGCGGCAACCTGGCAACCAATGCTGGCGGCACGCAGGTGGTGCGCTACGGCAATGCGCGCGACCTGTGTCTGGGGCTGGAAGTGGTCACGGCCCAAGGCGACATCTGGCATGGCCTGAGTGGCCTGCGCAAAGACAACACTGGCTACGACCTGCGCGACCTGTTCGTTGGCAGCGAAGGCACGCTGGGCATCATCACCGCCGCTACGCTCAAGCTTTACCCCATGCCAGCTGCGCGGCTAACCGCCTGGGCGGCCGTGCCGTCAATGCAGCATGCTGTCACGCTGCTGGGGCTGGCGCATAAACATTTGGGCGCGGGGCTGACCGGCTTTGAAGTCATGGGTCAGTTCGCCTTGGGTCTGGTGGCCAAGCATTACCCGCAGCAGCGCGTGCCTTTGTGGCAAAGCGCGCCTTACTGCGTGCTGCTGGAAAATTCTGACCACGAGAGCGAAGCCCATGCGCGCGAGCAGTTTGAAAAGTTGCTGGAAACAGCATTTGAAAACGGCTGCGTGAGCGATGCCGTCGTAGCTGAAAACCTGAGCCAAGCCAGTCAGCTGTGGCATATCCGCGAAAGCATTCCGCTGGCGCAGGCTGAAGAAGGCTTGAACATCAAACACGACATTTCGATTGCCGTGTCGCGCATTCCTGAGTTCGTCACCGCCACAGACGCGTTGCTTGAAGCTGCAATTCCCGGCGTGCGGCTGGTCAATTTCGGCCACCTGGGCGACGGCAATTTGCACTACAACGTGCAAGCACCCGCTGAGGGCAACATCCAGGCTTTTTTGCGTGACCATGAAGCTCAGGTCAACACCATCGTTTATGACTCGGTGGCGCGTTTTGACGGATCTATCTCCGCCGAACACGGCGTAGGCAGCCTGAAGCTGGACAAGCTGGAGCAACACAAATCGCCAGTGGCGCTGAGCATGATGCGCGCCATCAAGCAGGCGCTAGACCCGAAAGGTTTGATGAACCCAGGGCGGGTTGTGCGGGTTTGATGCGCTTGAATTTGCGCATGTTAATATGCGCATAACCCCTGGAGACGAACATGTTGAATTTTGAACATGCAACCAAAAAACCTTGCAATTTGTCGCTTAATTCAAAAGTGCTGGAAGTTGCGCGAGACATGGGCATGAACCTGTCGCAAACCGTGGACACATTGCTGGCAGATGAAGTTAAAAAACGTTATTGGGAAAAATGGCGTGACGATAACAAGGCGGCATTTGCCGAGCACGACGAGCGTGTTGCCAAATACGGTTTGCCGCTCGCAAAATACCGCACTTTTGGTAAAATTTTAGGCGATGGAAAAGTCAACGCGGTGGTTAGACCCGATGCAAAAACCAATGCTAAAACCATTGCTAAAACCAATGCGAAAGTCAGTGCCTGATGGCACGATTTGACGTCTATCAAAACCCGGATGCTGACGAAAGAAAGTACGTTCCTTATTTCCTGGACGTTCAGAACACTTTTCTGGAGATTGGAACGCGAGTTGTCATTCCACTCCACTCGCCAGCACAGTTCAATCACAGTGCCAAAAATTTGAATATTGAGCTAACCGTGCAGGGTAAGCAAGTCGTCATGAACACATCTGCTTTGGGCTCAATCCCGATATCTGATTTGCGCCGCCCGGTAGAAAATATCGCAACTCAACAGGCGTCTGTTCAAAACGCCATAGACACCTTGTTTGGCGGTTATTGACATGACTGATGTAACACCCTACAACTCTTCCCAATACGAAGACTTCATGCGCCACGTTGACACGCATGGCGTCTTCAAAGCCGACCGCACCGGCACTGGTACCAAAAGCGTATTTGGCTACCAGATGAGGTTTGATCTAAAACTTGGCTTTCCGCTGGTCACGACCAAAAAAGTTCACCTCAAGTCCATCGTGCATGAGCTGCTGTGGTTTTTGCAGGGGTCTAGCGACAACAACTGGCTAAAAGAACGCGGCGTCACTATCTGGAACGAATGGGCGCGCGAAGACGGTGATTTGGGCCCGGTGTACGGCGTGCAGTGGCGCAGCTGGCCGACGCCCGATGGCGGATACATTGACCAGATCAGCGATGTCATCAACACATTAAAGACCAACCCTGATTCGCGCCGCATCATCGTTAGCGCCTGGAACGTGGCAGACCTGAGCAAAATGGCGCTGATGCCTTGTCATGCGTTTTTTCAGTTTTACGTGGCGCCTGCAACCACACCTGGTGGCAAGGGGCAACTCAGTTGCCAGCTCTACCAGCGCAGCGCCGATATTTTTCTGGGCGTGCCATTCAACATTGCCAGCTACGCATTGTTGACCCGCATGGTGGCGCAGCAGTGCAACCTGGACGTGGGCGACTTTATCTGGACGGGCGGTGACTGCCACATATACAGCAACCATGCCGAACAGGTTGCGTTGCAATTAAGCCGTGATCCCCTGCCCTACCCCACACTCAACATCAAGCGCAAACCAGCGTCCATTTTTGAATACGAATTTGACGACTTTGAATTTGCGAATTACCAGCATCACCCGGCCATCAAAGCGCCGGTAGCGGTTTAGCCGATGAACATCAACATGATTTTTGCCCGCGCCGCCAACGGCGTGATTGGCCACAACAATGCCATGCCCTGGCATTTGCCTGAAGACCTGGCGCATTTTAAAAAGTTGACATTCGGCTGCCCGGTCATCATGGGCCGGAAGACCTGGGATTCAATACCTGCAAAATTTCGCCCCCTGCCGGGCCGTACCAACATAGTTATCACGCGGCAAACCGACTGGCAGCCTGAGGGTGCAAACACTGCGGGCAGCTTGCAAGCAGCGTTGGCGCAATGCCAGGCTGCAAGTGATGTGTGGATTATTGGCGGTGCGCAAATTTATGCGCAGGCCGAGCCGCTGGCCGACCGGATTGAAGTCACGCACATCGATAAAAACTACGAGGGCGATGCGTTTGCACCTGTGCTGGGAAACCAGTGGCTGGCAGGTCACAAGCAGGAACATGTGTCTTCCACGGGTTTGAATTTCAGTTTTATCACTTAC
>JAYUVG010000278.1:0-11291 GCA_043754255.1 Polaromonas sp. | reverse complement strand
CTCGGTAGAGGCCATCAACAAACTTGTTGATGGCGATATTCAGTGGGGGCTGCGACAACTGGCTTCGTTGTCACAAACGATGCGGTCAGATGCGCATGATCCGAATGGTGGCTGGCAGATGCATTTGATTTGGCTTGTATCGAAAAAACATCAGGATGCATGGTGCAAGAAGATGCAGGCCATGCGGGCTGAAAGTGGTTTTTCCGAAGAATTGGGTTTGGATGGTATCTTCTTCAATGAACCATCCACTCTGCGCCCTAAGTTAGATAGCCACCGGCTGCCGCAACTCCTATTTGCGTCCCGCAAACTACTGAGTTTGTCTGCCGACAAGATGCCCCAGTGGCTGAGGGCGAATGAAATATTCGCGGCCGCATTGAAGGAATTACCTGCTCAGGCAACTGCAATGGATAAGCAGAAAACGCAGACCTTTGTTGATGAATTGTTAAAACCGGGTGGGATTGAAAGTCCAACTATTGAACCCTTGGCAACCACCCCACACAGTGCCAATCAATGCACAAAACTGACTGTTCAAAATGTTCGCAACGTGGAGAAGGCAACGTTGAGTCTGCCAGTCGGCAAAGTGGTGGTGGTACATGGTCCAAATGGTTCTGGAAAATCCAGCTTGTTTGAAGCACTGGCTATTGGTGTGACAGGCAGCTCAACCACCTTGAAGAAATATCTAGACAAGGACTATGAAAGGGACTTGACCCCGAAGGATAGGACGAACTACGTTGCCAATGTATTGGTCAATCGGAGGCAACGCGAAGGCGCCACAACGGTGATTCGGGTAAATGAGCTGCCTAACTCTCTTGAAACCATCGCAAGTTCTTTTGAAGTAGCAAGCGAGAGACTCAAAGCCGCCGATGGTACTTTTTTGGCACAAGAAGATGCTCGCAATTTCGTTTCGCTAGCTGGCGCTGAACTGGGGTTGAAAATTCTACGTGGCTACTCTGATTTGGCCGACAAAGCGCAGGCATATGTGGATACCCAGTACAACCAATCCAACCAGCTATACAAAGAATGGTTGGGTGAACATGGCCTGAATAGTGCAATCACTCAGCCTACGACGAGACTTACCAAACTCGCGTTGATGCAACTCGGGAAGCATGTTCCTAGTGGTGGGCAAGGCATTTTCAATTGGTTAGGTTCATTAGCCAAACGCTTTCCGGAAGCTACTGAACCATCAAGTGCGGCAGTGTTGCGCTGGCAACGTGTTGACAGTCCTGCGGGGCGAGACGAGCTATGTGAAAAAATGGCAAATGCCGAGAAGCTTGGTTTCGGTGTAGAGATGCTTGAGGGCTGGTTCAAAGCCAGACTGAACGCTCTTCAAGCCATAGACGAATTGGATCGAATTTACGAACCTAGGATTCAAGCTGTAACAAGTCGGTTTCAAGAGATTCAAGAGGATTTGAAATCCTGGGCCGCATGGAAGACTCGTCAGTCACATACCCCACCGGTTCAAGTCGTGCCAGATGCCACCCATGAACTGTCGACAGGTCACATTGCCGAGCTGGAGAAGGCGCTGACCGAGTTGACCCGACAGGGGCAGGATTTAAGCCTGCGCAATGAACATCTGAATAGTGTGGTTCGAGATGTACTGCCTAAATGGAAAGGGAGTCATCCAAAAGACTGCCCAACCTGCAATGCCGTCCATGCAGACGGTATTGAGAGTGTTGTTGTCGGGTTACAGGTCATCGTTCAGCAACAGGTAGACGCACTTCGAAATACCTATCGCGAGAAGCAAGTTCAACTCAAACAGCACAGATCGGCACAGACAACGCAGGAAGTGTGTCCCCTATCAGATGATCGTCAGAGGCAGTTGGCTAACCTGTTAAATGTTGAATTGGATGGCCCGCAGGGATTGACTGCGCTGATCTCGCAGCCAGATGGTCCTGCACTGATTATTCAGACCATCACGGCGCTCGCTGCAAGACCGAAGTTGCGGGACCTAATGTTGGCGTGCGAACCAGCAAATGAGGCCGCAGGTCGCGTGTACGGATCCATATCGACGATTGCCGCAGAAGGTGAAGCCCTTCGTATTGCGCCAGAAAGTTGGGGCCGCATCAGGAAGTTGATTGATTCATCAGCAGCATCGTTGGTTCAGCAACATTTGCCCAACACCCTGGAAGCTGTTTGGCAGGAAATTGCCTACGGCTTGACCCCGGCGCGCTGGAATCTTTGGGGCGATCCTCGGTTGATTCCAAACCTTACAAGGGGGGCGCAAAAATTGACTGTCGAGATTGCGCCCAACACGGAGATGCAGGGTTCCAATGGAAAGAACTTGTTGGCCCGGTACGCATTCAACCAGGCCGAGCAGCATATTCTCGGGCTGGCCTGGTTTTTTACCCGGTACTTTTCGCATGGCCGTTTCCAGCACGCATTGATGGCACTTGATGACCCTGCGCAGGAGATGGATCAAACCACCTATCGAATATTTGTACGCTGGATTCAGGCCATGAGTCGCTTGCACGTGGCTCGCAAAATTCCGCTTTCGACCGTCGTTTTCTTGCATCAGGAAGATCGAGCGTTGGATTTGGCGAGGGCAACAAATTTGTCTGTTGTCATGATTGAGTGGGCTGCCCAGATGCGTACGGATGGTCCCCATCCAACGGTAAAAACGCTGCAACTGAACAATAACGATTTCAAATGGCCCATACCTGAACCACTAAGAATTGCCCAGAGACGGAGGCCGCTAGCGTCGCAGGTTTGAACCAAAGAAGCCCTAGCCTTTCACATAGTCGCTAAGCCGCTTGAGACCGCCTGCCGGAAGCCCGAGAGAAAAGGGGCCGAGCTCGGTTTGCAAAACGCAGTTGACCGATTGGACGAAAACTAACGAAAACAGAAGGCACCGACATGCATGAAATCATCTGCCCCCACTGCAGCAAAGCATTCAAAATCGACGAGGCTGCGTACGCAGATATTTTGAAGCAAGTTCGCGACGGCGCGTTCGAGCAGCAGTTGCATGAGCGGCTTGAATTGGCCGAGCAAGACAAGCGCAATGCCGTCGAACTTGCTCAGGCGCAGGTTGCCAGCGCAATGCAGAAGACTGCGGTTGCCAAGGATTCCGAAATCCAGGCACTCAAGGCCAAACTTGATGCGGGTGAGGTGGCGCGCAAACTAGCCGTGTCTGAGGCCCTGAGTGCTGTGCAAAAAGAGCGTGACGCGCTGGCGAACGAACTTGATCAGGCCAGGCGTGAAAAGCTGGCGGCTGCAGAGCTGGCCGAGGCAAAGCTTGCGAACGGGCTACAAAATGCCGCCGCGACCAAGGACGCGGAGGTCCAAGGCCTGAAGGCAAAACTAGATGCCACCGAGCTTATACAAAAGCTGGCGATCACCGAGGCTGTCAATGCGGTCGCGCGGGAACGCGACGAGTTGAAGAATGGCCTGGCGCGGGCTGAGCTTGAAAACCAACTTGCAGAGAAGTCGCTCAAAGACAAGTACGAAACGCAGATCAAGGACCGCGATGACGCGATTGAGCGCCTGCGCGACATGAAGGCTCGCCTGTCCACCAAGATGGTTGGCGAGACACTGGAGCAGCACTGCGAGACGGAATTCAACCGCATTCGCGCGACAGCTTTTCCAAGAGCCTATTTCGAAAAAGACAACGACGCGCGGACCGGCAGCAAGGGTGACTACATTTTTCGCGACCTGGACGAGTCAGGCACCGAGATCGTGTCAATCATGTTCGAAATGAAAAATGAGAACGACCGCACCACCACCAAGAATAAGAACGAGGATTTTCTGAAGGAGCTTGACAAGGATCGCCTTGAGAAGGGGTGCGAGTATGCCGTGCTGGTCTCCCTGCTGGAGCCAGACAGTGAGTTGTACAACACCGGCATCGTGGATGTGTTCCACCGCTTCCCCAAGATGTACATTGTCCGCCCACAGTTCTTTCTGCCCATCATCACGCTGCTGCGAAATGCTGCGATGAACTCGCTCAAGTACAAATCGGAGCTTGCGCTGGTCAGGGCGCAGAACATTGACATCACGAGTTTCGAAACTAGCCTTGAATCATTTCAAACGGCTTTCAAGCGGAACTTTGACCTCGCATCCAACAGCTTTAAAAAGGCCATCGATGAGATCGATAAATCTATCGACCACTTGCAGAAAACGAAAGATGCCCTGCTGGGAACAGATCGGAACCTTCGTCTTGCAAACGATAAAGCGCAGGATGTGACCATCAAGAAACTCACGCGGGGCAACCCGACGATGGCAGCAAAATTTGCGGAGCTCAAGACTCCAGATCGACCTGAACCTGAGTAATTTGCGGTAAATCGGATTACATAAAACTCCAGTTGTTTTCCACGCGCCAGCAGATCTTTGATCACGTGCCGTAATGAGTCGTCAATCAAGTTGCCGACAGCTACAAAAGTTTAGAATCACCCGACAAACCTCAAGCAACAAACACCATGCAAAGCTCCCTTTTCACCCTCGGCTACGAAGGCTTGAGCATTGATGCATTCATTGCACGACTCCAAGCCGCGCAGGTGAAAACCATTGTGGATGTGCGCGAGCTGCCGTTGTCGCGGAAAAAAGGGTTTTCAAAGACAGCGTTCAGTACTGCACTGTCAGCACACGGAATTGCGTACCTGCATCTCCCGGCGCTTGGTTGCCCCAAGCCAATTCGCAATCAGTACAAAGCGGATGCGAACTGGGCAACTTACACGCGGGACTTTTTGGCTTACCTGCAAACGCAAGATGCGCCGTTGCGTGAGCTTGTCAAAATTGCCAAGGCAACACCGTCATGCCTTGTGTGTTTTGAGGCTGACTTTGCCATGTGCCACCGCACTTATGTGGCTCGCGCGGCGCGGCAATTGGGTGGGCCAAGCGTTATGCACCTGACGGCTAAAACAGCCCTGCCTGACTTGGGTTTTCAGCTGGCGGCTTAGGTGGGTAGATCACGCTGACCAGCAGCCACTGGCCTGGAATCCTTTGATTCGTGTCTATCAAAAACACCATTCACACTACGGGCACTCGCCAAAATTTTGCTGCACCCAGTTGTCTGTCGCGCCAGTGCGCTGACAAGCCCCGCCTCATTTAAACAATGGTCTCCAAACGCAATTTGCGCGGCACGGAGCCGCTGGGTTATGTCAAGCCGCTGGATCTGCCGAACTGCCCGCTTTGCGGCAGGCCCATGGTGGCCGGTGCCAGCGTTGATGAGCATCACTTGCTACCCAAAAGCTGTGGCGGAAAAGTCAAGGAGCCGGTTCACCGCATTTGCCACCGCAAAATCCATGCAACGCTGAGTGAGCGCGAGCTGGGCAAGGCCTTCAGCAGTTGGTCTGCTTTGCAGTAGCACGCTGAAATAGCCGTTTTTGTGAAATGGGTCGCCACCAAGCCCGCCACTTTTTACGACAACTCACGCAAGCCTGCGCGGCGGCGCTAGTTGCGAAGCGGGTGAGGCAGCTATTCTTTCGCTGTCCACCCGATCAATGCATACCCTGTACTCCGCCCGCCGCCTTCCAGCCTGCGCAGCACGCCGCGCGCCTGCAGGTCGTTGATGTCGCGCAGGGCGGTGTCGGCTGAGCATTTGCCGATGGCTGCCCACCTGGCGTTGGTCAGCTTGCCTTCCATGCCGTCGAGCACCCGGTTCAGCACCTGGGTTTGGCGCTGGTTCATGGGGGTGTCTGCCCAGCGTTGCCAAAATTGGGCTTTGCCCAATACGCCTGCCAGATTTGAATCTGCGCCCTGCACCGCGCGCAGCAGGCAACCCAAAAACCAGCTGAGCCAGGGCGTGACGTCGAGTTGGCCTTTTTGTGTCGCCTCCAGCTGGTCGTAATAGTGTTTGCGTTCGCGCTGTATCTGGGCGCTAAAGCTGTAAAACCTGTCGGTGGCGGCCTCGGCGCGCGCCAGTGCCATGTCGCCCACGGCGCGGCTGATGCGGCCGTTGCCGTCGTCAAACGGGTGCAGCGTGACCAGCCACAAATGTGCCAGGCCAGCTTTGATGAGGGCGTCGCCTTCAGGTGCAGCATTGAACCATTGCAAAAACGCGGCGGTATGCAGAGGCACTTCGATGGCGGGCGGGGCGGTGAAATGTACTTTTTCTCGCCCCACGGCGCCTGACACCACCTGCATCGGGCCACTCGCATCAGTGCGCCACGCTGCTACCGATATGCGCACCGGGCCGCTGTAACCCGTGGGGAACAGCGCAGCATGCCAGCCAAACAGGCGGTCTTGGGTCAGAGCTTGGTCAAAATTGCGTGTGGCGTCCAGCACCACGTTCACCACACCGTCTACATAGCGGTCACTCGGTGCCAGCCCGCCGATGTCCATGCCCAGCTTGCGTGCCACCGAGGAGCGAACCGCATCGAGGCTGAGTTGTTCGCCCTCAATTTCACTGGTTTTAATGAC
This sequence comes from Polaromonas sp., assembly GCA_043754255.1. Lineage (GTDB taxonomy): Bacteria > Pseudomonadota > Gammaproteobacteria > Burkholderiales > Burkholderiaceae_C > Polaromonas. The sequence goes on along the minus strand of JAYUVG010000278.1, from coordinate 4,940 downwards.
TTCTTGCGTCAGCACCTGCAAGGTGGCCTGCTCACGCTGAGCCAAGCCCAGCTCAGCCATGCGCCCCATCAGCAGCCCCTGCGCGCGATGCACCTCGGCAAGCGGCGCAGCCAGGCTGGCTGCGTCATAGATCAGGTGTGGCCAGTTGGGTAACTGCCAGATATAGCGGACGCGGCGCGGTGGTCGGTGGGCTTGCATGCGGTGATTATGGCGTCTATTCACCGCATTTAGTGCGGCGAATAAAACCGCACGCGGTTTTTCCGCAAACGGCACTTTAAGGATGCTTTGTAAAGACGCGGACTAAAGCTGCGAGCTCAACACCGAAGCCATCCAGTCTTGCGCCTTCTCTTTGAACGGGCGATTCGTCCCAATGAATACAGGCGCAAGCAGCTATAAGTTAAATAGCGTTAACTGGAGTTTTTTTCCCGGGAATTGTGGAAAGTGTCTACTTTCAACTTTCATGGCCGAAAAATCTCGATCTTCAACCTGGGCACAGCTGCAAAGTGTTTGGCATTTGCGGTAAGTATCGGCAATGCGTAGCACATGGCGGTTGCAGCGATCAGTGCATCTGCCATGTGCAGGCTGTGCGATAAAGCATGTGCTTCAACCAATTGACAAGCCAAATCACTGATATCTGCAGTGATGGGGAGTACGTCGCCATTGGCCGATTTAAAAGCTTTTTGCATGGCTTTGAGTTCTGCTTTGTTGCGGCAGCCTTGAGCCAGCTCCATGTACGACACGGCTGAAATGTGCCATTCGACCAGGCTTTGCATGTGCGCCAGAGCCTTGGGGTTACCGCGCAGCATCCAGATCAACACGTCTGAGTCAACCAGAACACCAGCAATAACGCTAGCCAAGGGATCATTAGCCATCAAAAACGTGGGGCGCGCAATGCCCGTACATAGCCTGCAGGGTCAGCCATGTCATCGCGCGTGGCCCACAACCCTGCAATGCTGTCCAGGCGCTGTGCCTTGATGGCGGGGTTGACGCTTGGTTGCTGGTCTAAAAACTGGTCAACGGCACGCCGAATCAACTCGCTTTTTGTAATGGCTCCACTTCGACTGGCCAGCGCCAGGCGCTTTTGCTGCGCCTGGGTCAGATAAATTTGCGTTCGGGCTAACACTTGGGACGTTTGACTTTGGGACATGATGTATAAATTGTACACCGTCCGCCAAACGACTTTAAACTTGGTTGCAATTCAAAGAGGCCTAACTTTAGGGGCACTAGCAAGTTCAACCTCGGCTTTGTCAAACTTTTGCACGCGCTCTGGCGTGTATGCCTCTAGCGGCAAAGACTTCAACAAACCCTTCGCACCACCGGGCGCCAGAAAGTTCTGCCCCGACACTATTGGCTTGCCGGTTTGGCTTTCCAGTTGTGTGCGCGCCTGCCTGGCGATGCCGCCGCCCGCTTTTGCTGCTTTGGTGTTTGCGGGCAAACCAGTTGCGTTGTTTGTCTCAGCGATCTGGCGGGTTGACAGCTCGGCCAGGGCGGTGAAGATGAGTTCAGCTTCTGTCATATGGTCGCGCAAGTTATGGCTGTTAAGGCCTTTAACGGCCTTGTGGTCTTTGACTGTGACGCCGCTCCACTCGGTGTGGATGATGTTGGTAAGGATGGCGAATTCTTGGCCGGCCTTGATGTCGTGGTCAGCCCAATAATCAGTCAGCTTATTGCGGGTTTCCTGCCCGGTCATGCGTTGGGCAATCCACTTGTCGCTGCGGCCGTGCTGCTGCCAGGTCTGGCGGGCGCGGTTCAGGGACAAGGCGGGGTCGGCCATTTCCTGCATGCGTTCATAGCCGACTTTGGCCAGCCAGAGTTTGATGGGTTCGGCTTTTGGGCTGGGGATGGATTGCACCAGGCGGAGCAGGGTTTCGGCGGTGGCTACGTCGGTCAGTCGCTGTTTGCCATCTGCAGCCAGCATTTTCAACTGGTGACAGCCTGTCACCAGTTGACTGCCTTCCATATCCAAGCGTCGTTTCAACTGGTTCCAGTATTTGCGCGCGGTCAGGTCATCTGGCTGCTGCGTCAGAACCTGCACCACATCAATCACCGAAAACCACCAGATCTCGCTCGCATCGTCAAAAACGCGGCGGATGGACTGGCCGTCAAAGCTGGCAGGCAAATCTTTCATGGTGACCTTTGAAGCAACGAAATGCTGGACAATTATTACTGTATGTTTTAACAGTATATTGCCTTCGGCCATAAAGTTTCAGCCCATTTAAAAACCGGATCAAAGCTGCGAGCTCAACACAGACGCCAGCCAGTCTTGCGCTTTTTCTTTCAACGGGCGGTTTGTCCACTCTTCAAATGTCACGCGGCGCGATTTTTTGAGGTCGTCTTCAAAAATTGCAGACTGCCGGGTGGCCATGGCAGCGTCATAAACATTCAGGTTGGCCTCGTCGTTTAACCGGAACGACCGGCTGTCGAAGTTGGTGGAGCCGACAGAGACCATCAGGTTGTCAACAATCATGACTTTGCAGTGGTACATGGTGGGCTGGTATTCATAAATCTCTGCGCCTGCTTGCAGCAGCGGGCCCCAGGTTTGCCGCGATGCTGAGCGCACGGTTTGTGTGTCGGTAATGGGCCCGGGCGTGATGAGCCGTACCCGCACACCTCGGCGCACGGCGTCCATCAAAATCTGCTGGCTCAGGGTGTCGGGCACAAAATACGCCATTGACAGGTCGATGGTTTTTTCAGCTGCGGTCAATGCCATGTGGTACATCAGCGCCATGTTGTCGCTGCCACTGCTGGGCGAGCTGAAGAACATTTGCGCAGGGCTTTCACCAGCTGCCGGAATCTTTGGAAAATAGGGCTCGCCATGCAAAACCTCGCCCGACACTTTGATCCAGTTGTCCATAAACGTGGTCTGCATTTGCGCAACGACTGGCCCCGCCACCCGAAAGTGTGAATCGCGCCAGTGGTCTGCATCCTGGGCAAAGCCCTCCCACGCTGGGGCAATGCCTACGCCGCCGGTGAACCCCACCGCACCATCGACCACCAGCAGCTTGCGGTGGGTGCGGTTGTTCAGCCGCGCAAAGTTGTACCAGACCGGTTTGTGAAATTTGCGGACATCGACACCAGCATCTTTTATCCTTTTAAGCAAGGTTTCATCCAGCTTGCCGCTGCCCACCCAGTCCAGCAACACATGCACCTTCACACCCGCCCGTGCCCGCTCTGCCAGCGCATCGGCAAACTCTGAGCCGATGTTGCCTGACCAATAAATGTAGGTTTCAAACGTGATGGTTTTTGTTGCACTGCGAATGGCCTGCAGCATCGACGGAAAAATCTGGTCACCGTTCAATAACTCCTGAACCTGGTTGCCGCCAACAATGCCGGGGCCCAGAAGTCCGCCCATGGCGCGCATGAATTGCGGGTCACTGGCTGCATACAGTTTTGGGAGTTGCTGATTGATCTTTTTCTCGCCCGCTGAAAAATTCAGCGCGACAAGCAACCCTAGCGCGGTGACAACAGCAGCTGCAACAGCAACCCAAAAGGTTTGAAACTTTGTATACATGGGGCATTGTGGGTTGTTGATGCACTTTCCTGGCATAAAAGCCGCTTGATGGGAACTTGTCCTACAGGCAACGCCCGATGTTGCACAAATGTGCCTGTAGCCCACGTAATATGCGCGCAAGCAGCTCCTGAATTCATAGCATTGAGCGCACTGCACCGGCCCGCGAAGTAATCGATGCGGCGCGCGCGGGTGCGGTGCCGCTTATTCAATCCCCACCATGCCCGCCTCGGGGTAACGCCCGCCCACAATCGCCTCGGGAGGGAACAGCGCGTCCAGCTCGGCAACCTCTGCAGCCGACAACGCCATGTCGGCAGCCGCCGCGTTTTGCTCCAGATAGTGGATGCGGCGAGTGCCGGGGATGGGCACCACATGCGGGTGCTTGCACAGCAGCCAAGCCAGGGCAACCTGTGCATTGGTCATGCCCTTGGCTTTGGCGAATCGGCTCAGCCCATCGACCATGGCCTGGTTGGTGGCCTGCGCTGCGCCGTTAAAGCGCGGCAGGTTTTTACGGAAGTCGCCAGCAGCCAGGTCTGCTGTGTTGAGTGCGCCGGTCAGGAAGGCGCGGCCCAGCGGGCTGTAGGCAACAAATGTGATGCCAAGGTCTGCGCAGGTGGCCAGCATGTCGGTTTCAGGCTCACGCGACCAGAGCGAATACTCACTTTGCACCGCCGCAATCGGGTGTACGGCATGGGCTTTGCGCAGCGTTGCAGGTGACACTTCAGACAGCCCAAGCGCTTTGACCTTGCCCGCTGCGACTAGATGCGCCATCGCGCCGACCATGTCTTCTACCGGTACATCAGGGTTGCGGCGGTGGCAGTAATACAGGTCGATGGTGTCCGTGCCCAGGCGTTTGAGCGATGCCTCGCAAGCGCTTTGCACATAGGCCGGGCTGTTGTCGATGCGCCGCTCGTACTGGCCGGGCCTCCTCACAATGCCGAACTTGGTGCTAAGTACCACCTGCGACCGCCGCGCTGCGCCGCCTGCTTTTAAAAAGTTGCCGATGAGCGTTTCGTTGTGGCCAAAGCCGTAGATGTCGGCGCTGTCAAAAAAGTTGACGCCCACCTCAAGCGCCCGCGCCATCACGCTGTGCGCCTGCACATCGTCGGTGGCGCCATAAAACTCGCTCATGCCCATGCAGCCCAGGCCAATGGCTGAAACGGGGGTTTTGAGGCTGCCTAAATGTCGTTTTTGCATGGTGCTGGACGGGTGTGAGGGTTGCAGGGTTTGATCAGCTGGTGTTTCGACCGTGACTACACGATACAGCGTCAAAGGCGGTAACCCATGGCTGAAATTATTTCTGATCTCGCCTTACACCGATGCACTGCTGGGTTTAAGGGTGCTCTGCATAACTCGCTGCGAATGGGTGTAGTGCAGGTTGGGATGAGCTGCAAGGCGCATTTTGCAGTCCAATAGCTAGACTATTGGCAAA
>JAYUVG010000277.1:0-3901 GCA_043754255.1 Polaromonas sp. | reverse complement strand
CTGCCAAGCCAGCACCGCGCCCGCCCACAGCGCGAGTGCCGAGATCAGCAAGCCGCGCGCCAGCCCACCCTCGCCGTCGGCAATCCAGCCGACCATGGTGGGGCCCACAATTTGGCCCGCTGCAAACACAATCGTGAAGGCGCTGATACCCGCACCCCACGCGCTGACCGGCAGGTTGTGCCGCACCAGCGCCGTGGTGGATGCCACGACCGACAAAAACACCCCGCCAAACAGCAGGCCAGACACGATCAGCGCCGGTTGCCAGCGTGTCAGTGCCGGAATCACAATCGCGCAACCCAGCAGCGCATTGAGCAGCGCCAGCGCTTGTCCGCCCTGGTAGCGGTCCAGCAATTTGGCCCAGATGCGTGAGGAAGCCATCACCGCCAGCCCCAGCAGTGTGTAAAAAACCGTGATCATGGTGGTGCTGGCGGCTTGTTCTCGCAAGAGCGCAATTACAAAGGTCATGTAGCCGATGTAACCGATGCCAAAGCAGCCATAACCCAGCAAGGCAAAGGTGAAGGAACGCCAGCGGAATACCGGCTGATGCGGCTCTTTGACGGCAGCTGTAGAGGGTGTAGACGAGGAGCTTGACCTTGCAGCCGGCCCCGCAGCCAATGCTTTCATGGCTGAGGATTGGGTCATCAAGACCAGCGTGGCCACCGCGCAGCCTATAGCCAAGGCCCACCAAGCCCAGACCCAGGGGTGCGCAGCAGCAGGCAAGTTAGACGACACGATATGGGCGACGCTGGGCACGAGCAAGGCAGAAAAGACAATCCCCAGCCCCGTGCCGCCGTAGTACACCCCCAGCAACAGACCGCTGCGGTCGGGCTCCCGCACACCCAGCTGGGCCGCCAGCAAACCACCGGCTACAAACACCCAGGCACTGGCCACACCGGCCAGCAGCCGTTGCACCAGCAAAGGCGTAGCCGTGGTGAAGAAGCCCGTCAGCATCATGAAAACACTGGCCAACACCGCACCCACCAGCAGCATCTGCGCTGCACCATAGCGTTTGAGCAGTCGCGGCATGGACAGCGCGCCCAGCAAATAGCCCAAAGCGTTGATCGTGTTCATCGCTCCCGCCAGGGTGTACGACCAGCCCAGATCTGCCCGCATGGGCGGCAGCAGCAAACCGTAGGAAAAGCGCGTCACCCCCAGCGAAATCGCCGCCCCCAAGGACAAAACAATGGCTAAAGTTACACTATGTCGCAAGTTTGATGCTGCGTTGGCTGACCGCATGTTGGGGTTGGATGGCATATCGCCAAATTATGTTGCAAATTACTTGATTCAACTTTCGTCAACTTCATTTAACTTTATTCCACCATCATGACCCCATTCAACCTGCACACCCTGCGCCAATCCCTTGCCATGGGCTTCGCTTTCACGCTCTTGTCTACCGCCGCCTGGGCTGGGCGTCCTTTGTCGGTGGACGACGCCGATGTCAACGACGTCGGCCACGGCCATGTGGAAATGTGGTTTGAGCGCACACTGGGGGCCAGCCGCAGCCTGATTGTGGCGCCCGCCTACTCGCCTGTTGAAGGCATTGAAATCGCAGCCGCCGCGGCACGCGACACCACAGCATCCAGCACCAGCATGGCTATTCAAGCCAAATGGCGCATCACGCCGGTGCAAGAAGCTGGCTGCAACTTTGGCGCATCGGCCAGCCTGGCCAAAACACGCGGTGAATCAGGCAACACCACAGCCGTCACCGGCCTGATGACCTGTAATATGCCCATAGGTGCCGTCAACGTCAATGTGGGTGCGCTGCGCGCAGCCGGCGAATCTACCGTGGCGACCTGGGGCCTGTCGCTGTCGCATGCATTTGGCAGCGTGACGGGGCATGTTGAAGCGTTTGGCCAACAGCAAGGCAAGACGACATTCCAGATGGGCGCGCGTTATGACCTCGCCAAAAACATCCAGATCGACGGCACTGTGGGGCGCAGCGATGGTCAAACCCTGTACAGCACCGGCTTGAAGTTCGGGTTTTGACCGTTTTTGCTTGATCTAGATCAAGCGCCAACGCCAACTTTACAAAGCATTACGCAGCCGTCACAGCGTCTTTGCACGGAGTGGTCAAACTAGCCTTCATTCCAGAGCCAATCTAGACACTGGAAATGTTCAACTCCACAAGGATTTAATATGAAATTGTCAAACAAACGATTGCTTCTCGCTGGCTTGATGGCCACCATTGGATTTGCCGCTGTGGCACAAAATGCAACCCCTGGTACGCCTCCCGCTGGCCATGGTGGCATGCAGGGTATGCAGCATGGTGACGCTTCAAAAATGCAGGAACGCATGCAAGCCCACCGTCAAGAGCGTGCCACCAAGCGATTGGCGACACTGAAGGCCAAACTTAAAATCACAGCAGCCCAGGAAGGCGCCTGGACCACCTTCAGCACAGCCATGAAGCCGCCTGCAAACGCAGCTGGTGGGATGATGGGTATGCGCCACGATCCAAAACTGAAGGCTGAAATGGACAAGCTCCCTACCCCAGAGCGCATTGACAAAATGCGTGCCCTGCGCCAACAACGCATGACCGCCATGACTGCAGAAATGGACAAACGCGCCGATGCCACCAAAGCCTTCTACGGCACACTGACATCAGAGCAAAAAGCCGTTTTTGATGCGGTGGCGATGCAAGGCGGTCACGGCAGTAAAGGCGAACATGGCGGCATGGGCGGTGAACACCAAGGTCACGGCCGCATGGGTCAGCCAAGCTAAATAGACTTGTCTGAATAAACCGAAAGGCGCTGCAAATGCTTGCAGCGCCTTTTTTATGCCAAGAGTTTGTTCAACTCGCCGCTTGCAATCAACTTGTTCAAATCACCCTCTCCGCCCACCAAAGTACCTTTGACGAAAACCATGGGGAATGTGGGCCAGCCGGTCCACATTTTCAAAGCGTTGCGCTCACGCCAGGTGTTCAGGTAGTTGCCGTAATCCAGGTCATGGTGTTTGATGCCTGCGGCATCCAGTGCTGCACGGGCTTTTTTCGGAAACGGATTCATGCCCATCCCCACGACGACGACAGGATGTGCCGCCACGGCTGCTTGCACCTCGGTCACGATGGCTTTTTGGCTGTTGGCCACTCTGTCCCGAATAGCGGGATGGATGTTGGATTCGTCTAGTAGCGCACGTGGCATGGCCTGTTCCTCTTAAATGGCTGATGGCGGATTATGACCGTCCCACACCTGACCGTGACTAGGCAGTGACCAAGCCGGCCACTTGCAACGCCTTCACCTGCTCCGCCCGTCTGGACGTTTGCGCACCCGCCAGGATGAAGCCCTGCAAGCGACCTTCTTCACCCACGTGTTGCCACAAGCTGGGTTCAGCTTCGTGCCAGCCACCGGGCGTGCCGATATTCGGACTGGCAATCAGCAGCGGCAAGGCCGGCGTTTTCACCGCCACAGGCATGATGGGGAACACCACTTCGGTGCACTTGCCGGTCAAAGTCACTGCCAAAGCGCGCGCGGCATTCATGATGGGCATGACGTAGGGCAGTGTGACGTTGCCAGCGCTGGCGTACTGCGCCGCATCGCCCAAAGCGTAAACGTGGGGGGCGCTGGTCTGCAAAGCAGCATCCACCTTGATGCCACGTTCACAATTCAAACCAGCGGCCAAGGCCAAACGGGTATCTGCCCGCAAGCCCACCGCACTGAGCACCACATCCACAGCCAGCACCTCGCCATTGGCCAAAGTGGCCTGCAAGGCTGATGTAGAACCCGAATCTGTCGTCTTGTTAACAGCCTGCACGGTCGTGCCGAAATGCCAATCTACGCCCATTTGAGCCAGGGACGCCCGCAGTTGCTCGCTCGCCAGCTCAGGCAGCAAGGCCGCCAGCGGACGGGTGGACGGGTCCACCACGCTCACCGCATAGCCGGCGTTGATCAGGTCATTGGCAAACTCG
>JAYUVG010000276.1:0-4085 GCA_043754255.1 Polaromonas sp. | reverse complement strand
GCTGTGTCGGTAGACGACACAGTGCAGGTGCCGCGCGAGTATGTGAAGAATAACGAGATTGTGTTGAACATCAGTTTTGATGCCACCTCGTCGCTCAAGCTGAGCAATGACTTCATTGAATTCAAGGCGCGATTTGCTGGCAGCTCACGCGACATCATGGTGCCGATGGAGCGGGTGATCGCGATTTACGCCCGTGAAAACGGTCAGGGCATGGCTTTTCCGATGGGCGCTGCGCCGCAAGCAGAGGGCACACCAGCACCGCTGGCCGTCGTGAACCAGCCGCAAGCTGCAACCGACAACAAGGTTGTGCAATTGGTCCCTGCTGATGAGCAGGAAACCCCCACACCCCCCAAGCCACAAGGCCCACGCCCATCACTCAAGCGCGTCAAATAGTCAGGGTCAAGTCAAGACTTCAAGTAAAATAATTTTTGTGCCGATTTAGCTCAGTTGGTAGAGCAACCGCCTTGTAAGCGGTAGGTCATCAGTTCGATTCCGATAATCGGCACCACCCCTCTTTTAGAAATCCTCATCTATTAACGTTTTCGTGCCATTAGTATTTTTAGCCGAATTGAGGTAACCTTAAAACCGCTGCTGCCCAGCCTGGACAGTATCAGCGGAGACAGCTGGCGCAGTTTGGCAACTGCTGCGTTTGATGTCACCAGCAAACACCAGGTATCGCCGTCAATCGGCCCGGCTTGGACGGCGGTTTGCAGTGCTTCTGGTATTAGGGATTGAATTGTTCTGAGCCGCTCACTGGACTCTTTCACCTGTTCGGCCAGCATGCCCAGTGTTGGTGATTTTTCGACGGCCTGGGCTATCGGTATTGCCCGCCGCGTTGGTGCTGCTGTGAGGGGTCGGTAGTGGTGGTTCACAGCGGGATGGAAAAGGACAACAGATGCATTTGATTATCACGGACGCCTGGCTGGCAAAAAGCCGGGCGATTTATTTAAGTGGCACCCGGTTGGTGGTGGCGGGTTTTTTGGCTGCGCTGGCCCTGATGGTGGTGGCCGCAGGCATGTACCACTGGGTTTTTTTAAAAGGTGCGCGAGAAGGCTGGCCAGTCATTGGTTCACTCGTCAAGCTGGTCGTCAAGGACGAGTTTGAGCAGCGCGACCGTTTCATGCGTGAAAACCTTGACGTGATGGCCAAGCGCCTGGGCGAGATGCAGGCCAAAATGTTGCAGCTTGATGCTCTCGGTCAGCGCGTATCCGGTCTTGCTGGCATGAACCCTGCCGACATCAAGTCAACACCAGGCAGCGGAGGCGCGCTGGTTGGCAGCCGCTCACTGACCATGCAAGAGCTGCAGGCCACACTGGCTGACCTCGACAAAATCACCGACCAGCGGGTTGACCTGATGACGCTGATGGAGTCAAGACTGTTCGACCAAAAAATTAAAAAACTGATGGTGCCAACCCAGCAACCCGTGGTGGGCGGCCTGCTGGGCTCATCGTTTGGCTGGCGGATTGACCCGGTCAACGGGCAGTCAGCCCTGCACACCGGGCTTGATTTTCCTGCCAGCAACGGCACGCCGATTCTGGCGGCGGCTGGCGGTGTGGTGGTGGTGCAGGAGTACCACCCCGCCTACGGCAACATGGTTGAAATTGATCATGGCAACGATTTGATCACCCGCTATGCGCATGCCTCCAGGGTGCTGGTCAAAAAAGGCGATTTGATCAAACGTGGCCAAAAAATTGCAGAAGTTGGCTCGACGGGCCGATCTACAGGCTCGCATCTGCATTTTGAAGTGTTGGTACAAGGCGTGTTTCAGGATCCGCAAAAATTCCTGACGGCAGGACAAAACCTGCCCGTGACGACTGGCCAGCTACAGCGGCCAAGATAACCGCGCCACCACAGGTAAAATCTGATGCTTTGCGCCCGGTTGAAGTTGGCTGGCGCGCCCTCAGATCAAACTGTATTCTTTTAAGGGACTCAAGCCTTTTGGCGCAACTCATGGGAGTTGCTGCTCAGGCTGCGCACGTATGGCCACCAATTTCCTGACCAAAATCTTCGGCAGTCGCAACGACAGGCTGCTTAAAACATATCGTAAAACCATCACGCAAATCAATGCGCTGGAGCAGCAATACGAAAAGCTGAGCGATGACGAGTTGCGTGCTAAAACGCAAGAGTTCAAGGATCGTATTGCCGCTGGCGAATCACTTGACGCTCTGCTGCCCGAAGCTTTTGCCGTGGTGCGTGAAGGCAGCAAGCGTGCGATGAAAATGCGCCACTTTGACGTTCAGTTGCTGGGCGGCATGTCGCTGCACAACGGCAAAATTTCCGAGATGGGCACGGGCGAAGGCAAAACGCTGACGTCTACGCTGCCGGTGTACCTGAATGCCCTGACTGGCAAGGGCGTGCATGTAGTGACGGTCAACGACTACCTGGCCAGCCGTGATGCCCGCTGGATGGGCAAGCTGTATGAATTTTTGGGCATGACGGTCGGTATCAATTTGCCCACCCTGTCGCGTGAAGAAAAACAGGCGGCCTACCGCTGCGACATCACCTACGGCACCAACAACGAATATGGCTTTGACTATTTACGCGACAACATGGTGTATGAAACGCAAGACCGCGTGCAGCGCGGCCTGAACTTTGCCATCGTTGACGAGGTTGATTCGATTTTGATTGATGAAGCGCGCACGCCGCTCATCATCAGTGGTCAGGCTGAAGACCATACCGCGATGTACATCGCCATGAACAAAGTCGTGCCAGAGTTGACCCAGCAGGAAGGCGAAGCTGACGCGCGTACGGGCGAAGGGGTGACAAAGCCTGGCGATTTCACGCTCGACGAGAAAACCCATCAGGTCTTTTTAACCGAGCAAGGCCATGAAAATGCTGAACGTATCCTGACCAATCTGGGTTTGATACCAGAAAACTCAACGCTGTATGACCCGGCCAACATCACACTGATGCACCACCTGTACGCTGCGCTGCGTGCCAACCACCTGTACCACCGCGACCAGCATTATGTGGTGCAAGACGGCGAAAGTGGCGGCAAAGAAATCGTGATCGTCGATGAATTTACCGGGCGCCTGATGTCTGGCCGCCGCTGGAGCGATGGCTTGCACCAGGCGGTCGAGGCCAAAGAAGGTGTGCAGATTCAGGCTGAAAACCAGACGCTCGCATCCATCACTTTCCAGAATTACTTCCGCCTGTATGCCAAGCTGGCCGGCATGACCGGCACTGCCGATACCGAGGCGTTTGAGTTCTCTGAAATTTACGGCCTTGAGACCACCATCATCCCGCCGAATCGCGTGAGCAAGCGTGAGGACCAACTTGACCGCGTCTACAAAACCACACGTGAAAAGTACGAGGCGGCGATCAAGGACATCCGCGAATGCCACGAGCGCGGCCAGCCCGTGCTGGTTGGCACCACGTCAATTGAAAACTCTGAAATCATTGACCAGTTGCTGAACAAGGAAAACCTGCCGCATCAGGTGCTGAACGCCAAGCAGCATGCCCGCGAGGCTGACATCGTGGCCCAGGCTGGCAAGCCCGGCATGATCACGATTGCCACCAACATGGCCGGCCGGGGCACAGACATTGTGCTGGGTGGCAATGTCGAAAAACTGATCGAGGCCCTGCAGTCTGATCCGTCCCTCGATGCCGCCGCAAAAGAAAAAGAAGCCGCACGTTTGCGCGCCGAGTGGGCCAAAGAGCATGAGCAGGTCAAATCACTGGGCGGTTTGCGCATCATTGCGACCGAGCGCCATGAATCGCGCCGCATTGACAACCAGCTGCGTGGCCGCTCGGGCCGTCAGGGCGACAACGGCTCATCACGTTTTTATCTGAGTCTGGACGACCCGTTGATGCGTATTTTCGCGGGTGACCGCGTCAAGTCCATCATGGACCGCCTGAAAATGCCTGACGGCGAAGCCATTGAGGCAGGCATCGTGTCACGCAGCATTGAATCTGCCCAGCGCAAGGTGGAGTCACGCAACTTTGACACCCGCAAGCAATTGCTTGAATACGATGACGTGGCCAACGACCAGCGCAAGGTGATTTACCAGCAGCGCAACGACATCATGGATGCCGCCAGCCTGACAGGCCAGATCGCGTCTTTGCGTGAAGGCTGTTTTACCGAC
>JAYUVG010000275.1:0-4441 GCA_043754255.1 Polaromonas sp. | reverse complement strand
GGTTTCCTCTTAACGCTTGCTTTTGCCACGGCTTTAGTGGCTGGTTTGCTCGTTAAATTCTGGCTTGCGTCCCGCCAAATTCGCCATGTTGCACAGCACCGTGCCAGCGTACCGGCTGTTTTTGCCAGTCGCATCACCTTGGCTGCGCATCAAAAAGCAGCAGATTACACCTTGGCCAAAGCGCGATTTGGTTTGCTGGAGCTGGCTTTTGGCACCGCCGTACTGGTTGCCTGGACGCTGTTGGGTGGTTTGGACGCGCTCAATACGTTGTTGATCGCGTGGCTGGGGGGCGCTTATGCAGGTATGGCGCAGCAGCTAGCCTTGCTGTTCAGCTTTGCGGTGATTGGCGGCGTGATCGAACTGCCACTGACGCTGTACCAAACTTTTGTACTGGAAGAGCGCTTTGGTTTCAATAAAATGACCTTCAAACTCTGGCTGGTGGATGCGCTGAAATCAAGCTTGATTGGCGTGTTGATTGGTCTGCCCCTGGCTGCTTTGATTTTGTGGCTGATGGGCGCGACAGGCAGCTTGTGGTGGCTGTGGACATGGTGTGCCTGGATGGGCTTCAACCTCTTGCTGCTGGTGCTCTACCCTACGTTTATTGCCCCCATGTTCAATAAATTCCAACCCCTTGAGGATGAAGCACTCAAAGCCCGTGTCACCGCTTTGATGCAACGCTGCGGCTTTGCAGCCAAGGGCTTGTTTGTGATGGATGGCAGTAAACGCAGTGGTCACGCCAACGCTTATTTCACGGGTTTTGGTGCTTCCAAGCGGGTGGTGTTTTTTGATACTTTGCTGGCCAAACTCTCACCTGCAGAGGTTGACGCGGTGCTGGCGCATGAGTTGGGCCACTTTAAACACAAGCATGTCATCAAGCGCATTGTGGCGATGTTTGCCATGAGTTTGGCGGGGTTTGCCTTGCTGGGCTGGCTGTCAACACAAACCTGGTTTTATACGGGTTTGGGCGTTCTTCCCAACATGGCTTCAAACGTGTCTGTGCCCAACAACGCGCTGGCTTTGCTGCTGCTGATGTTGGCCATGCCGGTGTTCAGCTTTTTTATATCGCCCTTGTTTGCGCAGTTGTCGCGCAAACACGAGTTTGAGGCCGATGCCTACGCCATCAAACAAACAGCCGGCAGCGATTTGGCTAGCGCCTTGCTGAAGTTGTACGAAGACAATGCTTCTACCCTGACGCCAGATCCTGTTTACGTGCGGTTTTATTACTCGCACCCACCGGCCTCAGAGCGCTTGGCCCGCATGGGCATCAACCCAGGCACAGAACAAGGATTACCTGTATGAGCAGCATGTTGCACATCAAAGATTGGTCTGTAGACGGCGTAAGAAATTCCTTGACTGCTACGCAAATAATAGCGAAATTGGCACATTTAGAAGGCTGGCGACTCAGTGGTGGCGATGAGGGCGGACCTGCGCTGGCCATTGAAAAAACCTACACCTTTGCCAACTACTTTGAGACCATCGCTTTTGTGAATGCGCTGGCTTTTGTGGCCCATGCGCAAGACCACCACCCTGACTTGTCAGTGCATTACAACCGCTGCGTGGTTCGCTTCAACACGCATGACGTGGGCGGCATTTCACAAACGGACATGGACTGCGCCACTCAAATTGAGGCCTTGCTGCCAGCCGCGACCTTGGAGGATGCGGTTTGAAACTGCTTCCTGGTTTGGTGGTTGCCGGTTTCGGCCGCCATGTGCTGGTTGAAACGCCCGCAGGTGAGCGCTTGATCTGCCATCCGCGTGGCAAAAAGAGCGCCGCCGTGGTGGGTGACCGCATTCAATGGCAACCGACGCAAGACGAGGGCACAATTGAGAAGATAGAGACCAGGAAAAACCTGTTTTATCGGCAGGATGAAGTGCGGACCAAGTCGTTTGCGGCTAATTTGGATCAGGTGCTGATTCTCATCGCTGCAGAGCCTGAGTTTTCTGAAAGTCAGTTGTCACGCGCCCTGATAGCGGCTGAGGCGGAGCACATCATGCCCATCATCGCCCTGAATAAAAGCGACCTGATCGAACCTTTTGCCAAAGCTTGGGCGCGTTTGATGCCTTACCGCGAGATGGGCTATGAGGTCATTTCTTTGGCTTTAAAACCGAAAACCGCAGCGAAATCAGCCGTATCAAGTGGTCAAGCGGACATGCCTGCTGGTGATGCGCCACTGCAAATAGATGGATTGATGGGCTTGTTGCAAGGCAAAACAACGCTGGTTTTGGGGCCATCGGGCGCAGGCAAAAGCACCTTGATCAACGCCTTGGTGCCGCAGGCGCAGGTGTTCACGCAGGAAATATCGCAAGCTTTGAATTCTGGCAAACACACCACCACCAGCACCACCTGGTATTGGGTGGATGTGGCAAAAACAACGGCGTTGATTGATTCACCCGGTTTTCAGGAGTTCGGTCTTAACCACATTGAAGCCATGCATCTGGCCAGCTACATGCCGGACTTCAAGGTGCATGTCCCCAACTGCAAGTTTTACAATTGCAGCCACCTGCATGAGCCGGGGTGTGGTGTGCTTGAGTCTATGAAAAATGACTCTAGCCGGCATAAAATAAGTCTAGAACGCTACAGAATATATAGCAGCTTGTTTGCCGAATTGTCGGAAACAAGGTACTGAATCTGCATCCAGCCCATCCCGGTCAAGCCTGCCTACCCCAGTAATTTGGATAAAGTCAGCAGCGCCAGCAGCAGCATCCAAAGCACCACGCAACGCCATACCAAACCCACCACGCTGCGCAGATGCGCCAGTTCAGGCTCTCGGCCTGGCGTGCTGATGGTGTCTGGAAAGTCTGACTCTGCATCGCTTGGGCCCGAGCCTGCCACCGTATCTGCAACTGAGGCAGACTTGGGTTGCAGCGTCTCTCCACCCAAGCGCACGTTCACAGCACCCGAGGTCGCCGCTAAAATCACGCCATCGTTGGCATTGTCCAAAGTGGGGAGTTGTTGCGCATAGTTGCGCCAGCAGTCAATTGCATCCTCAAAATTACCAACCACGGCAAACCCCAAGGCCGTAAATCGCGCGGGTAGCCAGTCAACAGCCCACCAGGCATTGGCGGTGACTTCGCGCAAGTTGGCGCTCACAGGTTGGAAGAATAATTCAGCGCCTGATGTGCCTGATTTATTGGGGTGCCGCGGTTTCCAATAACGCACTGCAAATTCCGCCATGCGGTAAAAAACAGCGCCCATGGGGCCTAAACCGATGGCAGCCAAAAGCACATACCACGTCAACACGCCAAAGACGTGACGGTGGGCGGCCAAAACAGAATACTCAATGACATGACGAACAATTTCACTGCGTGGCAGGTCGCTGGCATCGACTTGCTGCCAATCGGCCAGGAGTTGTCGTGCCAAGGCTTCGTCGCCACTGTCCAAGGCATCGCGAATGTCCGTGAAATGGTAGCTAAATTGCCTGAAACCCAAGGTCAGGTACAAAACAATCACATTCCAAACTACCGCAGCTGGCCAGCCAATCAGGTCCGTCAAGAGCCAATGGATTGCCAAAACGCTCAAAGCAGGCAAGCCCACGGTGAGTCCCCAAACGACCCAGCCGTGGTGAGATTTGCCTGCATCAAAATTGCGGCTGATGACATTAGCCCAGGCGCGCAGGCCGTGATGGATGGGGTTGCTGCGCGTCAGTGGTTTGACTTGTTCAATCAGCAAGGCGCAAAGGATGGCAAAAAAACTCATGCCCGCATCATAAAGGAACGAGGATGGTGGGCGACGAAAAACGCCATGTCAATGGACATTTAGACAACTCAAGCGCTGAGGAATCGGTAGAAATTGCGCAGCATACCGGCGGTGGCACCCCAAATGAAATGGTCCAGCGGGTCTGGCGTCACCTCATCAGCTTCGGCGGGGTAGGGCATGGAAAACCAGCGGCGCTGTGCGCCTTGCCATTCCAATGCATGTTCGTTGTGGTTCGCCGGGTTCATCAAAAATGCCAAAGGTACTTCAAATGCCTGGGTTACTTCGTGGGGGTTGATGTTGAGTTCAAAGCCTGGCTCGACCAATGCCACAACAGGGCTGATGACAAAATGCGTACCGGTGATGTAGTGCGGCAGCGTGCCAATGACGTGCACAAACTCAGACGCGAGACCCACTTCTTCATAGGTCTCGCGCAGGGCGGTGGCCACTTCATCCACATCCGCCTCATCTGCTTTGCCACCCGGAAATGCGATTTGACCGCCATGGGTAGACAAATGCTGTGTGCGTTGTGTGAGCAATACCGTCAGCTCATCCCGCATCACCAGCGGCAACAAGACCGAGGCGTTGGCCCGTTCACGCTGGCTGAAGCTGGTTTCTCGAACCACTTCAGGCGTCCACAGTGGTGGCGTCTCAAATCTTTGGCGCAGTGCTTGTGGCGTTAATTGATTCGCTGGTATGGCGGGCAAGTGTGCACCCGTGCCCACAACGGGGACTAGTCGCGGATCAA
>JAYUVG010000274.1:0-4049 GCA_043754255.1 Polaromonas sp. | reverse complement strand
TGGCCGTGAGCTGCTCCGCATACAGCCGCGCATATGAGTCGGTCAGCCCGCCAGGCGCAAACGCCACGATGATGCGAATCGGCTTGCTGGGCCAAGGCGTGGTTTGCGCGATGGCGCTTTTCATGATTGAAGGTAAAGCCAGTGCGCCAGCGGCCAGGCCACTGACTGCAATGAGTTGACGGCGCTGTAATTGGCCTTGGGCGGATTTGGGGGTGGTCATGGGGTGTCTCCTGGATGTGTTGTACAACTTCATCGTACTCGCTGCTATCTGATTGCAACAGAGGAAACACGCCAAGGATTTGTCACTGAGGTGTCTCGTGAGAACCTTAGAAGCTATTTACATTGCTATATTCTTAGTAGCAGCTTGCGCCCGTATTTGTTAGGCTACAGTCTTTATTTGCTCTCGTTCTTGCATATCTGCGCATCGTCCAGCAGAATCGCCGCCCATTCCGGTAGCTTATCAGCCAGCAGGGTAGTTTTTGCTTTTTCACAGACGGCTATCAGCAACTGCGCCCCTTGCTCAACCTCAACTGCGTCATAAATGAGAGCCAAATCTGCCAGTCGCACCGCTGCCTTCAAGTTATCCATCGTGCGAGGGTAGCGGTCCAAAATGCGCTTTGCGGGCACGTTATGGCCACCCTCACGCACACGCTGGCTCACGCGGGCCAGTAGCCGTTTTGGGTCGCCCACAGACACAATGTAAAGCACCACGTCAAAACCCATGGCTTGCGCGTTGGTGATGAGAGCCAGTTTGGATTCGTGCGAGAAAACTGTTTCGCTCACAAAGCTGGTTTTGGCCTTCAGCAGGGCTTCGCGTCGGCTGTCTACCCAATCACGTGCTGCTTCTGATCGCTTTTGTAAATCTGCAATGTGCAGCAGATGGCTTTGCTCGTACAAGTCAGCGTTGACAAATTCAAGCGTCTTGGCAAAACCACCGTTGCTGACGTGGGCGCGGTAAAGGGTTGATTTGCCTGCACCGTTAGGCCCAGCCAGCAAGTGAAAAATCGGCCGGGTTGCGCTCAAGCGGCTTTCCGGTGCTCAGCTTTTCGGCGGTTATCCGCGACGATGCGGCGGATGTGAGTCTGCAGACTGCCGTCAGCGCTGGCAGCCAACATGCGCTGCTTGACGGATTCAAGTGAATCAGCGGGCTTAGCTTCATAATTTTCAATCGCCTGCCGCGCTTCTTGTACCGTCAGCCCCGAGTGCTCGACCACGCGGCCCAGCGTTGCCCAATACTCAATCTGGCCGGCAGCAGACCGGCGCAGCGGCTGTGCAGCCTCGCGTGCTTTTTGAACCAGATCGGCTGGCAATTTGACCGAGGAAAAGTTGCTGACTGAAGGGTGGATGATCATGAAGAGCTCCTTTATGGTGCATTTTGCGCCATAAAGTCTCAATTGGCAAATCAGGGCTTTTTGCAAGCACTTTTGAGATACGTGAGATACGTGTCACGCCTCAAACGCTGCAAATCGTTAACGTAACGCCCAAAGCTAGGGTGTAATTGCTATGTATTTCATAGCTTTTTGCGCCCGTATTTATTGAGCCAAGGGCGTATATTGCCCTCCAAGTACCGCCAAGTGCTGCATTTTGGCGCCTTTGACGGCATTCAGCGGTACTGCGCCGTCCAGCGTCACAAATGTGATGGTTGACTGCCAAGGCCAGCAAATACAAGTCCGTCAGTTGCCTGTGGCCGTGGATTTGCAGTGGTTGAAGGCGGTTGCGTCGATATGGCTCTGGTACGTCAAGCAAGGCGGCCATGCCTTAGATGCCCTCTTCTTCGCGTATGCGGTTGACCAGCTCGTTGGTCACACCTGTCACACCCTCCCGGTTGGGGAAAGTCCTAAATCCAAGGTCATAAAACCGCTGATCTTTATCGCTAAAGGCTTGCCTGGACTTGATTTTGCCCGCCTTTTGTTCCACATCGGGGCTTTGTAAAGCTGCGCGTCCGCATTCAGAGATCACCTGACCCAAAGTCTTCTTGTCACGCCGCGCAATGTTCTTGGCAGCAAACAGCACATCCGCGTCAATGTTTAAAGTAGTGCGCATAGGGTACTCCTTGAGGACTTAATTATCTCTATAAGTGCATCACGCATCACATCATGTCAAACACCCGCACGGGCGAAGCGCTCATCACCGCCGCAGTCCAAGCCCGCGTAAATGTTTGAGAAGTGGCCTCGCTCGGTCGCGTATTTTTGCCAGAGTGACACCCAGCGTGATTTCTTTTTTACAAATCCGAACTAGCATTCCGAAACTGTAAATTTTTAACATTCGTCTATGTTTTGCTGCACTTGGAGTGCCGACGACACAAGGCTTAACGGGCAGTGCCAACACTGGGTTAGCCGGTTATTCAGCCAGCTTGAAACACCGTAGCGGAACATTAGCATCAATCTTGAAGGTTGCCCGCACCGGGTGCTCCTGAAAAGCTTGCTGGTCATCAAACCAGCTTTGTCGCGCATCACATGCCTGCGGCGCAAACAGGCAATGCTGCGAATCTGCCAGCTCGGCTATACCGTCCATCAGACTATCGGTGGGTTGCATGGTGAATTTGGTCTACAGAAGGTTTCATAAAGTGAAACTTGCCGTAGACTAAATTGACAGGGTTTTTCCTGCGCAGGATGTATGTTTGGTACCGTGAAAAACCAACTTACGCTTAACATTGCCTCATTACAAACTATTTTTACTATGATTTTTATAGCTGCTTGCGCCCATATTTAATGGGCTACAGGCTTATACGACCTACAAAACCCACCGCGAAACATCGTTTTCCACCAGCCGCCTGCGCAGAGCTTGCAAGGCATCCCTTTTCCACTGGCCGTGAGCTTTAGTGCATCCAGAAGGTTATGAGGCAGCGCATGTTCAGCACCGCCGCCTTTTGCTGAAATTAAAATCGCATCGGTTTGAGGTTCGGGTCAACTCAGCGCGGTGCTGACGCTGGCGGCGTTGCCGCTGTTACCGCAGCGCCCGCTGGTGCGGCCTCTGCGCGAACGCCTACCACCGGGTAATTGCCCAGCGCAGCATTGGGCTCCCATTTTGTTAGCTCAGTTTCTTCATGATTCCAGCGCTGACCTCCAGGGGTTCGATTTTCATAAGTCCGTTTTACTTCTCGCTTTGCTAGTGGCGCATACCAAATCACCTGCTCTGCGCGACCATTCCCTCCTGTGGCCTGATTCCAATAACCTTTTAAAACCACTTTATACGCATCAAATTCACCCGCCTGAACTTTGATTTTTTCAAATGCCTCCACCTTTGCTTTGTAGTCGTCTTGGCCTTGACCGTTATTCCAAATCAGTTTGACAGTCCATTCTTTTCCCACCTCCATCGGGAATTTAAGCCAGTCATCATTCGGTTGATTGTTGGCATTGCGTCTTCCCAATTTATTACTGCTATTAAGGTCGATTAAAAACCGCTCCATGTAGCCGGCACGTTTCAGGTCATAGCGCCATGCGTATTGCGGGTTGGCTGCTTGCGTGTTTGTTGACTCACCATATAACCAGGCTGACTGGTTGTCCACATGCATGACCTGATTGAAAAAGCTGGTGGGGTCGCGCTTGTCACCAATATTGGTGAACTTGTAAGTCCATTTGTCCCCAACTTCAAGCGCTGGCGCATCCGCCTTTTGGGCCCAAGCTGCACTGCTAAGGGCAGTGGCTAAAACCAAGAAAACGGCACGAGTTATGCGGGGGGGGGTAAGCATGAAATTTCCTCCTGGGTTGGTGATCGCGCAGCAGGCTTGATCTGCCCGGATCATACTGATGCATCTAAGACTTGCAAAGCTCATGCAATCACGCAAAAACCAATCCTGAGCCGTTGGTGACCGATCGGGTTCATTCAGGGCCCGCTACTTGATCCACAACCGCACAGCATCCCAGGCCCGGCCCAGCACACCCGCCTCCTCAACCGCCTCCAGTGCATAAAGCGGGGCTTCGGCCACCACCGCCGGGTTGTCGCCTGAAGTGATTTTCAGGCTGCCGATGGCCTGGCCTTTGGTGAAGGGGGCCACCAGTGGTTCGGGGCGGGCGACTGTGGTTTTGAGTTTGGCGGCTGTGCCTGCG
>JAYUVG010000273.1:0-5143 GCA_043754255.1 Polaromonas sp. | reverse complement strand
CTCGGTTATAGAACACCTCATGAGGTGTTCTATAACCTTCCAAGAGAGCCGATTACAATTAGAGTTGGCGCACTTTGTACTTGAATCTGCGGATCAAATTGGCTTGTAGCCAACGTGATATGCGCGCAGGCAGCTATTAAAACTGTAGCAAACCAGATTCTAGAACTGTAGCAATTGCAAGCTCTGCAAACGCTGGTGCGCATCGCTTTGCAAGTCGGGCGGTAATTGCTGCTTTGCCTGCAGATAGTGGTGGGTAAACACATCCAGGTAAGCCTCAAGCGTTTGCGCTACCTGCGGCTCGCTGCATAGCGCCATGCACAGCGCCGCAACTTCTACCGTACAAAAATGCTCGTTCTGTTGCGATCGGCGCAGCTTGTAGTTTGACAACTGCCCGCTTTGCAAGCTGAGCACCGGCAGGTGGTCAAGGTAGGGGCTTTTGCGAAACATCTTGCGCGCCTCAGGCCAGGTGGCGTCCAGCAGTACGAACAATGGCCGTTTGCCGGAAGAGGTGTGCACTTCAGTCACCACACGTTCGCTGGCTACAAACTCGCCCGGAAAAACCAGATACGGCTGCCACTGCGGGTCGGCCAGCAGGCTCAAGAGGGCAGGGTCAACCTCGGTACGAGACCAGCCAAAAGCAAAAGTGTCTTGCACCACATCAGCAATCAGCCAGCCTGTATTGCTAGGTTTGAGCGGTTCAATATCAGCCATGATCAGGCAAACACCAGCGCTTGTATTCACCGCAGGGCGCAAGGCACACATACAGTGGCTGATGGCCAGGCGGCAACCGGCGCAGCGCCCAACCTTTGAGCCGCCCCGCGCGAGAAACGGTTTGCTGCTGCGTGCCAGTCGGGCGCTGCGAAGGGCGCTGACGGCATGTGGCAATGGCTCACTCACACTTTTAAACCCAGGGCAGCGCCAGCTTCTCAACCTCAAACGCCTTGACCACCGCAGGCCGCGCCAGTACGCGTTGCAAGTACGGGCCCAAGTGTGCCCTGTCTCTGGCAGGCCTGGAGTCGAAGTTGCGCGTCCATCGGCACAACATCAGGGTGTAGATATCGACAGCTGAATAGTTGGCACCCAAAAGCCACGGGGAAGCGATTGTTTGCCCAAGCCTTGCCAGTTCTGCATCCAGCTGATCCAGCAGCACGCCGACCTTGATTTCAGCCTGCGCTTTAACCTCTACTGCACCTGCATCGTTGCCCGCATGCACCCAGCGTTCAGGGTAAAAATACATGATCAATGTTGCCTGCAATGTATTGGTCAACCACATCATCCATTTGTAAAAGTGCGCGCGTTCTGCTGTGCCGACCCTTGGGGCCAAGCCTGCCGGCGGATGCGTGTCGCACAGGTGCAGGCATATTGCTGCGGATTCGTACAAAGTCAAACTCCCATCGACCAGCACAGGTATCAGGCCATTCGGATTGAGCTTCAAATACGCCGTCATTTTTTGCGCGTTCTGCGTCCGGTCAACCAGCACCAGTTCAAACGGCACAGCCAGCTCACGCAGCAAAATATGCGGCGCCATGGATGCAGTGCTGGGGTAGTAGTGGAGTTGAATCATTTGCCCTCTTTCACGCCAAACAAATCAGCTCCATTGCTCCAGCCTATCTTGCGTGCCACATCAGGCGGCAAGTCGCCCAGCCAGGTGCGGTAGCCCTGCATCAGCTCTTCGTAGTACTGCCAGCGCTGATTCACCCAGGTGTCTGAGCCGATCATGAAACGGCTGGGGTACTTCAAAAGTAATGTGCGCCATTCCCCACATAGCTTGCCGCCGTCGCACGTCAAGCCGGGCCGATATGACAACTCACCCATCAGCAGCGGGTATTTTTTAAACAACTCATCCACCCGCGCGACAGGCACGCCACCAATACCGGTGTGCGCCCAAATCAGTCTGGCATCGGGTGCATGGGCCATCAGCAGGTCAATGGCCACATCATCGACATGCGCCAGCACAGCCAATTTGTTTTTAGCCGCAAACTGCATCAGCTTTTTAGCCACTGCACCGTTTGCATTCGCGCTGTCATACAAGTGGAATTCGCCGATGCCCTTGAACGGCCCGGCCTGGTCGCCAACCACGCCGCGTGCAAATTCAGCTTGCACCATGTCGTAAATCGTCTCGTCCTTAAACCAGCTGTCGTAGTCGGCACGGTTGCGGTACAGGCGGACAAAGGGAATGACAGTGACGCCCGTCTTGCGGGTCTCGGCGGATGCAGCGAGTGCCTTGCTGCCGTCGTTCGGGCGGCTGTTGGCGACGATGGCTTTGACACCGCTTTTTTGCATACGCGCCAGCACATCGCTGATCGGGTGCGCGCCGTTTGTTGCCTCGTCGTTGTAATGCAGGTGCGCGTCAAACAGCGGGCCGGTGTACTCAAAGGCTTGCACTTGAGGTGACAAGAATACAGCCATTGCTATAAAAACAGGAGCTGCTTGCGCGCATATCATGTGGGCTAGAGGCTTAAAACGCATAAAAATATAGTTGGTAGGGCGCTGTGCTCCGTCATTCCCGCGAAGGCGGGAATCCAGGGGATATCGACAAAATTCGGGCACTGGATTCCCGCCTTCGCGGGAATGACGGTTGTTTTTTAAGCCAGCTTTTCAGCAAAAAACGCCAGCGTTCTTTCGCGCGCCAGGTCAGCTGCTGGCGGGTTGTGCGAGCCGCGCTGGTCGCAATTAAAACCGTGGTCTGCGGCGTAGGTGTGTACGGTTACTTCAGGATGAGCGGCTGCAAAATCATGCACGCTGTCTATCGCAATGTAGTGGTCTATCTCACCAAAATGCGCCATTACCGGGCACTTTGGCTGGCGTGCCACCTCAAGCGGCGCTGTCATGCCGCCGCCGTAGTACGGCGCGGCTGCGCTGATGCCGTTCAACGTACAGGCCGATTGCCATGTCAGCAAACCGCCCCAGCAAAAACCGATCACACCTACCTTGCCGCCGGATTGTGTGGCTGCATAGTCAATCGCAGCCTGGATGTCCTGCATCACGCCCGGGCTGGGCAGGTCGGTGGCCGCTGCTTTCAATCCCATGCCGGCGTTCATGTCGTCTGGCTGATAGCCCAGATTAATACCGGGCGTCACGCGCTCAAACATGGCAGGTGCAATGGCCAGGTAGCCCTGCGCGGCAAAGCGGTCAGTGACTGCCTGAATGTGCGAATTGACGCCGAAAATTTCCTGCAGCACAACGATGGCTGCTTTGGCCTTGCCCGCGGGCAGCGCCAAATAGGCAGGGACGCTAAAACCGTCAGCGGCTTTGAGGTGAATGAATTGACCCATGTGTTGCCTCCAGTTGCTAAAGTACATGGTTATAGCAAATCGACGCATCAGCAGGAGAAACTTTTGAGCAAAGTCCTATTAATCACCGGCGGCTCGCGCGGCATCGGCGCGGCCACTGCGTTGCTGGCTGCCAGCCAAGGCTACTCGGTCGCTGTTAACTTCACGGCCAACTCACTGGCCGCTGATGAAGTGGTGCGGCAGATCCGTGAAGCAGGAGGCACCGCGATAACGGTGCGGGCGGATGTGTCGATTGAAGCGGACGTGCTGGCCATGTTTAAAAAAGTCGATGCCAAGCTGGGCCGTTTGACAGCATTGGTCAACAACGCAGGTGTGGTTGATGTTGCCAGCCGCGTTGACGCGATGAGCGCAGCCCGCCTGCAGCGGATGTTTGCTATCAATGTGTTTGGCTCGTTTGCCTGCGCACGCGAAGCCGTCAAACGCATGAGCCAACGCTATGGCGGCGAGGGCGGCAGCATCGTCAATGTGTCCAGCGCCGCAGCACGCATCGGCTCGCCCGGCCAGTATGTTGACTATGCATCTGCCAAAGGCGCAATAGATACCTTCACGATAGGCCTTGCCAAAGAAGTGGCCGGGGAAGGCATACGCGTCAACGCGGTCCGGCCCGGCATTATCAGCACCGACATTCACGCATCAGGTGGCCTGCCCAACCGCGCACAAGACCTGGCCCCGCAGGTTCCCATGCAACGCGCTGGTACGGCGGCAGAAGTTGCCGAAGCCATTGTGTGGTTGCTGGGTGAAAAATCCAGCTACACCACCGGCGCCATCATTGACGTAGCAGGCGGCCGCTGATGGACTTCAAGCCTCTGGTCACGTTGCTGGCCATCGTCAATCCACTGGCCATCGTGCCGTTTTTCATCCACTACACACAGGGCTTTTCTAAAGCGCAAAAGCAGCGCACGATTCTGATTTCTTCGTTCAGCGCGTTTGTGGTCATTGCCGTCAGCGCTTTGCTGGGCTTGAAGATTCTGGAATTTTTCAGCATCTCGCTGGCAAGTTTTCAGGTCGGCGGCGGCATGTTGCTGCTGATCAGCTCACTGAACATGCTGAACGCCCAGCCCGCTGAGGCCAAAACCGATACCCACGAGATGGAAGACGGTGCAGCCAAAGCCGCGATGGGCGCCAGCATTGCCGTGGTGCCGCTCACCATCCCGCTGCTCACCGGCCCGGCGACCATGTCAACCGTGGTGATTTACGCTGAAAAAGCCAAAACGTTTTTGCAACTGGGCACGCTGGTAGCGTACGGCGTGGTCATTGGTCTGGCCACAGCCGTGTGCTTTTCTCTGGCCGAGCCGATTGCCCGGGTGCTGGGCAAAACCGGCATCAATGTGATGACGCGGCTGATGGGTTTGATCCTTGCTGCGCTGGCTGTCGAGGTCATGGCCGATGGGTTGGGGAAGCTGTTTCCGTTGCTTAGAGGCTGATTGTTTAGTTGTGAACAAGTGATTACACTTGCAATCCATGTCCAAGAAAATCAACGTTCAAGACTTGCCCGAGTTTGACTTGGCAGAACACCTCAAGACCGATGAAGACATTGCCATTTACTTGAGTGTGGTACTTGAAAGCGATGATCACACCGAGCTGACACATGCACTGGGCGTGGTTGCCAAAGCACGCGGTATGACTGATGTTGCGCGAGCGGCGGGCTTGACGCGCGAAGCGCTGTACAAGGCATTGAGACCTGACTCACAGCCGCGTTTTGACACCATCGCCCGTGTTTGCCGTGCATTGGGTTTGAAACTCACAACGCAGGTGCAGACTTGATACTGTTAGCTTTGCCCTTTGGTTGTCATCCCGGACTTGAGGAGTCTGCCCCGGACCTTGATCCGGGGGGATCCATGTCTTCTGCG
>JAYUVG010000272.1:0-9258 GCA_043754255.1 Polaromonas sp. | reverse complement strand
TGAAAAACATGGAAAGAAAAGCAATTATTTTTCACCAGAAGGCCGATTATTTTTGTTGTTGCCAGGTGAGTATAAGACGGAGGTATGCTTTGCTATATTTGATGGAAGGACTACAACGTATTGCCGCAGTAATTTGATAGCAACGATTAGTATCAAAGCAGGTGAAATTCAAATGTTAAGTTACAAGGATCAGGATCGTGGTTGGAGTTTTTTTATTCAAAACTCTGAACAAAGCAAATCAGAAATTATTTTAGATTATCAAGAAGCTTTAAAATTTAGAAAATAATCCATAGATAAAAATGGAAGTAGAAGTCGGATTCAAATTAAACATTGAACAAATGAAAGTCAGAATTCGATTAGACAACATGTTGTGTTCTTCTAATAAGCTACCAAGCACAACCAAAGTCAGCCAACCAAGCAATCTGCCCCAATTGCTGGGCTTTATCAAAATAGCGACGATCAGCCGTCACCAACACCGCACCCGGCACAGACAGCGCCACAGCGTGGTACAGCGTGTCGAACAGGTGGTGGTCAAGCTGGCGAGCCAGTTCAATGGCCTTAACGTAGGCCACAGTTGGCGCTGCCCAAGTGATGTTTAGCTGGGCCAAGTTATCAACGGAATTTTGCGCCTGGTCTGGTTGCAGACGTGACAGAACTGCTGCAACTTCGGCCAAGAAATGGGGCGGCTGATAAAAGTCTAGCGTGCCGCTTGTGCTGGCTTTCAAAATCTCGAGTGCTGGTTCAACGTCGTCTTCACGCCGTGCCCAGTCGCCTTCAGCAAACCACTTGACGGCTACGCTGGCGTCGACCACACAAATCATGGACGACCTTGTTCACGGGCTGCCTTGAACTGGGCTTCGGAAAACCGGGGAAAATTCATGCGATTGGCCAAAATTCGGTCTACAGCACTGCAGTGCTGTTTTCGGCGCTGTTCGCGCTCTACTGCATCGCGCATCAAATCTGCAATGACTGCGCTTTTGTTCTGGCCTTCAAATACCGTGTTGAACGCATTTTTTATGTCTTCAGGAACGCTAAAGTTAACGGTAGACATGACAGAGCCTTGGTTGTTGAAAATTTCAACAATATTGTGATGCGTCCTGGCTCATCTGTCAATTCCTCCGGGTTGTCGGCACGAAAGGAATGGGAAGCGCAGCTTCGCTTTTGGGCGGGTGTGCTGTTCAAAGCTGAACAGAGCCTGCCTGGTTTTTTTTGAATTTGCCCCGACCAGAGATTTCAAGATAATCCATCGCATGCAACCCATGCCACTTATCAAACGATTCGACACCATTGACGTCCTGCGCGGCTTCGCCATTGTCTGGATGACGGTGTTTCACTTTTGCTTTGACTTGAACCAGTTTGGCTACATCAAGCAGAACTTTTACACCGATCCGTTCTGGACCACGCAACGCGCAGCGATCGTCAGCCTTTTTGTGTTTTGCGCTGGGCTCAGCCAGGCGATTGCAATACATCAGGGGCAGGGCAGCCGGCGGTTCTGGCGGCGTTGGGCGCAGATTGCAGGGTGCGCTTTGCTGGTTAGCGCTGCGTCTTACTGGATGTACCCCAAGAGCTTTATCTACTTTGGTGTGCTGCATGGCTTGGCGGTGATGCTGGTGATTTGCCGATTTACGGCCGGCTGGGGCCGGTGGTTGTTACCGCTGGGTGCGCTTGCCATTGCTATGCCTTTGATAGCTGCTTACGCGCATAATACGTCGGCTAGCATCGGTTTTCTTAATGAAACAGCCTTTAACTGGCTCGGTTTTATCAGTCGCAAGCCGGTAACTGAAGACTATGTGCCGTTGCTGCCGTGGCTGGGCGTGATGTGGTGGGGTATGGCGGCTGGGCAATGGGTGCTGGCACATCGGGTTCAGTGGTTAACCCGTCCGATCCCTAAAGCGCTGACACCCGCTGCCTGGCTGGGCCGCTGGAGTTTGAGCTGGTACATGCTGCACCAGCCAGTACTAATTGGTTTGCTAATGGCGTTGGCTGCTATCAGGCAGACGTAAAAAAAGCGGCCTGCGCCGCTTTTTCAACATCTGCAAAAGGCTTATTCAACCTTGGCTTTTTCCCGCAGTCCTTGCTGGTACGCACCCAGACGCTGCTGCTCAATTTGCTGGGCAATTTGCGGCTTGAGTTCCTCAAACGCGGGGATTTTGGCTTCGCGCGTGTCGTCAACCCGAATGATGTGATAACCGAACTGGGTTTTGACCGGCACATCCGTCATCTGGCCTTTGGTCAGCTTGAGCATGGCCTGAGAAAACTCAGGCACGTAGCTGCCGGGATTGGCCCAGTCCAGATCGCCGCCGTTGGCACCTGAGCCAGGGTCTTTCGACTGCTTTTTGGCGATGTCTTCAAACTTGCCGCCTTTTTTGATGCTGGCAATGATGGCTTTGGCGTCCGCTTCTTTTTCAACCAAAATGTGGCGCGCTTTGTACTCCTTGCCGCCGTTGGTCGCGGCAAACTTGTCGTATTCAGCCTTCAGCTCAACATCGGTGACCTTGTTTTTTTGCTGATAGTCGGCAAACAATGAACGAATCATGATGGTCTGGCGTGCCAGTTCCATCTGCATTTTGTAGTCGTCGCTGGCTGCCAGGCCCTGCTTTTCTGCTTCCTGCATAAAAACTTCACGGGCAATCACTTCTTCACGCAGCTGGCTTTGCATTTCAGGCGTAACAGGGCGGCCTGACTTGGCAACCTGCTGAGCCAACGCATCCAGGCGCGTTTTAGGCACTGCTTTGCCATTGACGATGGCAACATTTTGCGCAATGGCAGCACCTGCGCCAAACGCCAAAAGGGCAGCTGCTGCGGCAGATAACAAAAATTGCTTTTTCATGGTTGTCCTGGTTAAAAATTTCTGGAAATCAATCAACAATGTCAATCGCCAGGGCATGAAGCCCCTGGTCGATAAAATTTTGCACTGCATCATACACAAGGCGATGCTTCGCTACACGGGTCTTGCCTGCAAAAGCAGCGCAGGCAATGCGCACCCGAAAATGCGTGCCAAAACCTTCAGCATTCGCCCCTGCATGTCCGGCGTGGGCTGCACTTTCATCTAACACCTGCAAAAACGTAGGCTGCAGCCGCTCGGTCAGTTGCTGCTCAATGGCAGCCGTATGAACTGGTGGCACATTCATGCTTTTGTCTCCAGCTCATCAGACTGCAAATGCCTGGCAATGTACAGACCTTGCCCCACCAGAAAAACAAGTGGAAATGCATAACCCCACAGCTTAAAATTTACCCATTGTTCAGTGGTGTAGGACAGCGCCACATAAGCATTGAGCATTGCCATGAAAAAGCTGTAGCTGATCCAGATCAATGTCAGATTGCGCCAAATGCCGTCAGCCATTTTGAGCTGCGCGCCCAGCATCATTTTCAAAAAGTTTTTCTTCAGCACAAACAGACCACTTGCCAGCGCCATGCCTGTGAAGGTGTAAAGGACTGTGGGCTTGATTTTGACAAAACGCTCATCCTGAAAGCCCAATGTCAACGCGCCAAAACCTATCACCAGCGCCCAGGTCACCTTGTGCATGGTCGTCAAGTGCCCATCCAGTTTGTACAGGATCAGCATTTGCACTGTGGTTGCCAGCATGATGACGCCGGTGGCAACGTAGATGTCGTACATCTTGAACGCGCCAAAAAACAGCAGGATGGGGAGAAAGTCTAGTATTTGCTTCATGAATTGGGATTATCGGTGACGGATAGTTTGTAAATCACTTGTCATTGCGGACTTGATCCGCAATCCATGACTCCGATCCCTGCCACCACCGCAGAAGACATGGATCCCGGATCAAGTCCGGGATGACAACCGGGGAGCAAACATGACAGGTTTGGATCAAGTCCGCAATGACATTTTCTTATTTGGATTTGAAATCCAGCGAAGCTGAATTCATGCAGTAGCGCAACCCGGTCGGCGACGGCCCGTCGTTAAACACATGGCCCAAATGGGCGCCGCAATTTGTGCAGACTGTTTCAACCCGGCGCATGCCGAATTTGTTGTCAACATGCTCGGTGATTGCGGTCTCGTTCGCTGCTTGGGAAAAGCTGGGCCAACCGCAGCCTGAGTCGAATTTGGTTGCTGAATCGAACAGCTTTTGGCCGCAGCACATGCAGTGATATGCGCCATCTGCCCATACTGTTTCGTACTTGCCGCTGAAGGCACGCTCGGTTCCAGCATGGCGAGTGATGTCAAAAGCTGCAGGCTCTGCACCTTTTTCTTTCAACAGGGCTTTCCATTCGGCATCGGTTTTCTGGATTGTCGGTGTCATAAAGGCCTTTCATTAAGTTCAAGAACTGCAACTGATTTCTATGCTGCTGGCCCAATCAGGCGGGAAACCTGCCAGCGCGTCATGCGCAGGATGCTCATCACATGGGGCTTGCAGTACAGCTAACAAGGCATGGAGCGGCGCGTAATCTTTAAGTTTCGCGGCGCGAATGGCTTGTTCACCCAAATGATTGCGCAATACGTATTTTGGGTTGGTTTCAAGCATCAATTTATGCCTCGAATCATGCTGTAGCCCATGTAAACAGCGCGCAAGCAGCTCCGAATATTGTAGCGCCCAGGCATTGAAGGACTCACGGTCGAAGAACAGATCGCGCAGCGGTTCGTGCCCGCTTTGTGGCGTAAAAGCGCACAACCGCCGCCAAAAGATGGTGTAGTCAACTTTGTTGGCGGCCAGCAGCTTGAAGGTGCTTTCTATCAGTGCCTGGCTGTCCGGGCCGCTTTCAGTCAAACCCAGTTTGGCCAGCATTCTGGCTTGAAGCGCCGCCGGAAAAATGGTTTTATATGGCTCCAGTGCGGCCAGCGCTTCGTCTTGTTCGCCGATCAGCGGAAGCAATGCTTGCCCCAAAAAAAACAGATTCCAGTATCCAATGTTGGGCTGCTTGTTGTAGGCGTAGCGGCCTTGGGTGTCAGAGTGATTGCAAATATGCGTTGGGTCAAAAGCATCGAGAAATTGAAATGGGCCGTAGTCAATCGTCAACCCCAGAATGCTCATGTTGTCTGTGTTCATCACACCGTGGCAAAAGCCGACTGACTGCCAGGCCGCCATCAGGTGGGCAGTACGCTCGCTGACTGCTCCTAAAAATGCAGCATAGGGGTTCGGCGCATCGCGGCAAGCAGGGTAAAAGCTGTCGATGACGAAGTCGGCCAGCGCGCGAAGCTCCGCGTGCATGTCGTTGTAGCTGAAGTGTTCAAAGTGGCCAAAGCGGATAAAGCTGGGCGCTGTTCGCGTCACGACTGCGGCGGTTTCGATATCTTCACGCAACACTTTGGCGTCTGAACCCGTCAAGCACAGTGCCCGCGTGGTGGGTATGCCCAGCCCGTGCATGGCTTCAGAGCACAAATATTCACGGATTGAGCTGCGCAGCACCGCCCGGCCGTCTCCCATGCGGGAATAGGGCGTTTTGCCCGCGCCTTTGAGCTGAATTTCTTGACTGCCAAAAGGCGTAACAAGCTCCCCTAGCAAAATTGCCCGGCCATCCCCCAACTGCCCGGCCCATTGGCCAAACTGGTGGCCGCTGTAGACACTGGCCAGCGGCTCGCTGCCAGGCAGGGTGCTGTTGCCAACAAAGGCGTTTAGAGATGCTTGCGACTCAAACCAGCTTTGTTCCAAGCCTAGTTCGCGCGCCACCATCTGGTTGCGGCTGATCCAGTACGGCTCAGGCAAGGCTTGGGGTTGCAAACGGGTTGAAAATTGGCTGCCCAACTGGGCAAACCGGTTGTTCCAGACAGGATTTTGAGGACTTTGAGGCAGTGCTGTTTTCATCTGTAAATTGTCTCCCAAGTGCTGATGCATTTTGAAATCAGGGGGAATCCCGTACGGCAAGCCAAAATGAATTGCGGCATGATGGCAAACAGTTTTAACGATCACCGGAGACAAGCCCCATGCAAGGTTTAATGCAAAGCCAGCCACTGCTGATTTCAAGTCTGATTGAATTTGCAGAGCGCCACCATGGTGACGCAGAAATTGTCTCGCGCCGTGTAGAAGGTGACATCCACCGCTACACCTACAGAGATTCAGCCAAACGTGCGCGCCAGGTGGCTGGCGCGCTGGATGGCTTGAAGCTGGCATTCGGTGACCGGGTGGCCACGTTGGCCTGGAACGGCTATCGCCACTTTGAAATTTATTACGGCGTGAGCGGCTCTGGCCGGGTGCTGCACACCATCAACCCGCGCCTGCACCCCGACCAAATCGCCTGGATAGCCAACCACGCTGAAGACCAAATCCTTTGTTTTGACCTGAGCTTTTTGCCGCTGGTGCAAGCCGTGCATGCGCGTTGCGCCACCATCAAACATTACATTGCAATGTGTGATGAGGCTGCATTGCCCAAAGACTCTGGTGTGCCCAACCTCATCAGTTACGAAAGCTGGATAGCCGCGCAGCCCAGCACCTATGCATGGCCAGTTTTTGACGAAAACACAGCTTCGAGCATGTGCTACACCAGCGGCACAACAGGCAACCCAAAGGCTGCGTTGTACAGCCACCGCTCCACCATCCTGCATGCGTATGCAGCAGCGTTGCCCGACGTGATGTGCGTGTCTGCGCGCGACGCCATTTTGCCCGTAGTGCCCATGTTCCACGTCAACGCCTGGGGCATTCCGTACACAGCATCATTGACCGGCGCCAAACTGGTTTTCCCCGGCCCGGCGATGGATGGCAAATCAATCTACGAACTGCTGGAAGCGGAGAAAGTCACTTACGCTGCGGGCGTGCCGACAGTCTGGCAAATGCTGCTGACGCATATCAGGAGCAACGATCTTAAATTTACCTTCCTCAAGCGCACGGTTATTGGTGGCTCGGCCTGCCCGCCGGCCATGATCAAAGCCTTCAATGAAGACTATGGTGTGGAAGTGCTGCATGCCTGGGGCATGACAGAAATGAGCCCGCTGGGTACGTTGTGCACACTGAAAAACAAGCACGACACCTTGAGCGCTGACGAGAAAATGAAAATACGCCTGAAGCAGGGTCGGGCGATTTACGGTGTTGACATGAAAATTGTGGATGAAGCTGGCGAGGAACTGCCGTGGGATGGCACCACCTACGGCGATCTGCTGGTCAAAGGCCCGTGGATTGTTCGTGAATATTACAAAGGTGAGGGTGGTGATCCGTTGGTGGATGGCTGGTTTCCAACGGGGGATGTTGGCACTATTGATGTTGACGGATACCTGCAAATCACTGACCGCAGCAAAGACGTGATCAAGTCGGGCGGCGAATGGATCAGCTCGATTGACATCGAAAACATTGCAGTGGCCCACCCGGCGGTGGCAATGGCCGCATGCATTGGTGTGGCACACCCCAAGTGGGACGAGCGGCCCATCGTGGCGGTGGTCAAAAAGCCCGGCGCAGAGCTCACGCGTGAAGAACTGTTGGCTTTTTACGAAGGTAAAACGGCCAAATGGCAAATACCCGATGACGTGGTGTTTGTCGATGCCATCCCGCTGGGTGCAACTGGCAAGATGCTGAAAACAAAATTGCGTGAGATGCTTAAAAGTTACACGCTACCCACCGCCTTATAAATGTTTTGAAACGTGTCGCGTGGGTGATACCTGCACCAGCGCAAGCAGTTGGCTGAGGGCAATCCCTAGCGGCAAATATTTAAAAAACTTGTACGCTTTACAGTGTGTGATTTTTAAATAACGGAGACACCATCATGAAATATTCCCTCAAACTTATTGCCGCTACTGCAGCCGTGCTGTGCTCAGGCGCCGTGCTTGCGCAAAAAGGCGACACCGTCAAAATTGCCATGATCGAAGGCCTGTCCGGCCCATTCGGCAACGTCGGTCAAAACCAGTTGAAGAGCTGGCAATTCATTGCTGAAAATTTGAGCGGTGCCAACAATGCAGCAGGTGTCAAGTTTGAAGTTGTGGGCATGGACAGCAAGGGCTCGCCGCAAGAAGCATTGAATACCTTCAAAGCTGCTGTTGATCAGGGTTTTCGCTACATTACCCAAGGCAATGGTTCAGGCGCCGCATTGGCATTGAGCGATGCTGTAGCTAAACACAACGAGCGCAACCCTGGCAAGGAAGTTGTTTACCTGAACTATGCGGCAGTTGACCCAGCTCTGACCAACGAAAAATGCAACTATTGGCACTTTCGTCTGGATGCTGACACGACCCAGAAAATGGAAGCCTTGACCAGCTTCATGAAAGACCAGCCGAAGATTAAAAAGGTGTATCTTTTTAACCAGAATTACTCGCATGGTGTTCAGGTTGCCAAGTTTTTCAAAGAAGGCATGGCGCGCAAGCGGCCAGACACTTCAATTGCTGGCGAAGACTTGATTCCGCTGGGTCAGGTCAAAGACTTTGCTCCGTACGTGGCCAAAATCAAGCAATCGGGCGCAGACACCATCGTGACCGGCAACTGGGGCGCTGACCTCACTTTATTTATCAAGGCGCTGAACGATGCAGGCCTGAAAC
Source organism: Polaromonas sp. (assembly GCA_043754255.1). Lineage (GTDB taxonomy): Bacteria > Pseudomonadota > Gammaproteobacteria > Burkholderiales > Burkholderiaceae_C > Polaromonas. The sequence goes on along the minus strand of JAYUVG010000272.1, from coordinate 845 downwards.
TGCCAATGTACACCTACTATGCGGGAGTTACCGGAACGCCAACCGTGTTGGCCTCAGGCGGTGAGAGTGAGGTTTATCAAATTTCGTACGCTCACTCCAACTACGCGGGCGTCATGGGCAAACTGACCTCCGATTTTCAGAAGAAGTTCAACGACGACTTTTACACCTTTGCTATCTACAACGGCGCGGTAATGCTGGGACAGGCAATGGCCAAAGCCAAATCGACCGACCCCGTCAAGGTGGCGGCGGCCATGAGCGGTCTGGAAATCAAGGGTTTCAATGGCGACTCGTCCATGCGCAAGTCTGATCACCAGATGCAGCAGGGTTTGTACATTTCAAAATGGCAAAAAGTTGATGCGAAAAACGCTTACAGCGTCGAAAAAACGGGCTACACCTTTGCACCGGTCAAGTACATCGAGGCCTATGTTGCCAGCACGCCAACCAGCTGCCAGATGACGCGCCCGAGCTAGTAGAGGCTTCAGCCTCAGCCGCATCTGATCTAAAAACGCCTGGCAACCCCGTTGTTGCCAAGGCGTTTTATTTTTGGCTCTTCTTGATTTCCTGATTTCCTGTTTTCCCGATTGCTTCATGCTCGATTTTTTAACATCACTCGGCCTGACTCCTGCCTTCATTGAGTTTTTCAGTATCTCGCTGCTCAATGGCATGAGCTATGGCCTGTTGCTGTTCATGTTGAGCTCGGGTTTGACACTGATTTTCAGCATGATGGGTGTGCTTAATTTTGCGCATGCGTCGTTCTGTATGCTGGGCGCGTATTTCGCGTACACCACGACCTCGCTGATCGGCTTCTGGCCAGCTCTGGTGATAGCGCCACTGCTGGTCGGCCT
>JAYUVG010000271.1:0-3001 GCA_043754255.1 Polaromonas sp. | reverse complement strand
CAGGGGCGATAGTTAAAGCGTTAAGTATCGTTAGCAGCGCTCACCCTCACCCCAACCCTCTCCCCACAAAGGGAGAGGGAGCAATGGCATCAAACGGTTCTGGGCGACCTGAGTACTTACGGAATTTAACCTGAAATTCAGAGCTGCTGGCAAGGCCGGACAGCTTGTGCCTGGCCGGTAGTGCTGCCAAAAAGGGTTGAAGCGTCAGCACGGGGTGGCTATGGAATACCCAGCCTCAAATGCGTCAGGACACCCTGAAAATTCATGTAAGCTAACCCGCAAGTTTAAGAGCACGAATTACAAATATCTTTTGAGGAGAAAACCCATGCTGATTGGGGTGCCCACCGAAATTATGGATGGCGAAACACGTGTTGCCATCACGCCGGAAACGGCCAAAAAACTGATAGCCCAAGGCCACACGATTCGTGTGCAGTCAGGCTGTGGCGTTGCCGCCAGCGTGCCGGACGAAGCGTATGCGGCGGTCGGGGCTGAGGTCACAGATGCTGCGGGTGCCTATGCCTCAGACATCGTGCTGAAAGTCCGCTGCCCGCTGGACAGTGAAATCCCCCATGTCAAAAGCGGCGGTGTGCTGGTTGGCATGCTGAACCCGTTTGATGCAGCAGGCTTGCAGCGCCTGGCAGCCGCACAACTGACGTCATTCGCACTGGAAGCCGCGCCGCGCACCAGCCGCGCGCAAAGCATGGACGTGCTGTCGTCGCAGGCCAACATTGCCGGGTATAAGGCGGTCATGATGGCCGCTGATGCCTACCAGCGCTTTATGCCCATGCTGATGACAGCCGCAGGCACTGTCAAAGCCGCCCGCGTGGTGATTTTGGGTGTGGGTGTGGCTGGCTTGCAGGCGATTGCCACGGCCAAGCGTCTGGGCGCGGTGATTGAAGCCAGCGATGTGCGCCCGAGTGTGAAAGAACAGGTGGAATCATTGGGCGGCAAATTCATCGACGTGCCGTACGAAACCGATGAAGAACGCGAAGCCGCTGTTGGCGTGGGCGGCTATGCCAAACCGATGCCGCCGGGCTGGCTGGCCAGGCAAAAGGCCGAGGTGGCCAAGCGCGTGGCCAATGCCGATATTGTCATCACCACCGCACTGATCCCCGGCCGGGCTGCGCCCGTGCTGGTGACAGAAGAAATGGTCAAGGCGATGAAGCCGGGCAGCGTGATTGTGGATCTGGCAGCCCCGCAGGGCGGCAATTGCCCGCTGACCGAGCCGGGTAAAACCGTGGTCAAACACGGCGTGACGCTGATTGGCGAAACCAACATTGCGTCGCTGGTAGCTGCAGACGCCAGCGCGCTGTATGCACGCAACCTGCTTGACTTTTTAAAGCTCATCATCAGCAAAGAAGGCGCCTTGAACATTGACATGACCGACGACATTGTGGCGGCCTGCCTGATGACGCAGGCTGGTGATGTCAAACGCAAATAACCTCACCGAATATTTACCGAATCGTCTGGAGAAGCTCATGGAAGCCGTGTCACCCACCATCATCAACCTGATTATTTTTGTGCTCGCCATCTACGTGGGCTACCACGTGGTGTGGACTGTCACGCCAGCGCTGCACACGCCGCTGATGGCTGTGACCAATGCCATTTCAGCCATCGTCATCGTCGGCGCCATGCTGGCTGCTGCGCTGACCGAAACGCCGCTGGGCAAAACCATGGGCTTTTTAGCTGTGGTGCTGGCAGCGGTCAATGTATTTGGCGGGTTTTTGGTGACGCGCCGGATGCTCGAAATGTTCAGGAAAAAAGAGAAAAAAGTCCCGGCCATTGAAGGAGCCGCCAAATGAGCATGAACCTTGTCACGCTGCTGTACCTGGTAGCTTCTGTCTTTTTTATTCAGGCCTTGAAAGGCTTGAGCCACCCGACCACATCACTGCGCGGTAATTTGTTTGGCATGGTTGGCATGACGATTGCCGTGCTGACCACCGGTGCGCTGATTGTTGAAATTTCTGGCGGCAAGGCGCTGGGCATGGTGTATGTGCTGGTGGCATTGGTGATTGGCGGCGCTGCTGGCACGCTGATGGCCAAGCGGGTTGAAATGACCAAAATGCCCGAGCTGGTGGCTTTCATGCATTCGATGATTGGCCTGGCAGCGGTGTTTATTGCTGTGGCAGCCGTGGCTGAGCCCTATGCATTTGGCATTTCCCCAAAAGGCGTGGCCATTCCGTTCGGCAACCGGCTGGAGCTGTTTTTAGGCGCAGCGATTGGTGCGGTGACTTTCAGCGGCTCGGTGATTGCGTTTGGCAAGCTCAGCGGCAAGTACAAGTTCCGGCTGTTTCAGGGCGCTCCGGTGACTTTTTCAGGTCAGCACATGCTCAATCTGGTGCTGGGCCTGATCATGCTGGGCCTGGGCCTGGTGTTCAGTTTTACTGGCAACTGGACAGCATTTTTTGCCATGCTGGCGCTGGCTTTTGTGATGGGCGTGCTGATCATCATCCCGATTGGCGGTGCCGATATGCCGGTGGTGGTGTCGATGCTCAACAGCTATTCGGGCTGGGCAGCAGCAGGCATTGGCTTTAGCCTGAACAACTCGATGCTGATCATTGCAGGCTCACTGGTCGGCTCATCGGGCGCGATTTTGAGTTACATCATGTGCAAGGCCATGAACCGCTCGTTTTTCAATGTGATTTTGGGCGGCTTTGGTGGTGAAGCAGCCACTGCAGCCACCGGCAGCAAAGAGCAGCGGCCGGTCAAGTCCGGCTCGGCAGACGACGCCGCGTTTATTCTGGGCAATGCAGAAACCGTCATCATCGTGCCGGGCTACGGCCTGGCAGTTGCACGGGCACAGCATTCGGTCAAAGAACTGGCGCAAAAGCTCACCGACAGGGGTATCACCGTCAAATACGCAATTCACCCGGTGGCAGGCCGCATGCCTGGCCACATGAATGTGCTGCTGGCCGAGGCAGAAGTGCCCTACGACCAGGTGCATGAGATGGAGGACATCAACGCCGAGTTTGGCCAGGCCGATGTGGCGATTATTTTGGGC
>JAYUVG010000270.1:0-3148 GCA_043754255.1 Polaromonas sp. | reverse complement strand
TTCGTCTTGCCCGCCGACCAGATGTGCATACACCAGTGGCAAGCCCACAGCTTGTGCGCGCTGCTGCATCATGTGCTCGCGCTCTCCGCCTTTGCCGCTGTGAAAAGGCGAAGCGTTGATGACGACCAGCAACTCGGCCCCAGCGTCTTTGGTTTGCCTGGCAGGCGCGTCAAACCAGGCGTCTTCACAGATCAGCAGGCCGACCTTCACGCCACCCGCATCAATGACACAAGCGGTATCGCCTGGCGTGAAATAACGCCGCTCATCAAACACCTGGTAGTTGGGCAACTCGCGTTTGGCATAGGTTGCAACCACCTGGCCAGCCTGCAGCACCAGCGCCGCGTTGCGCAACTGTTGCACGGCCACGCTTTTGGTGCGCAGACCATTGCCCGCCATGCTAGGCGCACCAACCACCACTGTCAGGCCCTTTAACCCGGCCAGTGCATGGGCCACCTGATGGATGGCATCATCACAGGCTTTGATAAACGAGCTGCGCAAAAACAGGTCTTCAGCTGCGTAGCCGCAAATCGCCAGCTCAGGCGTGACCACCAGCCTGGCACCACCGGCATAAGCTTTCGTTGCAGCATCAATGATTTTTTGTGCATTGCCAGCCAGGTCGCCTACGCAATAATTGAGCTGTAAAACGCAGATTTTCAGTAGCATATTCAAAACCCAAACAAACCTGATGAACGAGAAAATTGATTATGTCATTCGCGTATTGAATTCGCCGCTTGAGGTCAATGCCAGTGAGTGGAACGCGTTGCTGGCTGCACAGTCCGAGGGCGGCACTTTGAACCCGTTCATGCGGCACGAATACCTGGCTGCCATGCACCAAAGCGCCAGTGCCAGCCCCAGAACAGGCTGGACGCCAAGTTTCATCACGCTTTGGGATGGCGATACGCTGGCAGCTGGCTGTGCGCTGTACCTGAAGGGCCATTCCTATGGTGAATACGTGTTTGACCATGCCTGGGCCAACGCCTACCACCAGCATGGCTTGCCGTATTACCCAAAAGCACTGGTTGCGCCGCCCTTTACACCGGTTCCAGGCCCACGACTTTTGGCACGCAACGCCAATGAGCGACTGCTGCTGGCAGAAGCAGTGGTTGCCTGGTGCAAGCAAGAAAAGCTGTCTTCGCTGCATTTGCTGTTTAACTCGGACGATGACGTGAAAGCCTGTGAAGAAGCCGGATTCATGCTGCGGCACAACGTGCAGTTTCACTGGACAAACACTGAGCCTGGGTACAAAACCTTTGGCGATTTTTTGATGTCACTGGCCCAGGAAAAACGCAAGAAAATCCGTCAGGAGCGTAAAAAGGTAGCCGACGCTGGCATCACCTTTCGTAGCGCATTGGGCACCGAAATTACCAGCAGCGATTGGGACTTTTTTTACCGCTGTTATGAACGCACCTACTACGAACATGGCAATGCGCCGTATTTAAGCCGTGACTTTTTTCAGCGCATGCAGGACACCATGCCCGAGAACTGGTTGATGTTTATTGCCCAGCATGGCGAGGGTGAAGAAAAGCAGGACATTGCTATGAGTTTGATAGCTGTCTGCGCGCATAATACGTCGGCTAGAGGCCAAATAGACACTAAAAAACCTGAATATTCAACCGCTTATGGCCGCTACTGGGGCGCTCTGGCCCGGGTCGATTGCCTGCACTTTGAGGCCTGTTACTACCAGCCGCTGCAGTGGTGCATTGAACATGGTTTGCGCAGCTTTGAAGGCGGCGCACAGGGCGAACACAAAATGGCGCGCGCCCTTCTGCCGGTCAAAACTACTAGCGCGCATTGGCTGGCGCATCCGTCATTTGCAGGTGCGGTTGAACGCTTTTTGCAGCGTGAAGGCTCGGGCATTGCGCAATACATCGACGAGCTGGAGCGGCGCAGTCCGTTGCGTCAAATGCCTGCACCCGTTGCCAGCTGATCTGAGCTGACCTGCAATGTTTGCCAACGACCTGCCGTTAATCTGCGAATCTCCCGAGCAACCCATCTTGAGCCGCGCCCATGCCCGGCGCCTGCGCGAGGTGTACCGCTCTGCTGGCTGGCCGTGCCAGGACACGCTTGAAATTGACCTGTTGGCTGCTGGCTTTTTGCAGCGCATCAGCAGTTTGTCGGGGCACGAGACCTTGCGCGTGACCGATGCGGGCTTGACTTATCTGGCGGGTAGCCTCAAGCAAAACAGGGCAGCTTTGTCAAAGCATGAAGCACTGGTGGAGGTTGTGGCCTTGGGCATGGTGCGCGCCGGGCGCGTGACCTGGCGGTCGCTCAGTTTGCGTTCGCAATTGCCACCGTTCAATGAGGGCGGGACGGTGCGCTGGTGCATGGCCAGACCCGATGTGTTTTCTATCCGCAACACGTCAGTTGCCGAGTATGTTGACCCGATCGTTCACGAGATCAAAGTGCACCGGTCTGACCTGCTTGGTGATTTAAAAAAGCCAGACAAACGCGCCGCTTATCTGGATCTGGGCGGGCAGTGCTGGTACGTTCTGGGTGTTGATGCCAAAGGCCGGCCGATTGGCGACGCCAGCGAGGTGCCGCTGGAGTGTGGCGTTATGCAAGTAGTCATGCAGGTGGAGCAGCAACATCTTGCAGTCGCGCGGCCAGCGCCGCAAAGCACGCGTCGTGGGTTGCCTTTTGGTGTGTGGCTGGCATTGGCCAAGTCAACGCCAGTGGCCGGGTTGCTCGATGACGATCAGGCGCTGCTTGGCTGTGATGCGTTGTAGCGCAGCCCAATATTGCTATGGGCTAACGGGCAATATCACGCCTTGTTGGAAGCCAGGTAACTGGCAATGCCATCGGTGATTTCTTTGTGCGCTGCTTCCGGGCCTTCCCAGCCGCCAATCTTGACCCACTTGCCTTCTTCCAGGTCTTTGTAATGCTCAAAAAAGTGGGCAATGGTTTTCAGGCGCAGCGGGTTCATGTCTTCAGGCTTTTTCCAGTGGCTGTACAGCGAGCATTTTTTGTCAATCGGCACAGCTAGCACCTTGCCATCTTCGCCCGCCTCATCCGTCATTTTTAAAATGCCAATCACTCGGCAAGTCACCACCACACCGGGGATCAGTGGAACAGGCGTAATCACCAGCACATCCACCGGGTCGCCATCGCCGCTCAGCGTTTGCGGCACATAGCCGTAGTTGGTCGGGTA
>JAYUVG010000269.1:0-3311 GCA_043754255.1 Polaromonas sp. | reverse complement strand
GTAGCGCGCAAGGCGGTGGTGGATTGCGCGTGGGCGCTGCAAAAACCCAATGCAAGCAGCAAGCCTGCGGCAGTAACGTTAACTATTTTTTTCATGGTGTCGTCCCTTTTTTATTTGTCATTTGTTGTTGATATGGCTGATTCACCCGCCCACGCAACAAGACACGTTTGTGCGAGTTTATCGCGTGACAGGCCATCAGCCAAGGGCATGAGCGTGTCTGCGCTGGCCAGCAAACGCGGCCCCAATTGGGCGATAAGCGCCGCACGGCGTGCCTGCAATTGCTGCGATGGCCCCACCAATGCGGCATGGCGCACCAGCTCGGGCCAGAGCAGCTTGCCCGGCCAGGTCACACTTGCATCTGCCACCACCACCCGGCAGTCGGGCGCGTGCGCTTCCAGCGCGTCAATCAACCGGTCAAGCGGCTCGCCCAGCCAGGGCTCGGTACCTTCAATGGGCCACAGCGCCATCGGCACGCCAGCCTGCTCAAACGGTTTACGCCAGAATTGCTGGCGCAAGCCATTCCAGTAACGCAGCAGCGCCAAAAACAGCAGCGCCAACGCAGCCGCCAAATGCAGATCCAGAAAAATGGGCGCGCCATTCAAACTCAAATACCCCAAACCCAGCAAGGCCAGCGGCAAAGCAAACAAAGAAGGCGCCAGAGAATCAATGCTTTTGAACTGCACCCACATTGCTATGCCAATGCAAAGCGCAATCGCCAGCGCTGCCTGCAGCCAGCGCGGCAGCTCGTGCACTACACGCTGGTTGATGGCATTGTCAATCGCGGTGGCCAATGACTCCACCCCGGCCTGCAGTGGCGACAGTGGCGTGGGGTGAATGTCGTGCAGGCTGGGTGCGGTGGCGCCTATCAGCACCACCTTGCCAGCAAATGACGGTACTGGCGCCAACGGCTTGTCACCTTCAGCTTGCGCAAATACGTCCGCAAAGTTGATGCGCGGGTAGGCCTCAGGCGCTTTGCGCCAGGCGATCAGCTCGTCTTTGTCAAAACGCGCATGTCGCGCCTCATCTTTGCCGTCGGGTATCAGACTGCTGGCCACGGCCGCCGCCAGCGACTGGATCTGGCTGCCGTCCGGCAGGGTTTCGCGGTAGCGGTAGCGGCGCAGCACACCGTCTGCGTCCGGGTAGCCGTTGTTAAAGCCCATGCGCGCTGCGGCCACAGCAGGCAGTACAGGCGCAATCAAGGCAACGGTGCTGGTGCGCTGTGAGGATGTATCAGGTGTGGCCCACAGGCCTGGTAACTGGGCACGCGTCAAGGCGCTGGTGGTGTCGTTGGCCGCTGGCAGGCGTGTCACAGCAAAGTGGCTGTGCTGGCTGCGTGCTACGGCCGCGTTAAAAGCCGCATCGCCGCCAGGGCTCAAGCGGTCGGCATCTGAAAAAATAATGTCCCAGGCAATCACGGCGGGTTGCTGCTTTTCAATGTGGTCCAGCACGGTGGCCAGCGTGTCGCGTGGCCACGGCCAGCGGCCAAACTCTGGCGCCATGCGGGCCAGTGTCGCCTCGTCGATGTCAATGATCACCATGCGTGGGTCAGGTGCTGCGGCCACCACACGGGCCCGCACCATGGCGTCAAAGCTGGAACGGGCCATGCCGCTGGTGAAGTGAATCACCAGCACATCCAGCAACACCCAGACAGAGAAAACAGTTACCAAACCCCAGGTCACGCGTCGTGCGGGCAGCGCACCCAGGCGCAGGGTAAAACGTTCAAAAAAAGTGCGCAAAATGCGAAGTTAATTCAGGTTAACAATGCGCACACGGCGGTTCTCGGCGGCCAGCGGGTCAGCGGCGTTGGCCAGCTCACTGGAACCCTTGCCTATGGCTTGCAGCCGGGCATCTGTCACGCCGTTGCTGGCCAAAAAAGCACGCACAGCGTCTGCACGCTGCTGGCTGAGCTTGAGGTTGTAGTCAGCGCGGCCCTTGGCATCGGTGTGGCCTTCAACTGCAAACTTTGAGTCCGCCAGCTCCTTGGACTGCAGCGCCTGCGCCAGGTTGCTGAGCGCCTGCTGGCTTTCGGGTTTGACGCGTGCCGAGTTGAAGTCAAACTGGATCAGCAGCGACAGCGAGGGCTTGGCCTCGGGCACAGCAGATTCAATCGTCAGGTTGCGCAGGCTGCGGGTGCGTGGTGCAGCAGCAGGTTGAACCTTGAGCTGCTCAACCATTTCTGCCGCGCTGGGCGTGGCTTGTGCCCATAGCGGGGCGTGCAGGCCGATGCAAGCGGCCAAGCCGAGTACAAACGCAAAAGAACGTGGCAAATTATTGGTCATGGTGTTTATTTTTAGCTGCGGTCAGCTTTGATCGAGGTCAGTTCACGGCGAACGCTGACGACGACACGTCCGCCGTTGCGACCCAGATTTTCAAACTTGATGGCTGCGCCGTAACGTGGGTCTATCCAGAATTTTTGCTTGAAGGTAACCCCACTCGATGAAAAAAGTTGAGTTTCAACAACGTAAGTTTGAAAGGTTCCTGCCGGTACCGTAATGGTTTCAATACCCGTTATTTTGGTATCGGCTTGTAGTTGGAAGGTTCGCCCATCATTGAAAGCATTGGCAGAACGACTGCTCCATTTTTTACCCACTTGCAGCTCAACGGGCAAGCCGTTGAGTGGCGGGTCAAATGTGCCGTTGTTATTTTTAATGGCTGCGCTGAGCATGGTGGCTATGGCGCTGCCATTGTTGAACATCACGGTATCGCCTTCAATCGATGTCACGCGAATTGCACCTTTTTCGCCTGGCACATTGGTGAGCAAATCACTGAACTGGAACTCGTAAACATCACCCAGCTTGTAGCGCGGGCCGTTGTAGGCCAAACTCGCATCCTGCCCTTTGCCAAGCGCCGCTGTGATCTTCGGTTTGGCCAATTGGTCCAGCCGGTACTGCGCAGCCTCAGACAAATCGCCCGCATTCGGGAAACGCTGCAAATAACTGTAAAAGTCGTCCGGGTTATTGCTGGTTTTGATCAGGTCCCAGGCGGCTTTTTCTTCCTTGAAGGCCAAATCACGCGCCTGCTCTTTGCTCAACCTGGCATCAGCCGCTTTTGTCAGGGCCGCGACGCGCTGGCTTTCCTGCAATCTGGCCAGCTCGGCAATCCGCTCCTGTTCTCTGGCTTTGGCCTCGGCGATGATGCGCTCCCGCTCCCTGGCCTGTTCAAGTGCAAGCAGCCGTTCGCGTTCGCGTGCCTGGGCTTCCAGTGCCTGCCGTTGCTGGTCTCTTGCCTTGGCCTCAGCAGCCAGTTTTTCCTGCTCTACGGCTTTGGCGGTTGCGCTCAAACGTTCGGCCTCTTTGGCACGCACTTCAGCG
>JAYUVG010000268.1:0-3394 GCA_043754255.1 Polaromonas sp. | reverse complement strand
GAGCTGCGCGAAGCTGAGCCGATGGCCTGGGACTTTGCCCTCAACTTTGCCAAAGACAATGAACTGCAGGTGGTTGAGGCTTGTTTGTTGCCTGATGTGCCAAAGACGTAGTCGGGTTGAGTGATTTATAATTGCTATAAATAGAATAGCTGCATGCGCTCTATTTACGTGTTCTAGAGGCATTAAATTCCTAATTTCTGCGCACTTTAGATCAAGATATCCGTCATTCCCGCGAAGGCGGGAATCCAGTGCCCGAATTTGCCCGATATCCTCCTGGATTCCCGCCTTCGCGGGAATCACGCAGTTCCAGTTGTTTGAAACCTGATTCCTAAACCACAAGCAGCTCCCGGTCATTTCCAGCACCTTTCTACAATAAACAATGCTCTTTGATTCCCCGCCCACTTCCCACCTGCTTCACAACCTGAACCCCGAGCAACTTGCCGCCGTGACGTTGCCAGCTACCCATGCGCTGATACTGGCAGGCGCGGGCTCTGGCAAGACCCGCGTGCTGACAACGCGCATCGCCTGGCTGCTGCAAACCGGGCAAGTTTCGCCCGGCGGTATTTTGGCTGTCACGTTTACCAACAAGGCCGCCAAGGAAATGATGCTGCGCCTGACCAGCATGCTGCCCGTCAATGTGCGGGGCATGTGGATTGGCACCTTTCACGGGCTTTGCAACCGTTTTTTGCGTGCGCACTACAAGCTGGCCAGCTTGCCATCAACGTTTCAAATTCTGGACACGCAAGACCAGTTGTCGAGCATCAAACGACTGTGCAAGCAGTTCAACATTGACGACGAGCGCTTTCCGCCCAAGCAGCTGATGTACTTCATTGCGGGCTGCAAGGAAGACGGCCAGCGGCCCAAAGACGTGGTGGTGCGTGATGAAGACATGCGCAAAAAAATTGAGATTTATGCGCTGTATGAAGACCAGTGCCAGCGCGAAGGCGTGGTCGACTTTGGCGAGCTGATGCTGCGCAGCTATGAATTATTAAGAGACAACGCCCCCATACGTGAGCATTACCAGCGGCGTTTTCGCCACATTCTGATTGACGAATTTCAGGACACCAACAAGCTGCAATACGCGTGGATAAAAATGCTGGCCGGGCAGGGCGCAGACGGCACACCTTCGATGCCGGGCGGCTCTGTGATTGCAGTGGGCGACGACGACCAGAGCATTTACGCTTTCAGGGGCGCGCGGGTCGGCAACATGGCCGATTTTGTGCGTGAATTTGCAGTCACCCACCAGATCAAGCTGGAGCGCAACTACCGCAGTTTTGGCAATATTCTGGACTCCGCCAATGGGCTGATCAGCCACAACGCCAATCGGCTGGGCAAAAATCTGCGCACCGAAGCCGGGCCGGGCGAGCCGGTGCGGGTGCACGAGTCGCCGACTGATTTTGCTGAAGCGCAGTGGTTTGTTGATGAGGTTAAACAACTGGTGCGGGACGGCACTGCCCGCAAAGAAATCGCGCTGCTGTACCGCAGCAACGCACAAAGCCGGGTGATGGAAACCGCGCTGTTTAATGCAGGCCTGCCGTACCGTGTGTATGGTGGATTGAGGTTTTTTGAACGGGCCGAGATCAAGCACGCGCTGGCGTATTTGCGGCTTCTGGAGAACCCGCACGACGACACCAGCTTTATGCGCATCGTCAACTTTCCGCCGCGCGGTATCGGCGCGCGCAGCCTGGAGCAGCTGCAGGATATTGCCAAAGCATCAGGCTGCTCGCTGCATGATGCGGTCAGCGCTGTAAGTGGCAAGGCGGGCACAAACATTGGCGCATTCGTTGCCAAAATTGACGTGATGCGCGAGCAAACCACCGGCAGCACGCTGCGGGAAATTATTGAACTGGTGCTTGACCACAGCGGGCTGGAAGAGCACTACAAACTCGACCGCGAAGGCCAGGACAGGCTGGAAAATTTGGCTGAACTGGTAAATGCTGCGGAATCATTTGTTGGCCAGGAAGGCTTTGGGCGGGACGCTGTGGCGCTGCCGGTTGATGAGCTGGGAGCAACCTTGACCCAATCACCAGCCAGCCAGGGCCTGGATGCCAATGTGCTCGACAACCCGTCGCCTGAATTTTTGGCACCTGACTTTGAAACTGGCGAAACCTTGAGTCCGCTGGTTGCTTTCTTGACCCACGCAGCCCTTGAGGCCGGGGACAACCAGGCCAAGGCCGGGCAAGACGCAGTGCAGCTGATGACCGTGCATTCGTCCAAAGGGCTGGAGTTTGATTGCGTGTTCATCACCGGGCTGGAAGACGGCATCTTCCCGCATGAAAATTCATTGACGGAAACCGGCGGTATTGAAGAAGAACGCCGCCTGATGTACGTGGCCATCACACGCGCTCGTCAGCGCCTGTACCTGAGCTTTTCGCAAACCCGCATGCTCCATGGCCAGACGCGCTACAACGTAAAAAGCCGGTTTTTCAGCGAATTGCCAGAAACGGCATTGAAATGGATCACACCCAAAAATCAGGGATATTCATCCGGCATGGCGTCTGGCGGCGGGTGGGGAGGTGCTACACAATCAGGAGCTGGCAGCGCGCGTAATGATTGGGCTAGCAGTGTATTTGATGCAAAAAAAGGCACGCTGGATCGTTTTCCGAACCCGGCTGTGCCGCAGCAGCGCGATGAGCCGGCGCATGGCCTGAAAGTTGGCATCAATGTGTTTCACGCCAAATTTGGTGAGGGCAGGGTGCAAATGCTTGAAGGCGCTGGGTTAGACGCACGTGCTCAAATCAATTTCACCCGGCATGGCATCAAGTGGCTGGCGCTGAGTGTGGCCAAGCTGACGGTGGTCTAGCCATGGCAGCTCAACTTTGAACACACCACACTGAGGAATTTAATGAATTCTGTTGAGCAAACTCTTGATACTTCGGCGGCGATAGATGTACCGTACGAGACATTTCGCGTCGGCCTGCGAGCCGGGCGCTTTCGGGTGATCGTGAATCCGGAGCGCGCACAAAAATATGTCAGGCACCGGCTGTTTGTGGTGGGTATTTCGTTGCCGCTGCTTGGCATTGGCACTGCACTGGCTTTGTCGGGGTACGTATGGTGGGGCTTGCCGTTAGTCGTGCTGGGTGCCCTGATGCACCGCGTCATCAAGGCTCACGCCACCAAAATTTTGCTGCATTTGACGCTGCACGATGTGCGGGTTTACCGTGAAGCGATTGATTTTGAAATACTTGAAGTGCGAAACGCAGGATAAGCTGTTTTAAAGGCCCATCGTCCCACTGCCATCTGTGTTGCCTTTGCGCCCGGCAATTTGCCAGTAAGTGCGCTGGTTGATCAGGCGTGCCAAAAACTCCTGCTCCGCATCGGTGTGGTTAAAAAGGCCAGCAGGGCTCAAGCGGGTGTTGTTCTGATTCGGCTCCTTGTCGGCCCAGAACGCCTG
>JAYUVG010000267.1:0-8359 GCA_043754255.1 Polaromonas sp. | reverse complement strand
GTAGTGCTCTATGTAGTTGACGATTTCCAGCAGCACAAATGCAACGACGGATTGCAGCGCCAGACCACCAACGGCAAACGCGAAGCTTTCGGCCTGATGCACGCCTGGAATGCCGACTATGTGGCTACCAATTCCATGCTGGCCAACCTGCAACGCCACTCAGACCACCACATGCACGCCTGGAAGCCCTACGCCACACTGGAGCCATTGCCCGGCCCGCAGCTGCCAACCGGGTATGCAGGCTGCCTGATGCTGGCCATGGTGCCGCCGCTATGGTTTGCGCTGATGCATCCGCGCATTGAGAAACTGCCGTTAGCTACCTGATATTGGTCAGTCCCGCCTTCGCGAGACTGGATTCCCGCCTTCGCGGGAATGACGGATATCAGGTAGCTATCGTCAGTTGCTCAATGCGCGGATGCATCAGCGCAAACCATACGGGCGGAATCATCGCCAGTACCAGGCAGCCTGCATACCCGGTTGGAAGCTGCGGGCCGGGCAATGGCTCCAGCGTGGCGTACGGCTTCCAGGCGTGCATGTGGTGGTCTGAGTGGCGTTGCAGGTTGGCCAGCATCGAGTTGGTGGCCACATGGTCGGCGTTCCAGGCGTGCATCATGCCAAAGGCTTCGCGTTTGCCGTGGCTGGTTTTGCGCTGCAGACCGTAATGCTCGATGTAGTTGACGATCTCCAGCAGCACGAAAGCGACGATGGATTGCAAAACAAAAAACGCTATTATTTTAATAGCTGCTTGCGCGCTGAATACAACGGCTACAGCCCCAATCACTGCCAAAGATGCGATTGCACTCCAGGCCAGAGGGCTGCGCAGCCAGGTGGATTTCATTTGCCTGATGCGCTGGGATTCGAGCTGCCAGCCACTTTTAAAGCTGCCGCAAATCGTACGCGGCAAAAACTGGTACAGCGTCTCGCCCAACCGCGAAGTTGCTGCATCTGCATGGGTGGCTGCGCGTGGGTGGTGGCCGCGGTAATGCTCGACCATGAAGTGGCCGTAGCAGACACTGGTCATCAATATCCAGCCGCAAAAGCGGTCAATTCTTTTTTTGCTGTGGCCCAGCTCATGCGCAAACGTGATGCCTTGCGAGCCGGTGATAAACCCAACGCTAAAGGCAATGCCCAACACCACTAACCAGTCGGCATGCATAGCGGCATAGGCGCCTGCAACTATCAACACCAATTGCAGCAGCACATACAGGCGCAGCACGGCACTGAAGTAAGTCATGCGGGTGTGTTGCGGCACGGCGGCTGGCGAATGCTTGCCGCCCGGCATCAACACGTCAATCAGCGCAATACCCCACCAGATGGCGAGTGTCCACAGCGCTGCTTGCACAGGCAAAAAAGTCACGCTGTAAATGGTCAAGGCAGGCAGCAACCAGGCCACTAAAAATCGGAGGTCGGACAAACGCATGGCTGAAATATGCCGCAAATGCTTGTCTTGCTGCTCGCCAGTTACCGGGCCTGTGTGATGGTTCTGGCAGTAAAACTGGCCCGGCGCGTGTTGCCGGCCCGCACCGCCCAATACGGCCCCTGATCCGTCACGGTAACGCTGCCGTCTACGCTGACAGGCAACCCGACATAACGCTTTTTGGGCAGCAGCCAGACCATTTCATTGAGACTGACCGGATGCGTGACTCCAAATTTTGTCAGGCCGTCGGCATTACGTTGCTCTATCCACTTCACACCCTGCCGGGCAGTCATAAAGTCTGCCAGCCGGGTCATGGTGTACCACTTGAATTGCTGCTCTCCCTTTGACTTGGCGTAGCTGAGCAAATCCAGCAGCACATCAGGCCATACATTGGCTCCATTGGGATGCATGTAAATCATGCGGGTGGTGTTGTGGGCAATCGCGAAATCAACCGACTCGTGATACCAGTCCTGCGCAGCCTGCTTGGGTGTGCGGGCCGTCTGAAATTCTTCAAAGGTGGCGTAGCGGCGAAACGGAGTCACCGGGAACACCCACATATTGGGGTTGCGCAATTGGCCTTCGCGGTACTGCCGCGTCGGGCCCATACCGGTGTGCCCGCCAAAATACACAGCGACAACGCCTTGCTGGTCAAGCCAGTCCATCGCCCACATGGGGTTGTTGCCCACAGGTGGCGAGTACTCCCGCAACAGCGGCCCGACGCCTCGATCCAGCGATGCTTTGATCTGTTGATGCACTGGCAACAGGAACGTCGGCAAGCCCCATGGGCGTGACGAATTGAACCCGAGAAACTGCCGGATCGGGTGGCTGATGGCTTGCTCAATGGCGGTGGCGTTGAGTTCAAGATAAGGCAAAAAAGTGGCAGCATTTTCTTCACTGGCGCTCAAACCGTAATAGTCGTGATTCCAGCCCCCATGGCTGCCTATGGCATGGCCTTTTTGTGCGAATCGCTGCAGGATTTTCTGGGCCTGCGGGTTGTTGTTCAGGTTCCAGCCCCTGCCGTCGCCGACCGCTATGGCATCTGGCCCGCTGGTCATGTGGATGGAGAACGGGCCCTCTTCAAACACACCCATTTTTTCAAGATTCAAAGTCGGTTGCTGCGCAAAAAAGGAGTCCAGATGCCAGTTCAGCGTCAGGCCGGCAACTGCATTGGGCACAGCCGAAAGGTGTGCCATCTGCAGCGTGTTGTGCGCAAAATAACGCAAAAAACCGTGCATCAGCAGGCCATCGGTGCGAGCCACTTTCAGGTACGTCAACGGCAGATTGACAAACAAAACCTGACCACGCCCCACTTTGTGCAACCCGGCAACAAGACCGGCTTCAGAAGAAGTTGCCAGCGTAGTGCCGGCAAAATTTCCCTGGGTGACAAAACTCGAATACACCAGGTTTCCCAGCAGATAACCGCTGTAGCTTTCCAGCGCATCTTTTGCTTCAGGCGAAACGGTTGCAGCCGGCTCGCGCGGCACCTGGGCGTTGTTCAACGACAGGGAATTGGCTGGTGCGTTGGTGTTTTGGGAACCCCCTGCGGCTGCATCTGCCGACGTTGTAGTGCTATTGGCTTGACTGCCGGGTGCAATGTATGGACTGGATTTCCCCGGTGGAACCTGCAGTTCCCGCAGCGTGCTGCGGGTAGCGGCTATCGAGCCTACTGCGGTGCTTTTTTCGCGCAGCGTGTGGTACAGCGCATAGTCAACACCCGCCAGGTCGCTGAGCCTGGATTTTGGAATCGGGTAAATAGGCTTGGCATTGCCGTCAAGTGCCAGGGTGGCAAAGTCATAGACCAGCATCGTCTGCCCGCCTGCCAGTGTGTAGTCCCGGATTGATTTGAGCAGTGCATCGTCAGCCACCACATGGAGTTGATCAGGCAATATCAATCCTGCAAAGTTCAACGCAGAGTTTCCCATTTTTTTAAACTGCCGATCAGTCACGGGCTGTATCCGCACCCCGATTTCAGAGGCAGCATCAACCCAGGCTGTCACCATCGGGTGTGTCAGCAGTTGCCCATCCGGAACCAGCAGCAGCAACAGGCCGGGATCTGGCTGCTGCGCCACATCAGTTGTGCCAGGCTGGCGGAAGTCCATTGATGAAACGCCACCAGCTGAGTTTGTGCAGCCAGACAGCGCTACCAGCAACATACTCGCCAATGCAACATTGACAAAAGCCTGAAACCAGGAAGCGCATGGGCGGACTGAATGAATATTTTTCATAAGCAGGCAAAAATCAAGAGGGGAAAAAATCATCACGTCGGTAGCTGGCTTGCAAAACGCAAACAGACGGCAGACGAAAGCCTGTAGCACGACGCGAAATGTTAGGGCGCTACAAGCAGTTGAAGGCGTAAAACAATCACGACTACTGATGTAAAACAAAACCTACATTGGCGCCAAAAACTGTTGCAAAGGTCTGTGGATGAGCGCCGTGTTACATGACTGACAGCTTGCAACAGTTGTGCAGTATGAAACTATTCAACCCGCTGAAAAGCGGTGCAACATTTTGTCTGGCGTTAAACAAAATGTTTTTTAAATTCGTTAACGCTGACGAATTAACCCACCCAACATCACACACGCCAGCGCTGCTGCCAGCAGCCCGATGCCGCCCCACTGCCAGGGCGTGATGGTCTCACCCAGCACCAGCATGCCGGTGGCCAGCCCCACGACGGGCACGCCCAGGCTGAATGGCGCAACGCGGTTGGCCGGGTGGCGCTTGAGCAAGCCTGTCCACAAGCTGTAGCCAACGATGGTGGCGGCCCAGCCCAAGTACGCCACCGCAGCCCAGGACGAGGGGCGCGCCTGTAGCCACTGCCAGCGAAGCTCTGGCGCATCAAATGCCAACGACAACCCAACGAATGGCAGCACTGCAACTGAGCTGCTCCACACCACAAAAGCCATCGGTGAATAGTCGCCAGAAGTTTGCTGAACCCGCCGGGCCACAATGTTGGAGGCGGCCCACATGGCAGCAGCGCACAGCGTCAGCAGCAAACCTGCAAGCGTGGTTCCGCTGCTGCTTGCCCCGGGCTGCATATAGTTCAGCACAAAGCAGCCCAAGCCCAACGCGGCCAGCAGCATGCCGATTTGCTGCTGCCGATTGGTTCGCTCATGCAGCAACACGAAGCCAAACAGCGCAGTAAAAAACACCTGGGTTTGAAGCAGCACCGACGCCAGCGCAGCCGTCATGCCCACCTTCAGGGCGAAAAACAAAATACCAAATTGCCCCACACCCTGAAGCAGGCCATACAGCAACAGCCATCGGCGTGCAACAGGCGGCGGCCTGATGAACAGGATGAGCGGCAGCACTGCAAACACATAACGTGCAGCGCCCAATTGAAAAGGCGTGAAGTCGCGCAACCCAAACTTCATCACCACAAAATTCAAACCCCAAAGCACCACCACCACACCCACCGCCACCAAATCGCGGCTGGAGAGTCTGCTGGGAATCACAACAGCCGCGCCAGGTACTGTCCGGTGTGGCTGGCCTTGTTCACTGCAATGTCTTCAGGCGTGCCCACACCCACCACCGTGCCGCCGCCAGCGCCGCCTTCCGGCCCCATGTCAATCACCCAGTCGGCGGTCTTGATCACGTCCAGGTTGTGCTCGATCACCACAATCGTGTTGCCCGCATCGCGCAGCTGGTGCAGCACTTTAAGCAGCAAATCAATGTCGGCAAAGTGCAGGCCAGTCGTTGGCTCGTCCAAAATATAGAGCGTGCGGCCTGTGTCTTTTTTGCTCAGCTCTAACGCTAATTTCACACGCTGTGCCTCGCCGCCTGAAAGCGTGGTGGCCGCTTGGCCGAGCTTGATGTAGCTCAGGCCGACGTCCAGCAGTGTGTGCAGCTTGCGCGCCAGCGTTGGTACGGTTTTGAAAAACTCGGCCGCGGCCTCCACCGTCAAGTCCAGAATTTGCGCGATGTTTTTGCCCTTGAATTGCACCTCAAGCGTTTCGCGGTTGTAGCGCATGCCTTTGCACACGTCGCACGGCACGTACACGTCAGGCAAAAAGTGCATTTCAACTTTCACCACGCCGTCGCCCTGGCAGGCTTCGCAGCGGCCACCAGCCACGTTAAAGCTGAAGCGGCCTGCGCCGTAGCCACGCTCGCGCGCTGTGTTCATTTCGGCCAGCAACTCGCGAATCGGTGTGAAGAGGCCCGTGTATGTGGCCGGGTTGCTGCGCGGTGTGCGACCAATCGGCGACTGGTCAACATTGATGACTTTGTCGAAATGCTCAATGCCTTCAATTGCCTCGTGGGCGGACGGCTCTTCATGCGCGCGGTACAGCGTGCGGGCGACTGCGGCGTACAGCGTGTCATTGACCAGCGTGGACTTGCCCGAGCCTGACACGCCCGTCACGCAGGTCAGCAAACCGACCGGAAATTCAACGCTGACGCTTTTCAGGTTGTGCCCCGTGGCGTTGATGACGCGCAGCGCTTGCAGGTCACCCAGCGTTGCCTGGTGTTGGGCTTCGCGGGCGGCGCGGCGCTCATACGCCGGGCTTGGAGCAAAGCGCATCGGCTTTTTCAGAGCAAAAGCGTTTTCCTTTTTTACCACTGGCAGCCACGGCGTGCGGTGCGTGGGCACGGCAATTTTTAATGTTTGCGCCAGGTATTTGCCGGTCAATGAATTCGGGTTGTCTCGTACCTGCTCGTACGTGCCCTGCGCCATCACGCGGCCACCGTGTACGCCTGCCCCCGGGCCCATGTCAATGACGTGGTCAGCGGCGCGAATCATGTCTTCGTCGTGCTCGACCACCAGCACGCTGTTGCCAATGTCGCGCAGGTGTTTGAGCGTGCCAATCAGGCGGTCGTTGTCGCGCTGGTGCAGGCCAATGCTGGGCTCGTCGAGCACGTACATCACACCGGTCAGGCCGGAGCCGATTTGCGACGCCAGGCGAATGCGCTGGGACTCACCGCCTGACAATGTCTCGGCACTTCTGTCCAGGCTCAAATAATTCAGCCCCACGTCGTTTAAAAACTTCAGGCGCAGGCCAATTTCGCGCACCACCTTGCCTGCAATCTCACCCTTCGCGCCCGACATTTTGAGCTGGTCGAAGTACGCAAAACTCTCGCGCAACGTAATGCTGCTGATGTCAAAAATTGCGCGTTTTCTGACCGTCCCATCCGCTTCAGGCGAGCCGACCAGATACACATGCCGCGCCTCCACCCGCAGCCGGGTGCCGTGGCAGTCCGGGCACGGTTGCACGCTGCGGTAGCGCGCCAGCTCGTCGCGCACCACGCTTGAATCAGTCTCCCGGTAGCGGCGGTCAAAGTTGCGAATCACACCTTCGAAGGTGTGCTTCTTGGTGGTTTTTTTACCCTGCGACGCGCCAGAATCCACGATGTATGAAAACTTGATTTCCTCGTCACCCGAGCCGCACAGCACGACCTCTTGCACACGCTCTGGCAACTCTTCAAATGCGGTGTCAATGTCAAACGCATAGTGCTTGGCCAGGCTTTCCAGCATTGAAAAATAGTAGCCATTGCGCCGATCCCAACCCTTCACGGCACCGCTGGCCAGGCTTAGCGACGGGAAGGCAACGACGCGGGCCGGGTCAAAAAACTCTTTGTGACCCAAGCCGTCGCAGCTCGGGCACGCGCCAACGGGTGAGTTGAACGAAAACAGGCGCGGCTCCATTTCAGCCAGCGAATAACTGCAGACCGGGCAGGAAAATTTGGCGCTGAACAGGTGCTCTTTTCCTGTGTCCATCTCCAGCGCAATAGCTTTGCTGTCGGCCAGGCGCAACGCCGCTTCGAAGCTTTCAGCAAGACGTTGCGTTTGATCGGTGCGCGACTTCAGGCGGTCGATTACCACATCGATATTGTGCTTCTCGGTTTTCTTGAGTTTGGGCAATTCGTCAAACTCATAAGACTGGCCATCTACCCGAAAGCGAACATAACCCTGGGCTTGCATCTCGGCAAACAGCTCAACAAACTCGCCTTTTTTCTCCCGCGCAACCGGCGCCAAAATCATCAGCCTGGTGTCTTCTGGCAACGCCAACACATGGTCAACCATTTCACTGACGCTTTGCGCCTGAAGTGCCAGGTCATGCGCCGGGCAAAACGGCGTGCCAGCACGCGCAAACAGCAAGCGCAAATAGTCATGAATCTCGGTAACGGTGCCTACCGTGGAGCGCGGGTTGTGCGAGGTGGCTTTTTGCTCGATTGAAATGGCAGGCGACAAGCCCTCAATCATGTCAACGTCAGGCTTGTCCATCAACTGCAAAAACTGCCGCGCATAGGTGCTCAGGCTTTCAACATAGCGGCGTTGTCCCTCTGCATACAACGTGTCAAACGCCAGTGACGACTTGCCTGAACCGCTCAAGCCCGTGATCACCACCAGCTGGTTGCGCGGAATGTCCAGGTCAATGTTTTTCAGGTTGTGCGTGCGTGCGCCGCGAATGCTGATGCGCTGTTGAGCCAACACGTTGGCCAGATATTTACTGTCGTTGGGAGAGTTCACAAGGTAGCCATGTTCAAAACAACCTTCAATCATAGCCAGATGATGATTTTTTGGCACAGGCTTGCCCGGCGGGTAAACTGCAATGTTCAGGAGAAAAAACCATGGCATCGATCAACAAAGTCATCATCGTCGGCAATCTGGGCAAAGACCCGGAAATGCGCAGTTTTCCAAATGGCGATCAGATCGCCAATGTCACCATTGCCACCACTGATCGCTGGAAAGACAAAACCAGCGGTGAAATGAAAGAAGCTACTGAGTGGCATCGCGTTAACTTCAACGGCCGTCTGGCTGAAATCGTCGGTCAGTACCTGAAAAAGGGCTCGCAGGTCTATGTGGAAGGCAGCCTGCGCACCCGCAAGTGGACTGACAAGGACGGCGTGGACAAATACACCACCGAAATCCGCGCTGACCAGATGCAGATGCTCGGCAGTCGCCAGGGCATGGGCGGCCCGGCGTCACAAGATGACGGCGGCGACGCT
>JAYUVG010000266.1:0-16737 GCA_043754255.1 Polaromonas sp. | reverse complement strand
CAGACCTTTGATCTGGCTGTAAAGTGGACTGAAAGATGGCGTGGAAACGATCAATTCATCAGAGGCTGATGGTTGCGGCTTGTGCACCAAGGAGAATGTCGCGTGGGTGGGTCATGGGGGGGGGGATGTCTGTCATTGCGGACTTGATCCGCAATCCATGGTCGATAACGCAAAGCTATCAGGCATGGATCCCGGATCAAGTCCGGGATGACAGAATTTTTACAGCAAATGTTTCACGCCGTCTTGCTCACCTTGCAACTCTGCCAAAGTTTTGTTGATGCAGGTCTGGCTGAATGCATCAATCGTCAAACCTTCCACCAGTTTGTATTCGCCGGCTTCGCACGTGACAGGAAAGCCAAACATCGTGCCTTCAGGTATGCCATATTGGCCGCCGGATGCAATGCCCATCGTGACCCATTTGCCGTTGGTGCCGAGTGCCCAGTCGCGCATGTGGTCAATGGCTGCGTTCGCTGCTGAAGCGGCTGAAGACACACCGCGCGCCTCAATGATCGCTGCGCCGCGCTTGCCGACGGTTGGCAAAAAGGTGTTGGCGTTCCAGTCCTGGTCATTGATCATGGCAGCGACGCTTTCGCCCTTGATGGTTGCAAAGCGGTAGTCGGCATACATGGTGGGTGAATGGTTGCCCCACACCGCCAATTTTTCAATATCAGCCACGGCTTTGCCGGTTTTGGCAGCGACCTGGCTGGCCGCACGGTTGTGATCCAGGCGCAGCATGGCGGTAAAGTTTTTGGCCGGCAAATCCGGCGCGCTTTTCATGGCGATCCAGGCGTTGGTGTTGGCCGGGTTGCCGACCACCAGCACCTTGACATTGCGGCTGGCCACCGCATTGAGCGCCTTGCCTTGGGCAATAAAAATCGCGCCATTGACAGCCAGCAACTCGGCACGTTCCATGCCTGGACCGCGTGGGCGCGAGCCAACCAACAGAGCGTAGTCAGTGTCTTTAAATGCCGTCATCGGGTCGCTGTGCGCCTCCATCCCGACCAGCAACGGGAAAGCGCAGTCGTCGAGTTCCATCATCACGCCCTTCAATGCTTTCTGTGGGCCTTCAACCGGCACTTCAAGCAATTGCAAAATCACCGGCTGGTCTTTGCCCAACATTTCGCCAGAGGCAATGCGAAACAGCAGCGCGTAACCAATTTGGCCTGCTGCACCTGTAACGGCAACGCGGACGGGTTTTTTCATCATGATCTGGGCTTTCAATAAGTGATTAAAACTAGGGTTTACAGCAGCAACAGCGTAGGATTTTAGCGCTGTTTAATGCAATGCGTCAACCTGTCTTATGTCTTATATAAGATAAGATTGCAGTTCAAAAATACCACCGCCATGGCCGCTACATCCGCCTTTACTGCCAATTCTCCGCCACCATCAGCCTCTGATGAATTGATCGTTTCCACGCCATCTTTCAGTCCACTTTACAGCCAGATCAAAGGTCTGATCTTGCAAAGCCTGCAGTCTGGTGAATGGAAGCCGGCTGAAGCGATCCCGTCTGAAATTGATCTGGCTAACCGCTACCGCGTCAGCCAGGGCACTGTGCGCAAAGCCATCGACGAGCTCGCTGCAGACAATTTGGTGGTGCGCCGCCAGGGCAAGGGCACGTTTGTAGCCACGCATGCGGCAGAGCATGTGCAGTTCAGGTTTTTAAAGCTCGTGCCAGACAGTGGAATGCCAGGCAGCGAGGGGCCAGCCCAGCGCGAGATCATTGACTGTCGCAAAGTACGGGCGAGTGCAGAAGTAGCCAGAGCTTTGGGTCTGCGCAGTGGCGATGCAGTGCTGCAGGCGCGCCGCGTGTTGAGCTTTGCCGGCGTGCCCACCATTCTTGAAGACATCTGGTTGCCAGCAGCGCCCTTCAAAGGCCTGACAGCTGAAAGACTGGCCAGCCACGACGGTGCCATGTATGCACTGTTTGAAACCGAATTCAACATGAAAATGCTCCGGGCGGAAGAAAAAATACGTGCAGAATCCGCAATCAATGGGCGCGAGCTGCTCCTGAAAGTAGAGCACGGCACACCATTGCTAAGCGTGGAGCGCATTGCCTACACATACCAGAACGTTCCGATGGAGTTGCGTCAGGGCTATTACAGAACCGATTCGCACCACTATCACAACACGTTGAGCTGACTGTGAAAAACCCTGGCTTCAAGGGCAATAAATTGGCATTGCCCAGCAAAGCCTGCGTTGTCTGCGGACGCGAAATGACATGGCGCAAAAGCTGGGCTAAAAATTGGGCGGATGTGAAGTATTGCTCGGGTGCGTGTCGGGCTAAAAAATCACCAGCACCTGTGTTGCCAAAATCCTGATGCCAGCGATGCGGGCGGCTCGCGCAGCTGTATCGATTTGAACGTCAAATGACACAGTTGTGAAGCGTAAATTTCAATTTACGCTTCATTTTTGAAGCGTATCTGGGTAAAATACGCTTCATCATGTGGATATGGCAAGCCAGGAAATGGCCCAATTTTGAGTTTGATGCACAGGCTTTGCAGCCCGCCATTGCCAGAGCGCGCATGGCGCAGGGCCGTATGCTGGGCATAGCCAGTCAGTTGCAGCTGATTGACCTGGCAGAGTTGAAGATCGACGGTTTGGCCTTTGAAGCGCTGGCTACGGCGCAAATTGAGGGTGAGATGCTGCACCCGCAGTCGGTGCGTCTGTCGGCAGCGCGGCGGCTAGGCATGGCTTCCGGCGCAAAAGCCATTGCGTCCATCAACAAAGTATCCAGACCAGCGCGCAAAAACTTTAAAGCCGACAACGCTGCTCCTTTGCGTGAAGAGGCCACGCTGGACGTGATTCAGGCCGCCGTCAGCCAGTATCAGCAGGCATTGATTCAAGCGCAGTTGCTGGGCTGGCACGCGTCGTTGTTCCCTGGGCGCTTTCATCGGTTTGCGGTTGGCGCGTACCGCAGCCACGATGAGCCGATGCAAATCGTCACGCCGCTGCTTGGCAAGAATGACATCGTTCATTACGAAGCGCCGCCATCGAAAGACGTAGCAGCACACATGCAGCAACTGGTAGCGTGGTTTAACGCCAGTCAGGGCCACATAGACGGCATTGCAAGAGCGGCCGTCGCGCACTTGTGGCTGGAGGCTATCCACCCGTTTGAAGATGGCAACGGCCGCATAGGCCGCGCGCTAAGCGACCTGGCGCTGGCGCAAGACGCGCAAAGCAGCCAACACCTGTTCAGCCTGTCGCACCAGTTGCTGGCGCACCGCAGCGACTACTACGCCCAGCTGCAGGCCGCCACCAGCAAAGGAAGCCTGAATGTGACGCCCTGGGTGCAGTGGTTTGTAGAGCGCGTGCAAGGCGCGTGCGAGCACAGCGTGCAGCAGATGCAAGGTGCGGTGAGCAAAACACGTTTTTGGCAGCAGGTGCGAACTGTTCACCCCGCCGTCAGCCCAGGACAGCAAAAGGTACTGGCAAAAATGCTTGATTTGGAAGGCGGATTTAGCGGTGGCATGAGCACAGAAAAGTACGTTGCCATCACCGGCCTGTCACGTGCTACGGCTTACCGGGAGTTGACGGAGCTGACTGGCTTGCGGCTGCTGCTGAAGTCTGGGCAGGGGCGGGGAACCCGTTACGCCATCCATCAAGAGGATGCCAGTGCAATGCGCACCTGATCGAGAGGACGATTTCATTTATGGCGATGGCTCAAGCCAACGGTCTGTGCTGAAGCGCGCCTCGATGGCCAGCGGGTCTTGGGTCAACAGTTTGGGTGTGCCCCCTCATGCAGGCAGGCCTTTACTGATGCTGCGCCCATGAAGGTTTACCCAGGCTGACAAGGCCTTTGCCGGTGTGCGGGCGCACCCGGATGATGTTGGGGAATTCGCCTAGGCGAATGGTTTCAACTTGCGTGAACTTCATGCAGGGGAGCCTCACCCCTGCCCTCTCCCGCACGCGAAGCCAATGGCTTTGCCTTCAGGTGATGGAGAGGGAACAAGGCACTAACCGCCGCGTGCTTTCTTCAACGCATCCAGCACCGTCGTCACAGCTTCAGCGCCAATCGTCGGCACATTGCGGTCATACACGGGCTTGACCTTTTCAAACATGCGGCGCTGCTCTGCCGGGGTCACTTCATTGACCTGCATGCCCTTGGTTTTCAGGCTGGCCAATGATTTTTCGTTAAGCGTCCGGTTGGCTACGCGCTGCACTTTCTGGCCTTCGATGGCCGCCTCACGCAGCACGGCTTGTTCTTGCGGGTTCAGTTGATCCCACAGCTTTTTGCTGTACAAAATCAAAAACGGGGTGTAGGCATGGCGCGTGACGCTTAGAAACTTTTGCACTTCGTTGAACTTGGAGGTTTCAATCGTTACAAACGGGTTTTCCTGGCCGTCGATGGTTTTGGTTTCCAGTGCGGTAAACACTTCACCAAAAGCCATTGGCACCGCGTTGGTTCCAAGTGTCTTAAAGGTGTCGAGGAAAATATTGTTTTGCATCACACGAACTTTGACGCCGTCAAAATCTTCTGCCTTGGTCACGGCACGTTTGCTGTTGGTCAGGTTTCTGAAACCGTTTTCCCAGTAAGCCAGATTGACCAGGCCTGCATCTTCAAGTTTTTTGTTGAAGTACGCGCCAGCAGGGCCGTCGAGCACCGCATCAGCTTCTTTCTCGTTGGCAAACAGGAAGGGCAAGTCAAACGCGCCGAGCTCCTTGACAATACCCACCAGTGGGGAAGACGAAGTACACACCATTTCCTGTGTGCCTGCGCGCAAGGCTTGCGTGGCCGGCAAATCACCACCCGCAGAGCCGCCCCAAAATGCGTTGATCTTCATCTTGCCGCCGGTCTTCAGAGCCAACACTTCCTGCATTTTTTTCACACCCACACCCACTGGATGGTCTTCGTTCACGCCGTTAGTGAACTTGATGGTGCGGTCGGCAAACTGAGCCATCGCCGATGTGGCAATCAGCATTGAAGCAATGGCTAAAGCCTTCGCAAGGGTTCTCCGTTTAAACATGCTTGTCTCCGGTTAAATTAAAAAACCTACCTCATCCACCACTGAAGAGGTACCAAAACTATCGCGGGAAAAAGGATCAGCAAAAATAATACAGCCAATTGCGCCAGCAAGAATGGCAGTACGCCTTTGAAAGCATCGTCCATGCTGATTTTGGCAACACCGCACACCACATTGAGCACTGTGCCTACAGGCGGTGTGATCAAACCAATCGCGTTGTTCATGATGAACAGCACACCAAAATAAACCGGGTCGATGCCTGCTTTAAGTACCAGCGGCATCAGGACAGGGGTCAAAATCAGCACGGTCGGCGTGAAGTCAAGCGCTGTACCCACCACCACCACCAGCGCCATCATGATGAACATCAGCAGCATCTTGTTGCCCATAAAAGGCTCCATCATTTTGGCGACTTCAGTCGGTATGTTGGCCACCGTGATAAGCCAGGCACTGACCATGGCAGCAGCCACCAGAAACATCACGACTGCGGTGGTTTTGCCAGCAGCCAGTACCAGGCCATAAATGGCAGACCATTTCAGTTCGCGGTAAATAAACATGCCAACCGCGAAGCTGTAAACCGCAGCGACTACTGCTGCTTCAGTCGGCGTGAACACGCCAAACTTCATGCCGCCGATGATGACGATGGGAAGCAGCAGCGCGAAGCCGCCCTCAGCGGTGATGCGAAACCGCTCGGGCATGGAAAGCTTGGGCGCGGGCTGTACGTTTTCTTTTTTGGCTACCCACCACCATGTTGCAGCAATGGCAATGCCCATCAACAACCCCGGCACGATGCCCGCCAAAAACAGTTTGGTGATTGACACGTTGCCCGCCACCCCAAAAATAATCATGCCAATCGATGGGGGAATCACCGGCGCAATGATGCCGCCCGACGCAATCAGCCCAGACGCGCGGCCAATGTTGTAGCCAGCAGCGCGCATCATCGGGATCAGCAGCGCAGCAAGCGCTGCGGTATCTGCAACAGCAGAGCCAGACAGCGACGCCATGATGACCGCAGCAATCACCGTAACGTAGCCCAGCCCACCGCGAAAATGCCCGACCCAGGCCATTGCCAGATTGACAATGCGGCGGCTTAAACCACCCGCGTTCATGAACTCCCCGGCCCATTAGGAAAAACGGCACAGCCAGTAGCGGAAAGTTGTCGGCGCCTTCAATAAAACGCTGCGCCAGAATCTGGCTGTCAAACGTGACCAGGCCACTCGTCATCGACAAAAACGCCATCAGCGTGACGCCGCATACCAGCAGCGCATAGGCAATTGGCATGCCAATGGCCATGGCCGCCAGCAGACTGAGAATGAAAACCGCAACCGTCATGGCCTGGCTCCTTGCATCTGCTTTTCAACGTCGGCCAGGCCTTCGGTTTCAATGACTTGCACCAGCTCCTGCTCGCTGATTCGCCCCGTGAGCAGCCGATAAATCTTGTTGACATTGATGATGGCCATGACAACACTCACCACATAGCCAATGCCGTACACCCAGATCATTGAAATGCCGACCACAGGCGATATGTTGGTGACCTGCAGATCGTGCATTTTGTAGGTGCCCAAAAAGAACAGCAAGTTGCAAAACAGCATCAGCATTTCACTCAACATAAAGCAGAATTTTTTGCCCAGAATGGGCAGATGCTTGACCAGGGTGTCCACGCCAAGGTGCCCCTTTTCATGCATGGCCAGCATGGCGCCAATGAAGGTCAGCCAGATAAAAAAGTACCTGGACATTTCGTCAGACACGGTGATGCCAGTGTTAAACCCATAGCGCAGCACCACGTTGCCAAACACCATGGCAACCATCGCCAGCATGCACAGCACAATCAGAAATTCCAGGCTTTTGAAAAACCAGATGATTGAAATGTCCAGTGTTTTTTGCATGATTTCAAGCTGCCCTTTCACGCTGCTTTTAACATCCGCACTGGCTCATTTAACCGGGGCAAACGCCGCCGTGATGCAAGTACTTCTTCAATGTCGTGGTGCGCGCCGTCGATCAGCACAGTGATGGCTTTTTCAGCCCGGTCAGGGTCTCGCGCAATGACGGCGTCCAGTACTTCCCGGTGCAACGGCAGCGAGGTGCGCGGGCCGTCTTTGCGGCGGGTTGAAATTTCAAAGCTGGTGCGCAGCAACGCACCCAGAGCCTTGCTCATTTGTACAAGCATGCGGTTGCCACAGGCGCGCAACAACCCTTGATGAAAATGCAAATCATGGGTCACGTAGTCGCCGCCACTTTCCACAGCGCGCTTCATGCCAGCGTAGGCTGCTTCAACGCCCGCTATGTCTTCAGGCGTGGCACGCTCTGCTGTCAAGCGCATGGCCGCAGGCTCTACCAGTCGCCGCAGCTCTTGCAGGTCGCGCAGAAATTCAGCCGTTAAACCAGCTTTTGATTGCCACGCGATGACGTCAGGGTCAAACCAGTTCCAGTGGTCTTCTGACAGCACGCGGGTACCCACCTTGGGGCCGGTGGTGATCAGTCCCTTTGCAATCAGTGACTTGACTGCCTCACGCACGACAGTGCGGCTGACACCCAGCTCCAGGCAAAGCACAGGCTCAGGCGGAATTGACGCGCCAATGCCATAGCGCCCTGCCACAATGGCTTCACCTAAAAAATCAACTGTGTTTCCGTGGACGTTTTTGATCATGGGTATCACTGGTGTCAACTTTTCAATGGTATGACGATAATACGTTTAAGAATTAAGGAGTTTCCCTATGCCAGACATCAACAAGCCGAAAAAGAAGCGCGAAGAGCTGCGTAGCCAACAGTGGTTTGGAAGGCTTGACCGGGACGGTTTTGCCTATCGCAGCTGGGTCAAAGGCAAAGGTGTGCCCGACGACCAGTTTGATGGCCGCCCAGTCATTGGTATTTGCAACACCTTCAGTGAGCTCACGCCGTGCAACAGCCACTTCCGCACGATTGCCGAGCAGGTCAAGATTGGTGTGTACGAAGCAGGTGGTTTTCCGCTGGAGTTTCCAGTCATGTCACTCGGTGAAACCCTTTTGAGGCCTACCGCCATGCTGTACCGCAACCTGGCCAGCATGGACGTTGAAGAAAGCATTCGCGGCAACCCACTTGACGGCGTGGTGCTGCTGATGGGCTGCGACAAAACCACGCCGTCGCTGGTGATGGGTGCGGCCAGTGTTGACCTGCCCACGGTGGGCGTGAGCGGTGGGCCGATGCTGACCGGCAAATGGCGCGGGCAAGACCTGGGCAGCGGCACAGGTGTGTGGTCCATGAGCGAGCAGGTGCGCGCTGGTACGCTGAAGCTGGCCGATTTTTTTGAGGCCGAAAGCTGCATGCACCGCAGCCACGGCCACTGTATGACGATGGGCACTGCCAGCACCATGGCCTGCATGGTCGAAGCACTGGGCCTTGGCCTGCCCGGCAACGCAGCGTTTCCGGCGGTTGACGGCAGACGCAATGTGCTGGCGCGCATGGCCGGGCGGCGGGCGGTTGAGATGGTGCATGAAGACCTGACACTCTCAAAAATCCTCACGCGCGAAGCCTTTGAAAACGCCATCAAAACCCTGGCTGCGATTGGCGGATCTACCAACGCGGTGATTCACCTGATTGCAATGGCTGGACGGATTGGCATCAAGCTGGAGCTGGATGACTTTGACCGCCTGGCCAGTGAGCTGCCGTGCCTGGTGAACTTGCAACCGTCTGGCAAATATCTGATGGAAGATTTTTGTTATGCGGGCGGCTTGCCGGTTGTCTTGAAGGAAATATCGCCGCACCTGCATCTGGATGCCATCACAGCCAACGGCCAAACCATGGGGAGAAACATTGCCGATGCGCAAAACTACAACACGGACGTTATCAAGCCCTTGAGTGCGCCCTTTAAAGACAAAGCCGGCATTGCCGTGCTGCGTGGTAATTTGTCTCCACGCGGCGCGGTCATCAAGCCCAGCGCAGCCACGCCAGCGCTGATGGTGCACACCGGCCGTGCAGTGGTATTTGAAAACATTGAAGACTTTCACGCCCGCATTGACGACGACAACCTGGACATTGACGAGACCTGCGTGATGGTGCTGAAAAACTGCGGACCCAAAGGCTACCCCGGCATGGCCGAGGTGGGCAACATGCCGCTGCCGCCGAAGATTTTGAAGAAAGGCATTCTGGATATGGTCCGCATCAGCGACGCGCGCATGAGCGGCACTGCCTATGGTACGGTGGTGCTGCACACGGCACCCGAAGCTGCTGCTGGTGGGCCGCTGGCGCTGGTGCAAAACGGCGATTTGATTGAGCTGAATGTGCCCAGGCGATTGCTGCATTTGCATGTGAGTGATGAAGAGCTGGCAACGCGGCGGGCGCAGTGGAAAGCGCCTGAACCTACCATGGCCTCGGGCTACTACAAGCTTTATACAGACCACGTGCTGCAAGCCGATGAGGGTGCAGACATGGACTTTTTGGTGGGTAAGCGCGGGTCGGCTGTGCCACGGGACAACCACTGATGGAGCGCGGAAAGCCCTCACCCTGCCCTCTCCCAGAGGGAGAGGGAAAAGAAATTGCGGGGACAGACGGGTTTTGCTTTCCTTTCCTGTCTTGTCCCCTCTCCCTTTGGGAGAGGGCTAGGGTGAGGGCAAGCGGTGTCTGAAATCATGCTAGCTCTCGACTGGGGCACCACATCCTTACGCGGCGCGTTGCTCGCCGCAGACGGAAAAGTGCTGCAAGAACGCTCTTTCCCACAAGGAATTCTGACCGTTGAAAAAGGCGGTTTCCCAACTGTATTTGACAGCTGCTTTGGCGACTGGATGCGGCCTGGCAGGCTGTGCCTGATTGCAGGCATGGCTGGCAGTCAGCAAGGCTGGTTGGAGGCGCCCTACTGCCCCTGCCCAGCAACACTTTCAGACATTGCAGCGCAACTGGCCTGGATTGAAACTGGAAAAATCGCCATCGTGCCAGGCCTCTGTATTGACAAAAACGGTGTGCCGGATGTGATGCGGGGCGAAGAGACCCAGGTGTTCGGTGCGCTGCAATTGCTGGGCCTGACAGATGCGCGTCTGGTGCTGCCCGGCACCCACAGCAAATGGGTCACGGTGGCTGATCACCGCATCACTGATTTTTCAACCTGGATGACGGGCGAACTTTACGCGCTGCTAAGCCAGCATTCAATCCTGGCCCGCACCATGCCCCCGGCTGATGCTCCGCATGACGATGCAGCCTTTGACCAGGGCGTAGCCCACGCGTTGCAGGGACGTGGTCTGCTACACACCGCGTTCAGCACACGCACGCTGTCCCTGTTTAAACGCATCGCCAAAACTGCTTTGCCCAGCTATCTGTCAGGCCTGGTGATTGGTGAAGACCTGAAGTGCCAGCAACTGGCGCGTGGTGATAAGGTGGTCATCGTTGGCGCGGAAGCTTTAACTGCAAAATACGCAAGAGCCTTGCAACAGCTTGGCGTTATTACGCAATGCGTGGGCAACCAGGCTACCTGGCAAGGTTTGCGTGCCATTGCAAACAGGCAGACTGAATGAAATTTATGACATCACATCAAAAATTTGACCAGGCCTTTCAGTCTGTGCCGCTGGTCGCCATATTGCGCGGCCTGACTTTCAAAGAAGCCATTCCCATCGGCCAGGTGCTGGTCAACAGCGGCTGGACATTGATTGAAGTGCCGCTCAATTCACCTCAACCACTTGACAGTATTGCCGCACTGGCCAGTACGTTTGAACAGGTGCTGGTGGGCGCCGGAACCGTGCTGACGCCTGCCGACGTGCGCAACGTTCATGCGGCGGGCGGCGGGTTGATCGTCTCGCCAAACTTTGATGCTGACGTGGTTCGCACGGCTATCGGTCTTGGCATGGTGTGCCTGCCCGGTGTGATGACTGCCACGGAAGCGTTTGCCGCGCTGAAAGCCGGGGCAACCGGCTTGAAGCTTTTTCCTGCGGAGATGGTGCCCCCTGCTGGTGTTGCGGCGCTGCGGGCGGTGCTGCCTGCCGGGGCACTTCTTGTGCCCGTGGGCGGCATTCAACCAGGCAACATGCAAAGCTATCTGAACGCCGGCGCCAACGGTTTTGGCATTGGTTCAGCGCTGTACAAGCCCGGCAAGACGGCTGAAGACGTCAGGTTGACTGCTATCGAATTTATAGCTGGTTGCGCGCATTTTGCAACGGCTGGAGGCATTATTGATGCATAAAATTGCTTAGAACCCTTGCTCTAGCCTGGCATGACGTTATGCGGGCAGCGAAGCGGTGACATGAGGCAGGTCTTTGGTTTTCAATGTTTGGGCGCAGTTGGTTTCATTCGCCATAAAGATTTTTTCAAGACGACAAAACAAAAAAGCGATTGCCGGATAATCACCCCATGCGCCTTCTACACACCATGCTTCGCGTTGGCAATCTTCAGCGCTCGATTGACTTTTACACCCAGGTTTTGGGCATGCAATTGCTGCGCCGCTCAGAAAATCCCGAGTACAAATACTCGCTGGCTTTTGTGGGGTATGAAGGCAACCCGGCGCAGTCTGAGATTGAGCTGACCCACAACCACGGTGTTGACAGCTACGACATGGGCACGGCTTATGGACACATTGCTCTCGGTGTGCCAGATGCGTACGCAGCTGTTGACAAGATCAAGGCAGCGGGTGGCAACGTGACACGTGAGGCGGGGCCCGTGAAGGGCGGCACTACCGTGATTGCATTTGTCACTGATCCGGATGGCTACAAGATAGAACTCATCCAGCGTAAGCAAGACGCAGCAGGCGCTGGCCTGCGCTGACATGCACCTCGTTTGGCATACGCGTCTGCTATAAATTAAGGAGCTGCTTGCGCGCTATTTACGTGGGCTAGCGGCAGATTTGACCCATAAATAGGGCTAAAAATACCTAAACCGGCCGACCCGTCAATCGGCTGGCCTGAAACGCAAGCGCTGTGATTTGCGCCCAGTTGCCGCGTGCCAGCGCATCCGGCGGCGTGAGCCACGAACCGCCCACGCACACCACATTGGGCAGCGACAAAAACTCTGTTGCATTGGCAGCTGTCACGCCGCCGGTTGGGCAAAACCGTACATCACCAAACGGCCCGCTCCAGGCCTTGAGCATGGCCGGCCCGCCAGCCTGCATGGCCGGGAAAAACTTCAGTTCCGTCAAGCCATCAGCTGTAGCCATCATGATCTCGCTGCCGGTTGCCACACCCGGCAACAGGGCAAGACCCAAGTCCCGGCAGGCTTGGCCCAGTGCGTTGGTGTAGCCGGGGCTGACGAAAAATCGGGCGCCGGCAGCAGCGCTGGCCTGTGCATCAACCGCGCTGCGCACAGTGCCAGCGCCCACTACAGCTTCAGGCACATGCAGGGCGATTGCTTCAATGCAGCTCAGTGCCTGCGGCGTGCGCAGCGTAACTTCCAGCATGCGAATGCCGCCCGCAACCAGTGCATGCGCCATGTCAACGGCTTGTGCTGCATCCGTCAACACAATGACCGGAATCACCGGCGCGTCTTGCATGACCTGCAGAGCCGTCAATGTGCCCGAAATATTCAGCTCTACATCCATGACAAAGCTCCTTCTTCGGCTGCAGTTGCGCTGCGGCGCATGTGGCTAAACAGCTCGCGGCCCATCCCGTGGTTGTCGGCCTCAACCAGAGCTGGCGGCATGCTGTCCACTGGCCGTGCAGCCCATTCATCAACCGATACAAGTACCTTCAGTTCGCCGGTTAATGCATCGAGGCGTATCACGTCACCATCGCGCACCTTGGCCAGCGGGCCACCCGCAGCGGCTTCAGGCGACACATGAATGGCAGCCGGGACTTTGCCTGACGCGCCGCTCATGCGGCCATCGGTGACCAATGCCACTTTAAAGCCTCTGCCCTGCAGCACTGCCAGTGGCGGCGTGAGCTTGTGCAGCTCAGGCATGCCGTTGGCCTGCGGGCCCTGCCAGCGCACCACGCAAACGACGTCACATTCCAGCTCACCAGCATCAAACGCGTCGATCAGGCTTTTTTGTGAATCAAATACCCGCGCGGGAGCTTCAATGACGTGCCGGTCATTGGGCACGCTGGACACCTTGATCACGCTGCGACCCAGATTGCCGTGTAGCAGCTTTAATCCGCCGCTGGCGCTGAATGGATCAGCTGCAGTGCGCACAATCGATTCGTCTTTGGACGAGCCGACATCAGCCCACGCCAGCGCAGTGCCCTGCATGCCAGGGATGCGCGTGTATTCGCGTATGCCGCCGCTGCGCACCGTCAAAACATCAGCATGCATAAAGCCGGCGTCCAGCAGCTCCCGAATGACAAAGCCAGGGCCGCCCGCCGCCTGGAACTGGTTGACATCGGCGCTGCCGTTCGGGTACACATGTGCCAGCGTGGGCACTACGTCTGACAGGTCAGAAAAATCATTCCAGTTGATGAAGATACCGGCGCTGAAGGCCACAGCCACCCAATGAATCAGGTGGTTGGTAGACCCGCCGGTTGCCAGCAGGGCAACCATTGCGTTGACGATGGCGCGCTCGTCAACAATGTGGCCGATGGGCGCATACCTTTTTGATTTGATGATGCCAAGAACCGTGCGCGCTGCCTCACGGGTCAGCTCGCGCCGCAGGTCGGTTTCTGGCGGTACAAATGCGGTTCCCGGCACATGCAAGCCCATGGCTTCGAGCAGCATCTGGTTGCTATTGGCCGTGCCATAAAACGTGCAGACACCGGGCGAATGGTAGGACTTCATCTCAGACTCAAGCAGCTCGGCGCGGCCGACCAGGCCTTGGGCAGCCAGCTCGCGGGTGTGCGCTTTTTCCTTGTTCGATATGCCTGATGGCATCGGCCCGGATGGCACAAACACCGTGGGCAAATGGCCAAAATGCAGCGCGCCTATCAACAGGCCCGGAACGATTTTGTCGCACACGCCCAGCATCAACGCAGCATCAAACATGTCATGCGACAGCGCCACTGCGGTGGACATGGCAATCACGTCGCGGCTGAACAGGCTGAGCTCCATGCCCGCAGTGCCCTGGGTCACGCCGTCGCACATGGCGGGCACACCGCCTGCTACCTGGGCAGTAGCGCCATGTTTGCGAGCTTCAGCCTTGATGATGTCCGGGAACTGCTCTAGAGGCACATGCGCCGACAGCATGTCGTTGTACGCCGTGACAATGCCGATGTTGGGCACATGCTCGGCCACAATTTTGAAGCGGTCATTGAGCGGCAAGCCGGCCACTGCGTGGGCCAAGTTGGCGCAGCCCATGCGGTCAGCGCTTCTGGCGCGGGTGCTTGCCTTGTCGATTTGCGCCAGGTAAGCGCTGCGGCGCTCCAGACTGCGCTGGGCAATGCGGGCTGTGACGCGAGCGACTTCAGGATGCAGATTTGGATAGACCATCAAGGGCCCCTTCAGGTTATGTAACTAAATTACAGACCCGATGGTAACTGCTGAAGAAGCGCTTTGATGTAGTCCGAGTTACCAGTTGGATACCAAACTGCGGCAGTTAAAAGTTGTGGGCAGAAGAACGTTATTGCAGCGCAACTTCAACCCGGCGGGCTTCAGCATTGCTGCCAGCTGCCTTGAGTTCTTCAGGCTTTTTCAGCTCAATTTTGTCGTCAGTGACACCGGCGCTTTTCAAAGCGTCACGAACCGCAAACGCGCGTTTTTTGGCAACTTCAGCATTGGCCGCAGCACTGCCGGTTGCGTCGTGGTAGCCAGAAATCACCAGTTTTTTGCCTGCATTGGCACCTTTGATGACATCGGTCAACGCTGCATTGGCGCCCTGTGCCAGATCGGTCTTGCCGGACGCAAAATAAAACTTCACCACGCCGTTTTCAATCTTGACGCTGGCAGCATCTGCCATTGCCTGGTTGTCTACGGCGGGCATTGCAGCAGAAGGCAAGGCAGCGACTGTAGAGCCGACTGCAGCTGTCATCCCACCCGCTTTGGGCGCTGCCGACATCTTGCCGCGCTGGTACACGCTGACCCCAACCACCAGCGCAATCACCAGAGCAACCAGGCCAAACACCACCCACAACACCAGACCTTGCTGGTCATCATCTTGAGAAGACATTGCTATTACTTTCTTTAAAAAAACAGGCGTGAAACAAGCGCTGAACGGTCGCTATTGTAAAGTCTGCCTGACATGGCTTTCACACAAAACTCCTTCAAATCAGTGCCCGACCCGGCTCACTCACTAGAGGCCATCCAGCAGCAATGGGGCGGTAAAACGGATCTGTGGATTTTTGGTTATGCGTCGTTGATCTGGCGACCAGAATCGGCGTTTGTTGAAGAGCGTTTTGCTCTGGCACGCGGTTATCACCGCGCCTTGAAAATGTGGAGCACCTACAACCGGGGCACACCCGAGCAGCCGGGGCTGGTGTTTGGCCTGCTGCCCGGTGGCAGCTGCAAGGGCGTGGTGTTTCGCATTCCGCGTGCCAAGGTAGCAGATGCCCTGGTGCCGCTGTGGGAGCGAGAAATGCCCAACGCCGTGTATGACCCGCGCTGGCTGCGCTGCCAGACCAAACTGGGCGATGTCACGGCGCTGGCATTCACGCTGTCAAAAACCAGCCCCGACCACACCGGGGAATTACCCCACACCACCTACCAAAAAATATTTGCCGAGGCAAGCGGACGCTACGGCACCACGCGCGACTATGCCCGGCAAACCTACGACGGTTTGCGCAAGGTTGGCATCCATGACCGGGCACTGGGCGAACTGCTCAGGCGTGTCGATTCCTGAGGAGTGTTTCGGCGCGCTGCAAGTCGTCCAGCGTGTCAATGTCGGTGATGCAGCCAACATCATCCAGCTTGATAAACGCTACTGAATTGATAGCTGCTTGCGCGCTGATTATCTCGGCTGCACCCTTATTTCCCTTTAAACCAAGCAGTTTTTGAGCACATTCAGAGCCAAACCGTACCGGGTGACCCCGCTGGCCGTTGACAACCGGCACAGCCACCGCACATGGTGGGGCAAACGCCATGGCCTTCAAAGTGTCGGCGGTGATCAAAGGCAAATCAGCCGGCAAAATCAGCCAGCAACCGGCAGTCTTTGTTGCTCGCACGCCGGCTGCAATCGAACAGCCCATGCCGGGCCTGGCCGGGTCAGCATCTACCACGTGATACGCCAAACCGCTTGCCTTGACTGCGCACAAAACATGGTCAATCACCCGCTTGCCAGCCAGCAAGGCCTGCAGTTTATGCACCTGCCCGCCCGACGCAGCAAAGCGCTCACCACGGCCAGCCGCCAGCACAATCACGCACGGACTTTCAACGGGATTACTGGAGGAGGCAGCGACATCAAGCATGCAATCTTTATACTTCAAACATGACCCATGCACCCTCCCCCATTGCCGATATTCGCAAAAGCTACGAGCTGGCAGAGCTGATTGAATCCGCGGCTCTGCAAGACCCGCTCAAACAGTTTGAGCACTGGCTGGCCGAGGCAATTGGCGCCAAAGTGCCTGAACCCAACGCCATGACACTGGCCACAGTAGGCAGCAATTTGCGGCCTTCCACCCGCATCGTGTTGATCAAAGGGCTGGACGCGCGTGGGCCTGTATGGTTTACCAATTACCAGAGCAGAAAAGGCACTGAAATAGCGGGCAACCCGTATGCCGCCTTGCAGTTTCACTGGGTGGAGATGGAGCGCAGCGTGCGGATTGAAGGCGTGGTTGAAAAGATATCGCCAGAGGAAAGCGACGCCTACTTTCATTCAAGGCCGCTGGGTTCACGCATCGGCGCATGGGCCAGTCCACAAAGCGAGGTGGTCGCAAGCCGGGCTGAACTGGAGGCCAACGAAGCTGAATTCAACGCCAGATTTGGCGAGCACCCTCCCCGCCCACCGCACTGGGGCGGATACCGCCTGAAA
>JAYUVG010000265.1:0-23289 GCA_043754255.1 Polaromonas sp. | reverse complement strand
ACCTGCATTTGAAGTCGTCCGAATCGAAAATCGCCCGCAAACCCATGCTGGGCAAGGCTTTGCAGGGAACTAAGACTGATTTCACCGGACAGTAGTGATAAAAGGCATCTAAATGGCACTGAATGAGTACCTGAAACACATCGTTTGTTAAAAGCAGTTCCACAACTGGTCAGCCAGCGTTACCAAAAACTCCGGGCGCGTATAAAGCGCAAACACCGCCAGCAAAACAGCGGTGATGCCGGCCCAAATACCTGTCTTGAACCAGAGCACTGGAAACCGCAACATTATCAAGTTCCAGCTGGTTGCGGCTGCGCTGGCAGCCTGACAATCGGCGTTTCACGCACCGGCAGGTTGATCAAACCGGCAAAAATACCCAGCGCGATGGTGATGTACCAGACGATGTCGTAACTGCCGGTGCGGTCATACAGCACACCGCCCAGCCATACGCCTAAAAACGAACCGATCTGGTGGCTGAAAAACACAAAACCACTGAGCATCGACAAATGGGCCACGCCAAAAATCTGCGCTACCGCAGCGTTGGTGGCGGGCACGGTTGACAGCCACAGCAAACCCATGATGCTGGAAAATATATACACACTCATCGGGCTGAGTGGCGCTGCAATAAACACGGCAATGACAACTGCCCGCGCAAAATAAATGAACGCCAGAATGTTCTTTTTGGGCATACGCTGGCCAAGCGATCCGGCTGCATAGGTGCCAAACACATTGAACAACCCTATCAGCGCCAGCGCATAACCTGCTACCTCAGGCGGCAATCCTTTGTCTTTCAGGTAACTGGGCATGTGCACCCCAATAAACACCACCTGAAAACCGCAAACAAAATAGCCAGCCATCAGCAATTGAAAGCTGGGGTATTTGAAAGCCTCGCGCAGCGCCTGCACGATGGTCTGTTCACGTTTTGGCGTTTGCCCGCCTGCAAAACCGGTTTCACGCAAGCCAAGCGCCAGCGGCATGATCAAAAGCACTGCGCCAGCCAGAATCAGCAGCGCCTGCTGCCAGCCGACATTGCTGATCAAAAAGCCCTCAATCGGCACCATCAAAAACTGCCCAAATGAGCCAGCTGCCGCCGCAACGCCCATCGCCCACGAGCGTTTGTCGGCCGAAATGTTGCGGCCAATAATGCCGTAAATCACCGCATAGGTAGTGCCTGCCTGTGCTGCGCCAATCAGCACACCTGCCGTCAGCGTGAATAAAAAGCCGGTGGGCGACAGCGCCATGCCGGCCAGACCCAGCGCGTACAGCACCGCGCCGCCCAGTAGCACCTTGAAAGCGCCCAGTTTGTCGGCCAGCATCCCGGCAAAAATACCGCAAACGCCCCAGGACAGGTTTTGTATGGCAATGGCAAATGCAAAGGTTTCGCGTGTCCAGCCCTGGGCTTGCGTAACAGGTTGTAGCCACAGCCCGAAGCCGTGACGTATGCCCATCGACAAGGTGACAATGGCCGCGCCGCAGAGCAGAACCTGGCTCAGGGAAAGTGTTTTTATGGATGGCGAAGCTTGAGGGTGCATGCCCCGACTTTAACGTTACCGGCGCCTGTTTGCTACCGCTGATAAACAAGCGAAATACAAGGGCTGTGTTTTTGTCCAGCTAGTTTGCGGTTCGCATTTACAATTCTGTCAAAGTATTGTTCTGTCATGCCATCCAAACTACCTTTCACCCCACAGGCATCTGCGCCTGTTTATTCTGAAAGCTCCATCCGCGTGCTCAAAGGCCTGGAGCCGGTCAAGCAGCGCCCGGGCATGTACACCCGCACCGACAACCCGTTGCATATCATTCAGGAAGTGCTCGATAACTCTGCTGACGAAGCGCTGGCCGGATATGGGAAAAAGTTGAAAGTCACGATGCATACCGATGGCTCGGTGAGCGTCGACGACGATGGACGCGGCATACCGTACGGCTTGCACCCGGAAGAAAAAGCGCCTGTGGTGGAGCTGGTTTTTACCCGGCTGCACGCGGGCGGCAAGTTCGACAAAGGCAAAGGCGGCGCCTACAGCTTTTCAGGCGGTCTGCATGGCGTGGGCGTCAGCGTGACCAACGCGTTGTCAAAAAGGCTTGAAGTTACGTCGTATCGCGACGGCATGGTGGCTCACCTGGTGTTCTCAGGTGGTGATGTGATTGAAAAGCTGCAGGTTCGCAAGGCTGTTGAAGGCGAACGCAAATCAGGCACATCGGTGCGCGCCTGGCCGGATGGCAAGTATTTTGAATCGTCGGTTTTGCCCATCAATGAATTGACGCACCTGCTTCGCAGCAAGGCCGTGCTGATGCCTGGTGTCAGCGTCACACTGGCCATCGAAAAAACCAGAGACAGCCAAACCTGGCTGTACAAGGGCGGCCTGAACGACTACCTGGCGCAAACGCTCAATGGCGAGCCGGTCATCCCCATGTTTGAAGGCAAGGGCTTTGCCGATGCACAGCATGAAACCTTTGCCGAAGGCGAGGGCGCTGACTGGTGCGTGGCATTTACCGAAGATGGCCAGGCGGTGCGCGAAAGCTACGTCAACCTGATCCCGACCACTGCTGGTGGCACGCATGAAAGCGGGCTGCGCGATGGGTTGTTTACTGCGGTTAAAAGCTTTATTGAGCTGCACAGTCTGCTGCCCAAGGGCGTCAAGCTGCTGCCGGAAGACGTGTTTGCCCGTGCCAGTTATGTGCTGAGCGCCAAGGTGCTGGATCCGCAGTTTCAGGGCCAGATCAAGGAGCGCTTGAACTCGCGTGATGCAGTGCGGCTGGTGTCCAGTTACGTTCGCCCCGCGCTTGAGCTGTGGTTAAACCAGCATGTGGACTACGGCAAAAAACTGGCAGAGCTGGCCATTCGCGCGGCCCAAACCCGCCAAAAGGCAGGCCAAAAAGTCGAGAAACGCAAGGGTTCCGGCGTGGCTGTGTTACCCGGCAAATTGACCGACTGCGAAAGCAAGGATTTGGCGCACAACGAAGTTTTTCTGGTCGAAGGCGATTCGGCCGGCGGCAGCGCCAAAATGGGTCGTGACAAGGAAAGCCAGGCAATATTGCCGCTGCGTGGCAAGGTGCTCAACACCTGGGAAGTCGAGCGTGACCGCCTGTTTGCCAACACCGAGATTCATGACATTGCCGTCGCCATTGGCGTAGATCCGCATGGCCCGGACGACACGCCAGACATGACGGGGCTGCGCTACGGCAAGGTGTGCATTTTGAGCGACGCCGATGTGGACGGCTCGCACATTCAGGTGCTGCTGCTGACGCTGTTTTTCAGGCATTTCCCCAAGCTGATTGATGCAGGCCATGTGTATGTGGCGCGCCCGCCGCTGTTCAGGGTGGATGCGCCCGCGCGCGGCAAAAAGCCGGCTTCCAAAGCCTATGCGCTGGATGATGGCGAGATGACCGCAATTTTGGACAAGCTGCGCAAGGAAGGCGTGCGGGAAGGCTCATGGAGCATCAGCCGATTCAAGGGCCTGGGAGAGATGAACGCCGAGCAACTGTGGGAAACCACGCTCAACCCCGATACGCGCCGGTTGCTGCCGGTGCAGCTGGGCAACCAGAGCTTTTTGCAAACCGAAAGCCTGATCACCAAACTGATGGGCAAGGGCGAAGCAGCCGCGCGCCGCGAGCTGATGGAACTGCATGGCGATGCGGTGGAGATTGACATCTGATGCCAAGTTTTCGCGTCCTCTGTTTGCGTGTGTTGCTGGCCGGCTTTTGCTGGATGGCGCTGCCTGCAGTTGCTGATGTGTGGGGCTACATTGATGCCAAAGGCGTGGCACATTTTGCAAACGACAAACTCGATGAGCGCTACGAGCTTTTCTTTAAAGTGGGTGAAAGCTTTTCGACAAGCACAGAAGATGGACTTTGGAATCTGCCTGCTGCAAAGGCAGTCAAGGGTGAAAAGGCCGAAAAGGGCGAGAAGGGCGTAATGGCAAGTCCCCACGCAGTTGCGCCCAGCACTTCACGTGCGTCTGGCACTTTGCTTGCGCCTGGCACTTCGCTTGCGCCTGGCACGTCCCGCGCGCCCACCAAACTGCTGGCTTTTTTTGATGTGTCGCCCAACTACAAAGCTGTCAAGCATTTGCTGAAGGATGCAGCGCAAACGCACGGCATCGACTATGAATTGCTGCAGGCTTTAATAGCCACTGAGTCGGGTTTTAACACCTTCGCCGTATCACCCAAAGGCGCTGTGGGCTTGATGCAGTTGATGCCGCCGACCGCTGAGCGCTACGGTGTCAAAACTGACACGCAAACTCCGATTGAGAAAAAACTGACCGATCCAAAAACCAACATCAAGGCGGGCACTACCTACCTGCGCGACCTGATCAAGATGTTTCCAGGCCAGCTCGAACTGGCATTGGCTGCCTACAACGCTGGCGAGGGTGCAGTAAAGCGCGCTGGCAACAAAATTCCCAACTACCCTGAAACCAAAAATTACGTCAAAACCGTGATGCAGCTCTATGGCCATTTAAAACCGCCCGCTGCCATACAGGAAATACGCAAAACCACTGCCATCCCTGAAGTGCGCAAAACCCCTGGCAGGGTGCGCATGGAGATGATGGGCGGCGCGTCAAACGCGCCTGGGCGAAACAACATGGTGCCCACTCTGCCAACATCACCACCAGCAATACCAATACCAACGGCAAAGCAAGCGCCACTGTTGTCGCCAACGCCAACGCCAACGCCACCACTAACACCAACACCACCACCAGGCGTGCAGACCCTAGCTGCGGACTGAATTTCAAGATTCATTCAAGATTTTTATACGACCCATGGATCTCTTCACACTTGATACCGCTCCCAGCAGCCCCAACAACAATGATCCAGCCGGTCACGATTCGCTTTCAGCCTACGCCCAGCGTGCTTACCTTGAATATGCATTAAGTGTTGTCAAGGGCCGTGCGCTGCCTGATGCGTGCGACGGGCAAAAGCCGGTGCAGCGGCGCATTCTGTACAGCATGTCGCGCATGGGGTTGGGGTTTGGCGGCGTTAATGGCGCTACTGGTGCCAAGCCGGTAAAAAGCGCCCGTGTGGTAGGCGATGTACTGGGTAAATACCATCCACATGGTGACAGTGCTGCCTACGACGCGATGGTTCGCATGGCGCAAGACTTCAGCCAGCGCTATCCGCTGGTCGATGGTCAAGGCAATTTTGGCAGCCGGGACGGCGACAGCGCTGCTGCCATGCGCTACACCGAGGCACGGCTGGCCCGCATCACCAGCTTGCTGCTTGATGAGCTGGACGAAGGCACGGTGGACTTCATCCCCAACTACGACGGCTCGTTTGAAGAACCCCGCCAGTTGCCTGCGCGCCTGCCTTTTACGCTGCTCAATGGCGCAAGCGGCATTGCGGTGGGCCTGGCCACTGAAATCCCCAGCCACAACCTGCGTGAAGTGGCTGATGCCTGCATTGCCCTGATCAAAACCCCCAAGCTGACAGACGCCGAGCTGTACAGCATCATTTGCGGGCCAGACTATCCCGGCGGTGGGCAAATCATTTCAAGTAGCGCCGAGATTGCAGCGGCCTACAACACAGGCCGTGGCTCGCTGAAAGTACGCGCCCGCTGGAAGATTGAAGACCTGGCGCGCGGCCAGTGGCAGCTGGTTATTACCGAGCTGCCGATTGGCGTCAGTACCCAAAAAGTGCTGGAAGAAGTTGAAGAGATCACCAATCCGAAAATCAGGGCCGGCAAAAAAGCCCTGTCTACGGAACAACTACAACTCAAGCAAACATTGCTGGCCGTGCTGGATGTGGTGCGCGATGAATCGGGCAAAGAAGCCGCTGTGCGTCTGGTGTTTGAGCCCAAAACAAGCCGCATAGAACAGATGGAGCTGATCACCACGCTGCTGGCCCACACCAGCCTGGAGACCTCGTCGCCGATCAACCTGACCATGATTGGCCTGGATGGCCGGCCTGCGCAAAAGTCGCTTCGGCAAATGCTGACCGAATGGATCGACTTCAGGCAAAGCACCATAGCCCGGCGTTCGCAGTACCGATTAACCAAAGTGCTGGATCGAATTCACATTCTGGAAGGCCGCGCGCTGGTGCTGCTGAACATTGATGAAGTGATAGCCATCATCCGCCAGTCTGACGAGCCCAAAGCGGCGCTGATAGAACGCTTTCAACTCAGTGACCGCCAGGCCGAAGACATCCTGGAAATCCGTTTGCGCCAGCTTGCGCGGCTTGAAGCCATCAA
Organism: Polaromonas sp.; assembly: GCA_043754255.1. GTDB lineage: Bacteria > Pseudomonadota > Gammaproteobacteria > Burkholderiales > Burkholderiaceae_C > Polaromonas. The sequence continues at coordinate 17,114 of JAYUVG010000265.1, read as the reverse complement.
GATTGAGCAAGAGCTTAAATCCTTGAGCGAACAACAGCTAAAACTGGAAGAGATTCTGGACAATCCAGCGGCTCTCAAGCGCTTGATGGTCAAGGAAATCGAGCAGGATGCCAAACAGTTTGCAGATGCGCGCCGCACGTTGATTCAGGCTGAGAAAAAGGCCGTGCTTGAAGTGAAAGTTCTTGATGAACCAGTCACCGTTGTCGTTAGCAGCAAAGGCTGGATTCGCGCCAGATCCGGCCATGGCCATGACGCGGCAAGCTTTGCGTTCAAGGAAGGCGATGGCCTGTACAGCTGCTTTGAATGCCGCACTGTCGATACGCTGCTGGTGTTTGGCAGCGCAGCCAAAGGCACAGGCCGCGTGTACTCGGTAGCGGTGTCATTGCTGCCGGGCTCGCGCGGCGACGGCCAGCCCGTCACCACACTGATTGAGCTTGAATCAGGGACACAGCCACAACATTATTTTGCAGGCCCGGCCAGTGCCATCCTGTTGCTGTCAAGCAGCGGCGGCTACGGGTTTTTGGCAACGGCGGGCACCATGGCCTCCCGCCCCAAGGCGGGCAAAGCTTTTATCAGTTGCGCTGAAGACGAAACGATTTGCAATCCATCGCATGTATCTGGCACGTCAGGCAGCGTGCCATTCAGTCCCGCTACTCATGTTATGTGCGCAACAACCGCAGGGCGAATTTTGACCTTTGACATCACCGAGCTCAAGCTGATGGCTGGCGGTGGCCGGGGTTTGATGCTGATTGACCTGGACGCCAAGGACACCCTGGCAGGCGCTGCTGCCTACACCCGCAGCGTGCGCATTGAAGGCATTGGCCGTGGCGGTAAAGCCCGTGAAGAAACGCTGGAGATTCGAAGCCTGAACAACGCCAGAGCTGCAAGAGCCCGCAAGGGCAAAACCGCTGATCTGGGGTTCAAACCGATGTCAGTCACGCGCATTGCATAATTTCGGGCTTTTACAGTAACTACTCAGCGCTTGCGATCCTGGCCCTGAGGAGCTTGCGCTTGCCACAGTGCGGGTTCATGGATTGCGGGTCAAGCCCGCAATGACGTGTAAAGGAGCTGAGTAGTTACCTTTTACAAGCATAAACTGCCTCTAGCCCGCATAAACAGAGCGCAAGCAGCTATATAATTAATAGCAATCAACCCGCGTTACGGCAGCAATTTTGCAGCCACAGTGATATTTTGCTCGTCTGCCGGATTGGCCTGTTGCTGAAGGGACGAATCGAAAATACGCGCAGTTGTCGGCGCGCTACCTGAACCTACTGCGTAGGAAGAAGAGTACTCTGGAGCGCGCTTTGGCAGCTTGCCAATATTTGCAGTTGTTGCCTTGCTGGCCGTTGTGGTGATGCTGGCGGCAAAGTAAAGGCAAGTGAGGTCTTTTGCCAGCTGCTCCGGCCGCATGCCAAGCCGCTCAATCAGTTGGGTGGCAGTGGCCGGTCTTGCACCCAGTTCGTGCAATAGCCGCAGTTGCGGGTCGGTCAGCCAGGCCAGCACAACCTGTGGCGGCTGCCGGTAATGAATCTGTTTGTGGCGGTAGCGCCCGGGGAGCAGGTCACGCTGTGAATACTGGGCATACATCCACCTGACTTTTGCAACATCGGTGTGCAAAAAATGTTGGGGAACAGCGGCTGCCAGGGTGGGGCGTTTTTCCCAGATAGCAGCGTCTACCAGTTGCGGGTCAACACCAGGCAACAGGCCAATCTGAAAATGCATGAGGTCTACTACTGCCAGCAATTTACCGTGGTGCAAAACATGGTACGCAGTGGCCTGCAATTCTGGCTCCCGCTGGGTCAGCTGCTTTCCGATAACAAATTGCGCAAGCCTGGCCCGCAGGCAATTTTCAAAATTCTCCAGAACAATCCGCACACTGGCAGGCGATGCTGCATCAAAGCCAAAAGCAGGTTCAATCCCGGCTTCAGCGACAGGCAGCGAAAAAGCAAGCGGTCGGTTTATATGGGGCAAACTCAACAAAATGGGTTTTTCCAGTGGATTGCCTGGCAATATCTGAAGAATGTTTTCATTCGGCGGCGAAGGCGCCGCGCTACTGCGCGTGTTGTTGCCGCAGACAAACAGCGCATCAGCACTTGCAAACTCTCCTACACACCACTTTAAAGTCGTTTGCTTCAGCTGTTTGACTATCGTTTCAATGTGCGCACGCTCTGCTGCGCTAAAACCTGCCAGGCCGAGTTGAAACACTGGCAAATCGTTGCCAACGACATTAGCTGACAAGCCCGGCATCGATGGCAATGCCAACGAGCGGGACTGCCTGGCGGCGTGTTTAAGAAATAGCCCTTTGAACATCCGTGCAATATGCATGAATGTTACAAATTTGTAAATCCCCCAGATGGACTAATGGAAAAGTATTGGTATGTTTGGTGACACGGATGCCAGATGAATGGTGAAAACCGCTTTGGGGCTATTTAAATCTGCCGCAAACGCTCTAGCGCTGTGTTCAGCGTCTGGTCTTTTTTCGCAAAGCAAAACCGCACCACCCGCTGGTCAAATCCATTGCCATAAAAAGCTGAAAGCGGGATAGCTGCCACGCCTATTTCAGCAGTCAGCCATTTACAAAAATCAAACTCGTTCAAATCACTGACACCGGAGATGTCAACGCACTGGAAATAAGTGCCTTCGCTGGGCAGCAGCTTGAAGCGGGTTTGCGCCAGACCGGCCCGAAACAGATCACGCTTGCGCTGGTAAAACGCTGGCAAATCAAGATAAGCGCTTTCATTAGCCATGTACTGCGCCAGCCCATACTGCACCGGTGTGTTGACGGTAAACACATTGAATTGGTGCACCTTGCGAAACTCAGCGGTAATTAGCGCGGGTGCCGCAACATAGCCGATTTTCCAGCCTGTGACGTGGTAGGTTTTACCAAAGCTGCTGACAATAATGGCCCGCGCTGCCAGGCCAGCAAATCGCGCTGCGCTTTGATGAATTTGTCCCCTGTCTGCATCAAACACCATGTGTTCATAGACCTCATCGCTGATCAGCAGCACATCGGTTCCGTCCAGCAGGTCTTGCAGTTTGAGCATGTCGGCTTGTGTCCACACCGTGGCGCTCGGGTTGTGCGGCGAATTGATCAATATCGCCCGGGTCTTGGGCGTGATGGCCGCGCTGATTTTGTCAAAGTCAGGGCGAAAGGTACCCGGCGTGAGCGGCACACGCACCACCACACCGCCGGCCAGCTCAATGTTGGGTACATAGCTGTCATAACACGGCTCCAGCACGATGACTTCATCACCCGGGTGGACGATGGCAAGGATCGCAGTGATGATGGCTTGCGTGGCGCCAGCTGTCACGGTGATTTCGCTGTTCGGGTTGTATAAGCGGCCGTGCAGTTTTTGTAATTTGTTTGCAATGGCTTCGCGCAGCACCGGCACACCCGGCATCGGCGGGTACTGGTTGTGACCTTTTAGCATCGCATCGGTCACTGAATTGATCAGCAGCGGATCGCATTCAAAGTCCGGGAAACCCTGCCCCAGATTGACAGCGTTGTGCTCCAGCGCCAAAGCCGACATCACGGTGAATATGGTGGTGCCAACATGAGGCAATTTGCTGATCAAGGCGGGTGTGTGTTCAAGAACTGCTGGCATAAAGTGGTTCACCGTTCAAAGGTCATCAAAGGTCGTCATAGTGGCCAGACATGGCTTTTTCAATCTGGCTGCGGGTCAAGTCACTGCTCAGCAACTCCGCAAAGGTGTAGACAAAGTTGCGCAAATAAGCGCTGCGTTTAAAAGCCACCCGCGCTACATTGACGCCAAACAGGTGGCCCACCGGAACAGCCACCAGATCATTGTTGGTACCGTCTGCCTTGATCGCCATCTCGGCCACAATGCCGACCCCGAGGCCCACCCGCACATAGGTTTTGATGACATCAGAATCAATGGCTTCCAGCGCGATGCGCGGCTTCAAGTGTTTGTTTGCAAAGGCCAGGTCAATTTTGGTCCGGCCGGTAAATGACGGGTGATATGTGATCAAAGGCTCAAGCGCCAGGTCTTCCAGCGTGATCACAGTTTTGGACGCCAGGCTGTGGGTACCAGGCACCACCAGCATGTGCTGCCACTCGTAGCAGGGCAGGGTAACAAGATCAGCGTACTGCGCCAGCGATTCAGTGGCAATGCCAATTTCGGCGACTTCATCCATCAGCATTTGCGCCACCTGATCGGGCGAACCCTGGTGCAGGCTGACATTGACTTTCGGGAACGCCTGGCGCAGCTTGGCCACTGGTGTTGGCAGCACATACCGGGCCTGGGTGTGCGTGGTGGCAATCGACAAAGTGCCGCTGTCCTGTTTGGAATACTGGTCGCCAATCCGCCGCAAATTACCCACCTCCCGCATGATCAGGTCAATGCTTTTGAGCACGTGCGAGCCCGGTTCGGTCACGCGTTTCAGGCGTTTGCCATGCCGGGCAAAAATCTCGATGCCGAGTTCTTCTTCCAGTTCAATGATGGCTTTGGACACGCCTGGTTGGGACGTGTGAAGCGCTTTCGCAGTTTCTGTCAAATTCAGGTTTCGCCGAATGGCTTCCTGAACAAATCTGAATTGGTGAAGGTTCATGGCAGATGGGATAAAAGGTGGATGTTGCTACGCGTGCGTTACTTCAGGCCAAAGCTATATCAGCTATCAATGCAATCAAAGCCGGGTTTTCGCCGACAGTGGGTAGAAGCTCAAACGGTGTGGCCGGATGCGCAGCGCGAAGCCCGGCCATCAGCACCGGCAAATCTTCCCGTGCATGTTTGCCAACACCTAAAAATAGCGGCATAACCCTTATGTTATGCGCGCAGGCAGCTATCAAATCAGAAGCAGCCTGCGCCAGCGTTGGCTCGCACAGCTCCAGGTAGGCGCAGCGTACCAGCGCGCTCGGTGCGCGCTGCAAGATGCTGGCTGCCACTGCTTCAATCGGTAGCCGCCAGAGTGGGTCACGTGAGCCATGGGCGAAAAGGATGATGCCGGTTGTCATGTTTTGTGGATGGGTTTTGAAATGTCAACGCCGCAAAACCAGCCAGCCAAAAGCACCCAGCGATATGCCCATGTACAGCAAGCCCGGCGTAGCCGCAGCCAGCCAGGGCTGCCAGTTTTGCAAATTTCCAATGTAGCCAAACACGTTGTTCAGCAGGAAAAAACTGATGCCAATCATCACACCGGCAAAGACATAAGTGGCAATGCCGCCCGAGCGAAAGTGCAGGTAGGCAAAGGGCAGCGCCAAAATCACCATGACCAGGCAACTCAGGGGGTAGAAAACTTTCTTCCAGAATTCAATTTCATAGCGCTGGGCGGTTTGGCCGTTCGCGTCCAGATGCTGAATGTAGTTGAACAAGTCAAGTGTTGCCATGCGTTCAGGCTTGAGCAGCGCCACAGACACCATTTCCTGAGTGATGTCGGTTGGCCAGCGAAAACTGTCAATCCTGCTGCGGGTGACACCGGCCGTAACAGGAGCCAGCGCTTTGGTTGCCGGGGTCACCGTAACTGTTGCAGTCGCTGAACGCACACTGAACTCCACCCGGTCAACCGAGCGCAAGACCCATGCGCCGCCTTCGCCAAAGCTTGCTTGCGCGGCCCGCATGGTAGACATCACCAAGCCCTTGTTGTCAAACTCAAAAATTTGCACATTGCGCATGTCGCTCTGCGGAGACAGCGTTTTGACATTGACCACATAGCTGTTGTTGGCCTGCTTTTCCTTCAGCCAGGCACCGGTTTGGCCGACCGTTAAAACGCCCTGGTATCTGGCTTTGAGCAGCTGGGCGGTACGCTCGCTGAGTGGTGCCAGATAGTCACCAATCAAAAAACTGAGCACGACAAAAAAAGCGCCCAGGCTCAGCAGCATTCTCAAGGCGCGCCAGGGGTCCAGCCCGCTGGTGCGCAAGATGGTGTACTCAGAACTTTGCGCCAGACGGGCCATCACAAAAATCGTACCAATCAGTACCGATATGGGCAGCAGCTCGTACAGGTGGTTCGGGATCAACAACCCTACATACAGCAGCGCGTGCCTGATTTGATAGATATCACTGGCGGTCGGCAAGCCAGTTGGCAGGCCATTGTTCTTGCCCAAAAACTGCAATTCATCGACCAGATCGAAAAAGAAAAAAAGTGCCAAAAACCCAAAAGCCACCAGCGCAATGGACACCAGCACTTCACCGTAAATGAGTCTGCGAATGGTTTTCATGGCTTGATGGTGGCTGCTTTGCTTGGGCCAGCAGGCAACAGCTTTGACATGGCTGCCCGCAACGTCCAGTTCAAGTCACGCTTGGCAAGCCACAGCAAGCCCAACAGCAAAGCGCCGCCGTGCAGCAACACCAGCAAGGTTCCAAAACTGATCAACCCGCCGAAGATCCAGCTCTGCCCCAGGTTGACCAGATTGTTGTAAACCATAAAAGTCAGCACTGCAAAAATAAGGCTGCCGCTTCGGCCGCGGCGCGGGTTCGCGTTGGCGATTGCCAGGGCCAGCACCACAAAATTGACAGCCGCCAGGCCCAGGCCGAACCGCCAGGCCAGCTCGCTCCGGTTGGCCCGGGTGGGTGTATTTATCAGCACCGGAATTGCCAGCAGCTTGGCATCGCTAAAGTCCGAATTCAGTGCAGCACTGTTGCCGGTGTTGCTGCCGTATTCCTTGAAATCACTGATCTTCAGGGCGGACTGGCCATTTTCACTTTCCAGGCGCTGGCCGTTTTCCAGTATCAGCACCTGCTTTTCAGCGATCAGCTCAATCCGGCCAGAGCGAGCCGTGGTGACAGAATTTTTGCCGTTGTCGTTGGTCGCTATAAAAACGTTGTTGCTCGACTTTTGGTCAGTCCTGGTATCGCGGTCTATAAAGAAAACCCGGTTGCCGCTGGCTGATTCCTGAAACTGGCCCGGCGCAATGCGGTCTATGTCGCTGCGATTGCCAAAGTTTTCCTGCATGTTTTTGGTCTGGTTGTTGGTCCACGGCCAAACAAACAGGGCGCTTAAAAAGATGATCAGCAGCACCGGCCAGGCAAAGCGGAACAGCGGCGACAAAAAACTGCTCAAGCTGCGGCCACTGCTCATCCATACCACCATTTCGCTGTCCCGATACATCCGCATCAACGTGCTGACCAGCGCAATAAACAGCGATAGCGTCAAAATGGTGGGCAGCCGCCCCAGTGCTGCATAAGCCATGAACAGCATCACGTCCTGCGGGCTGATGATGCCGCGCGACGCTTGCCCCAAAGTACGTATCAGCACAATCGTCAAAACGATGGTGATCAGCACCACAAAGGTTGCACCGAAGCTGCGGGCGAGCTCCCGGCGAATGGAAGATTGGAATAACATGGAACAACATGAATCGGGAGAGCCCCGACTTTTCAATTTTTACAGACAAACAGAACCCGGATTATGGACTTTGAACTCAAAACACTGACGGTTGCGCAACTTTGCAGCGAAAAATGTGACGCCCTGATTGTGCTGGTGGCTCAAACCAGCGCGCAGACCCATCACGCCAATGGTCAGGCCGATGATCAAGTTTCCCGGCTTGTGGCGCATGCAACAACTGCTGGCGACCTGCAAACCAAAGCAGGCAAATGCCTGAGCAGCTACCGTGTTGCTGGTATCGCTGCAACACGCCTGGTACTGGTGGGCATGGGAGACGGCAGCGTCAAAAATGTTCGCGCGGCCATCACAGCCGCCATAAACAGCTTGAAGACTACCAACGTCAAGCGGGTGGTAATCAGCCTGGCCAGCCCCCAACTCGTCACTGACAACTTGGTGCGCGCGCTGGTAACAGGGAGCAGCGACGCTACTTACAGCTACACCACCACCAAATCAACCTCCAAGTCCAAGCCCGATGTCACCAAATTTGAGCAAATGGTGATTGCCGTGCCCAATGCTGCCAGAGTGAAAACAGCCTTCGACATCGGCATTGCCTTGCACCTGGGTGTGGGCCTTGCCAAAGAATGGGCCAATCGCCCGGCCAACTACGCAACGCCATCCCTGCTGGCAGACGCTGCCAAAAAACTCGGCAAATTGCCAAAAATCAAGGTTGAAGTTTTGGGGCCGAAAGAGGTGGCGAAGCTGGGCATGGGCTCGTTTATGGCTGTGGCCCAGGGTTCCAGGGAGCCATTGCGCTTTATCGTCATGCACTACAGCGGTGCTGCAAAGGCTGATGCGCCCACGGTGCTGGTCGGCAAGGGCATCACGTTTGACACAGGCGGCATTTCGATCAAGCCCGCTGGCGAAATGGATGAAATGAAGTTTGACATGTGCGGTGCAGCCAGCGTGCTGGGTGTGTTCAGGGCGCTGGCTGAGCTGAAGCCCGCCATCAATGTGGTTGGGCTGATTCCCGCTTGCGAGAACATGCCCGATGGCAACGCCATCAAGCCCGGCGACGTGGTGACCAGCATGAGCGGGCAAACCATCGAAATATTGAACACCGACGCCGAGGGCCGCCTGGTGCTGTGTGATGCGCTGACCTACGCAGAACGCTTCAAACCGCGCGTGGTGATTGACATTGCCACATTGACCGGCGCTTGCGTGGTGGCGCTGGGCGGTGTGCGAAGCGGACTTTTCTCGGCCGACGATACGCTGGCAAGTGCGCTGTTAAAAGCTGGTGAAAATGCCCATGACCTGTGCTGGCGCATGCCGCTGGACGATGACTATGCGGACGGTCTGAAAACCAATTTTGCAGATGTTGCCAATGTGGCAGGCCGCGCCGGTGGGGCGGTGACAGCGGCCAAGTTTTTGCAGCGCTTTACAGCCAAGTTTGCCTGGGCGCATCTGGACATTGCTGGCACTGCCTGGAAGGGCGGCGCAGCCAAAGGCGCGACTGGCCGGCCAGTCGGACTGCTGGTCGATTACCTGATGGGGCAGGCTGGTGATCAACATAAGACAGTTGCAGGTTTGGTGAAGCCTTTAACCCGTGGCAGAAAAATTGCCTGAGCCCTGCATGACAGCCATTGAATTTCATGTCAACCAGGACGACAAGCTGCGCTACGCCTGCCGTCTGCTGCGCAAAGCCTATCGGATGGGAACCAGCACGGTGGTCATTGCAGAGGCAGAACTGCTAGAGCAGCTGGACAAAATGTTGTGGCAGTTCTCCAGCACTGAATTTCTACCGCATTGCAGCGACAACAGCCCGGCGCATACGATTGCTGTTACGCCCATCTTTCTGACAGGCCAGCTCGATGCGTGTTCGGCTGATGGAGTGTTGATCAATCTGGGGCAATTCGTTGCGCCTGGGTTTGAACGTTTTGAGCGTGTCATTGAGGTGGCATCCAGTCAGCAAGAAGACCGGCAGGCAGCCAGGGGCCGGTGGAAGTTTTACCAGGAACGTGGCTACCCTTTGAAAAGGCATGAAGCCGCCTCAACTGAAGCCAGGGCGGTATGAACAGCCCGCCGCGCTTTGTTCCCACATTGACAGACATTGTGCAGGCGCCTGTGCGTTTTGAAGGCGGGGCAGAACAGCCTGCAAAGCCGGACGCTCTGGTGCTGCAAGACCAGCTTGTTGACCGCGTGATGCAACGGGTTGACCTGACATTGGACAGGCGCCTGCGTGAGGCATTGGGGCAGGTGATATTGGCGCAAACGCAAAACCTGTTGCCGCTGCTGCGCGATGAAATCGAGCTGGTGGTGCGTGAGGCTGTCAGCCAGGCGGTTGCTCACGAATTGCCCTGATTTATCAGGCTTCCCACTTTTCATAACAGTGTTGCGGCTTCCATATTGTGGAATTTTAATTTGCTGCACTGCAATATAATTTCTCAATACAAGAAATTATTTTTTTGCAATGCGGTAAATAATCATAAGTTCGTTGATTTAATTGATGTTAATTTAATGTCTTCTATAAGACATAAGAGCTCGACAACTCTTGTAGAAGACTTAGAATTGCCATATCCAATTTCTGTTTCCCATTTTGTTTTCCCATTTTGTTTTCCCATTTCATTTTTTAACTACGGAGTTCACCATGCCCCAAACCCTCAATGACCAGCTCAGCCGTGACCAGCAAATTGCTGCGTTAGAAAAAGACTGGGCCACCAACCCGCGCTGGAAGGGCATCAAGCGCGGCTACAGTGCAGCCGATGTTGTGCGCCTGCGCGGCTCGTTTCAGATTGAACACACGGTGGCTCGCCGCGGTGCTGAAAAGTTGTGGAGCCTGCTGCATTCAGAAGCGTACGTCAATTGCCTGGGCGCATTGACTGGTGGCCAGGCCATGCAGCAAGTCAAGGCTGGCGTCAAAGCCATTTACCTGTCGGGCTGGCAAGTTGCCGCTGACAACAACAACTACGGCTCCATGTACCCGGACCAGTCTCTGTATCCGGTTGATTCAGTGCCGACCGTGGTTGAGAACATCAACAACACCTTTCGCCGCGCCGACGAGATCCAGCATTCCAAAGGCATTGACGCGGGTGACAAAGGCTACATCGACAACTTCGCACCCATCGTGGCCGACGCAGAAGCCGGTTTTGGCGGCGTGCTCAACGCGTTTGAACTGATGAAAGCCATGATCAAGGCAGGCGCTGCCGGTGTGCATTGGGAAGACCAGTTGGCGTCCGTTAAAAAATGCGGCCACATGGGCGGCAAGGTACTGGTGCCTACCGCTGAAGCCTGCCAAAAACTGATCGCTGCCCGCATGGCGGCTGACGTGTGCGGCGTGCCAACACTGGTGATTGCCCGTACCGACGCAGAAGCTGCAGATTTGCTGACCAGCGACTACGACAACATCGACAAGCCGTTCATCACCGGCGAGCGCACCGCCGAAGGCTTTTACAAGACCAGAAAAGGCATGGATCAGGCTGTCAGCCGCGCAGTGGCATATGCCGACTACGCCGATCTGGTGTGGTGCGAAACCGGCACGCCTGACCTGGAATTTGCCCGCAAATTTGCAGAAGCCGTGCACGCCGTTCACCCCGGCAAAATGCTGGCCTATAACTGCTCGCCATCGTTCAACTGGAAGAAAAATCTTGACGACGCAACGATTGCAAAGTTCCAGAAAGAACTGGGCGCAATGGGCTACAAGTACCAGTTCATCACACTGGCTGGCATCCATTCGATGTGGTACAACATGTTCGATTTGTCGCAAGACTACGTGGCGCGCGGCATGACAGCTTATGTCGAGAAAGTACAAGAGCCAGAATTTGCAGCCCGTGACCGTGGCTACACATTCGTGTCGCACCAGCAGGAAGTTGGCACCGGTTATTTTGACGAAGTCACCACCGCGATTCAAGGCGGCAAGTCAAGCGTGACAGCGCTGACCAACTCAACAGAAGAAGAGCAGTTTCACTGATCTGGCGCTGGTTTAGCAATTCAAGAAAAGGGGCACTTAGCCCCTTTTTTTATTCCCTTTTTTACGCCTGTGTCTTGCCAGTTTTGCTGATCAAAATCATCACGACACCTGTCAAGATCACGCTGCACGCCAGCCATTCACCGCTCGTCACCGTCTCGCCACCCAGCGCCACACCCAGCGCCAATGCAATCACCGGATTGACAAACGCATAGCTGGTAGCCAGCGCCGTCGATGCATTGGCCAGCAAATACAAATAAGCGCTAAACGCAACCAGAGAGCCAAACACCACCAGATATGCCCAAGCAGCCAGCGCCATGGATTGGGGCGGCCATTGCGCCTTTTCGCCCAGCAAAAGCGAGATTGCCATCAGCACTGCACCACCGCACAACATTTCACTGGCAAAGCCCATCGGGCCGGGTGCCATCGGCAGGCGTGTGGTTTGCAAAGTGGAGCCCAGCGACCAGGCCAGCACAGAGCCAACCATCAACGCAATGCCAATAGGTGACGCTGAAAAGCTGGCGCCGCGAACCAACAGCAACACGCCCACTGCGCCAAGCACCATGCCCGCCAGCTCAAGCCGGGTGGGGCGTTTGCCAGCAAGCAAACCAAAGGCGCACATCACGATGGGAACTGTGGCAATAAACGTCGCAATAAACCCGGAGCCAATGGTTTGCTGCGCACTGGCCAGCCAGCCCATGGCTGCGGCCAGCATCAGGCACCCGGCAATTGCGGCATTGCGCCATTGCAGCGCTGTGGGCCAGGCTGTGCCGCGCCAGCGCATCCACACCAGCAGCAGCGTGCCCGCCAACACAAAGCGTGATCCCATTTGAAAGTAGGGCGGAAAGCTCACCAAAGCAAAGCGGATGGCAAGATAGGTGGAGCCCCACACAAGATAGCAGGCCAGCAAAGCGGGGATCAGCCAGCGGGCTTCAGTGGCATTGCGAATGGGAGAAGTAACAGTATTCATATCCATCATGGTAGGCTGGCCAATCGCTATTGAACATGCCAGAATAACGGTATAAAGCTGATTTCACCTTGCTTTTAAACGCCAATGAACACTTTGACAGAAACTACTGAATTCGACACCTACGACGCCGCTATTCTGGCCGCACTGCAAAAAGACGCCCGCATCACGATGGCCCAATTGGGCAGGCTGGTGCATCTAAGCCAGCCTGCAGTCACCGAAAGGGTTCGCAAGCTGGAGCTGTCTGGCGTCATCACCGGGTACAGGGCGCAAGTGAACTACCAGCGCCTGGGCTATGGCATTCGCGCAGTGGTGCGGGTGGGGCGTGCTGAATATGCGCGTGTTGTAAAACTTGTCGAGCAAACACCTGAAGTCATCACCGCCTACAACGTGACAGGCGACGACAGCAGGGTGATGGAAATTGCCGTCATCGACGTGGCGCACCTGGACGCAGTTGTCACCAAGTTCTGCATCCTGACAGAAACCGTCACCTGCATCGTGCTAAGCGCCTTGCGCGAAGGCGCAGCAGTGTTACCAGCGCGCCGCGACAGCATCAAACCGGTGATCAAGAAATTAACCGGGCGATAGCGAAAAGCCGTTTAAAAAGCATAAATCATGTCGATTTATGCCCCTAGCCCACGTAAATAGCGCGCAGGCAGCTCCTGTAACCATAGCAAGTGCCGAACAGATTCCGTCATTCCCGCGCAGGCGGGAATCCAGTCCGGTCGTTGCATTGCAAACAATATCGCCACCGAGCTGGATTCCCGCGTTCGCGAGAATGACGGAGGGTTTTGGAATGAGGCAAGTGTTTATTTAGGTAAAACAGGCCTCTAGCCCTAGCAAACAGAGCGCAAGCAGCTCCTATAACCATAGCGAGTACCGTCATTCCCGCGAAGGCGGGAATCCAGTAGAAACCGCCACCTGCATCGTGCTAAGCGCCTTGCGCGAAGGCGCAGCAGTGTTACCAGCGCGCCGCGACAGCATCAAACCGGTGATCAAAAAATTTACCGGACGATAGGGAAAAGCCGTTTAAAAAGCATAAATCATGTCGATTTATGCCCCTAGCCCACGTAAATAGCGCGCAAGCAGCTCCTGTAACCATAGCAAGTGCCGAACAGATTCCGTCATTCCCGCGCAGGCGGGAATCCAGTCCGGTCTTTGCGTTGCAAACAATATCGCCACCGGGCTGGATTCCCGCGTTCGCGAGAATGACGGGTGTTTTGGAGTGGAGCAATTGTTTAATTGGGGTAAATATGCCTCTAGCCCACATAAATAGCGCGCAAGCAGCTCCTGAAAAAGTAGCATAAGTTTCTGTAGGCAAAGCAGCCGGTGCAGCGCCTTCATAGGTGAATTTTGAAATGTCAGCATTCCTAAAAATTAAATTCCTCAACGAGTTGTTTGAGCCTTAAGCTATCTGTAAATATTTGTTTTACTGGTTCTACAAATGGGGGGATTTCTCTTGTCACAGCCTTTGGCGCACTCAAGTGGGCATTTGTTAGCTGATCACTTGCTTTGCGTCGCCGGTATGGCGGCTGAATTTTCAAAACCGTTTGACCCTGCAAATGCCGCCAATCGCTGGGCTTATCTTGCTGGGCTTTGGCATGACCTTGGCAAATATCGACCTGGCTTTCAACGCTACTTGGCGCAGTCTGACAATCCGGCGGATGCCCACATTGAGGGCAAAGTTGGCGGCCGTGAAAAAACCCATTCAGCAGCTGGTGCGCTGTGGGCGATTCATGAATTGGAGGTGAAGCATGGCGCAAGTGGCAAATTAGCCGCGCGCGTATTGGCTTACGTTATTGCGGGGCATCACGCAGGTCTTGACGACTGGGACAACGGTCTTGCCTCTCGTTTAGACGGAGCGGACAGCAAAAAAGAATTTGCAGAAACCCGCAGCGCCATGCCGCCGGAAAATATTCTTCGCGCTGGTGATTTTGTCCCGAACCTTAAAGATATACCTGGCGGTGCCGACGGTTTCGCGCTTTGGGTGCGCATGTTATTTTCATGCCTGGTTGATGCAGATTTTCTCGACACCGAAGCGCATTTTGACGCTGGCAAACCAGCCAGGCGAGTTGGTTTTCCAACACTGACTCAAATGCATAGGGCATTTGATGTTCACATGGCTGATCTGCCAGCGCTTGACACCCCAGTCAACAAGTTGCGCGCTGATGTTTTGTACCAATGCCGCGACAAGGCGGCCTTGCCGGCGGGTTTCTTTTCGCTGACTGTTCCTACAGGTGGTGGAAAAACTCTGTCCAGCCTTGCGTTCGCGCTGACCCACGCGATTGCGCACAACAAGCGCCGCATTATTTACGCCATCCCGTACACAAGCATCATTGAACAGACGGCAGATGTTTTTCGCGGCGTGTTCAAGTCGCTGGGCGAAGAGATTTTGATAGAACACCATAGCCAGGCCGATGCAGCGGAAAAGGTCGAAACCGCTCGCAGCCGCCTGGCCTGCGAAAACTGGGATGCACCGTTGGTCGTCACCACCAATGTCCAATTGTTTGAATCTTTGTTCGCCGCCAAAACATCCCGCTGCCGAAAGCTGCACAACCTGGTGGGCAGCGTCATCGTGCTGGATGAAGCGCAACAACTGCCGCCGGAGTTTTTGCAGCCCATTCTGGATACGCTGAACCTGTTGGTGAAGCACTATGGCGTGACCGTGATCCTGTGTACAGCCACTCAGCCTGCACTCAACAGCACTGACTATTTCGATCCCAGCAACAACCTGCGCGGGCTTAACAACGTCCGCGAAATCATCGACAACCCCGATGCGCTGTTTGATGCGCTCAAACGGGTGGATGTGGCGTTGCCCAAAGACTGGAGCGTTGTCACGCCCTGGGCAGAGACTGCAGCCCAATTGGCTCTTGAGGACTGTGTGCTGGCCATCGTCAGCACCCGCAAAGCCGCCCGCGAATTGCAACGCCTGTTGCCTTCTGGCAGCTTGCATTTGTCTGCCCTCATGTGTGGCGCGCACCGCAAAACAGTTATCGACCACATCAAAGCCCGCCTCAAAGCAAAGCGCGAGGGGCACGATCTACTACCGCTGCGTGTGGTCAGCACCCAGCTGGTCGAGGCTGGGGTAGATATTGACTTTCCGGTGGTTTATCGCGCACTGGCTGGGCTGGATTCCATTGCGCAGGCCGCAGGGCGCTGTAACCGTGAAGGGCGCCTGGAAGGCAAGGGCCGCGTTGTGGTTTTCGTGCCGCCAGAGCCCTTGCCGATGGGGCACTTGCGCAAAGGTGCGCAAGAGTGCATCAGCACCTTGCACGGCCAACACGCAGACCCGCTTGCTCGTACTTTGTTTGCCACCTACTTTCGGAAGTTCTACAGCACCGTCGATCTGGACAGCAAAAAGATCGTTCCCATGCTTAAAGTGGAGCCTAAAACGTTGGGTGTGCAATTCCGTTCGGCAGCCGATGCATTCCGCCTGATTGACGACCAGGATTCGGCCTCGGTCGTGGTGCGCTACGCAGAACACCATGACGAGATTGAAAAACTGCTGGGCATATTAGCCGCGGAAGGCCCGGCTCGTTGGCTAATGCGAAAGCTACAACGCTACACCGTCAGCATCCACAAGCGCATGGCCGACAAGATGCTGGCGCGCGGCGACTTGACGCTGCCCATGCCTGGGCTTTATGTGCTCCGTGATACTGATAATTTATACAGTAATATCTGGGGGCTTGGTGGAGTTGACGATCTCTTCAACCCCAGTGGCTTTGTGACGTAAAGGAATGCCATGCCCAGTTTTTGTCTCGAAGTCTCCGGCCCCTTCGCCTGTTTCACCCGCCCCGAAATGAAGGTCGAGCGCGTCTCGTATGACGTGATGACGCCGTCGGCTGCGCGTTCCATTTTTGAGGCCATTCTCTGGAAGCCTGCCATTCGATGGCGGGTGCATCGCATTGAAGTGCTCAAGCCCATTCGCTGGATCAATCTGCGGCGCAATGAAGTGAGCGCAGTGGTGTCCACCCGCAATGTGCAGCAGGCAATGACGGCGGGCAGCGGCACACTGGGGCTTTACATCGAAGAGGAACGCCAACAACGCGCGGGCTACTTTTTGCGCGATGTGGCCTATCGCATCCACGCGGATTTGTCGCTGGCGCCGGGGCGCTCGGGTGAGCCCTTGATGAAATACACCGAAATGTTCGCCCGCCGTGCCACAAAGGGGCAATGTGTGAACCAGCCTTATTTGGGTTGCCGGGAATTTGCCGCAGCCTTCAGCTTGGTGGCGTCAGATGCGCCCGCAGCGACCCCCATCAGCGAGACCCGCGAACTCGGTTGGATGCTGCATGACCTGGATTTCGCCCATCCCTCAGACCCAAAACCGCGCTTTTTCAACGCCAAGATGGTGGCAGGCGTGGTTGAAGTCCCCCCGTTTGAGGAGGCCCGAGGATGATTCTTCAAGCCTTGAACGACTACTACCGCCGCAAATGCGACGATGCCGACCCGGCGCAGCGCTTGCCTGTTTTTGGGCTGGAACAAAAAGAAATCCCTTTTTTGCTGGAGATCACAAAGGGGGGCGAACTGGTTCAGTTGCTCGATACCCGCAGCTTGAATGAGAAGAAGAAAAAAGTCGCTCAGATATTCCGCGTGCCGCAGGGGGTCAAAAAAACCTCCGGTGTAACCGCCAATTTGCTGTGGGACACGCTGGAATATGTGCTTGGCGTTGACACCAAAGGCAAACCCGAGCGGGTGGTTGAACAGCACGCGCAATTTTTGGCCCGAATTGAAACCCTGCCGCAAAGTGCCCGCGAGGATGGGGGCATTCAGGCCGTTTTGAAATTCTTCAAGTGCTTCAATTTGCCTCAACTCGAAGCACAACCCGCTTGGGCGCAAGCTTTGGAGGCCAATGCGGTGATGAGCTTTCGCCTGCATGGCGATGTTGATCTGGTCTGCCAACGCCCC
>JAYUVG010000264.1:0-11961 GCA_043754255.1 Polaromonas sp. | reverse complement strand
GGCAAGTGCGCCAGCAGCTACAAGCCCCGCGAGCCCGACAAGCCCCGCAAGCGCACCAGTGACGCCTTGAGATCGTTGCCCACACGGTGTTGAACAGGCTGTCTTTGCAGGTAGCTGCGGCTAATTTGTATAACGAAAAACAGCAAAAAATTGATTTTTGGTTTTGCTTTTTCTTATCTCGCCAAACCTTCGCGTCCGGCAGTCCGTTGACTGGTAGCCGCTAAATGGTGGACATCAGCGCCACATTGCCGCCCGCTGCCGCAGTATTTACCGTCACGGTTTGCTCGCTACAAAAGCGCTGCAGATAATGCGGGCCACCTGCCTTGGGGCCGGTGCCGCTCAAGCCCTCGCCACCAAACGGCTGCACGCCCACCACTGCACCGGTCATGGCGCGGTTGATGTACACGTTGCCTACATGCGCGCGTGCGGCCAGCATCTGGGCACGTGAATCAATGCGGCTTTGAATGCCGAGTGTCAGGCCCCAGCCCAGTGCGTTGATCTGGTCAATGACCAAAGCCGGGTCACCACGCCAGCGCACGATTTGCAGCACAGGGCCAAAAATTTCGGTTTTGACGTCAGCAATACTGGCCACCTCAAAGGCGCAGGGTGCTATCGTATTAGGAGCTGCTTGCGCGCTATTTATGTGGGCTATGAGCACTTTTGATGTTGAATTCAGGCCATTAATCTGTTGTTGAATGCTGTTGAACGCATCAACATCAATCACCGGGCCAACATCGGTTGACAGCAGTGCCGCAACGCCTGTTGCAAGTTCCTGTACCGCGCCTTGCACCATTTCAATCACCTTGTCGGCAATGCTTTCATGCACGCACAAAAGCCGCAGCGCCGAGCAGCGCTGGCCTGCCGAGCCAAAGGCGCTGTGTACCACTGCATCAACCACCTGCTCAGGCAGTGCACTGGAGTCCACCAGCATGGCATTGATACCGCCGGTTTCGGCGATCAACGGCACAATCGCGCCGTCTTTGGCACCAAGGGCCCGGTTGATGATTTTGGCCACTTGGGTAGAGCCGGTAAACACCACACCCGCCACGCCGGGCGCTGCCACCAGCGCTGCGCCCACCGTGTCCCCGGGGCCGTGGGCCAGTTGCAAGACCCCTGCTGGGACGCCCGCCGCATGCAGTAATTTGATGGCCTCTGAAGCCACGCCGGGGGTTTGCTCAGCTGGCTTGGCCACCACCGCGTTGCCCGTCACCAGGGCGGCTGCCACCTGCCCGACAAAAATCGCCAGCGGAAAGTTCCACGGGCTGATGCACACCCACACACCGCGCCCGCGCAGCCGCAACTGGTTGGTTTCGCCCGTGACGCCATGCGCCACCTCACAGCTCGGGCCCGGCAAATAAATGGGCGCCATGATGCGCTCTGCCTCATCGGCGTAGTAGCGCAAAAAGTCGATCGCCTCGCGCACTTCAGCGACCGCATCGCCCCAGGTTTTAAATGCTTCTTTGACCAGCAAGGCGCAAAACTTTGGCAACTGCGCCTGTAGGTCATCGGCGGCGATGCGCAGTACATCAGCCCGGTCAGCAACAGGCGCGTTGCTCCACTTTTGATAGCTGCTTGCGCGCATAATACCAAGGCTACAGGCCGATTTGGCATCAAATAACGGTACTTTTGGCAGGTTGACGGTCTGCCACGCATCAAACAGCGGCTGGCGCATGCTGGCAACCGTCAGGTCAAGCCCGGCGCTGTTTTTTCGCCCACCAAGAATGTCAGCAGGCAGTGGCAACGAAGGCAATGCATTGACGTGAAGCGGTGACAGCAGCAACTCGCTAATTCCCACCGCCTCGTCTGCCAGCTGGTGGACAAAGGACGAGTTGGCGCCATTTTCCAGCAGCCGCCGCACCAGGTAAGCCAGCAAGTCGCGGTGTGAGCCGACCGGGGCGTAGACGCGGCAGGCGATGCTGGGGTCTTTCAGTACTTCGCGAAAGACGCCTTCGCCCATTCCGTGCAGGCGTTGCAGCTCGAACTTTGCAGAATTTTTTGACGCCATCTGCAAAATCGCCGCAATCGTTGCCGCGTTGTGCCCGGCAAACTGCGGGTACACAGCATCTGGTGCGCCAAGGAGCACCTGCGCGCAAGCAAGGTACGCAATGTCGGTATGGTGCTTGTGCGTAAACACCGGGTAATGGGGCAGGCCAAGTTCCTGCGCGCGTTTGATCTCTGAATCCCAATACGCGCCTTTGACCAGACGGCACATCAAACGCAGGTTGTACTTGCGGCCAAGCGCAATGATGTGTTCGACCAGATCAAGCGCCCGCGTCTGGTACGCCTGCATGGCCAAACCAAATCCCTTCCACTGCGGATGGTTCTGCGCAACCAGCGCGGCCAGGGCTTCAAACACGTCCAGCGACAACTCAAGCCTTGTCACTTCTTCAGCATCAATCGTCAAATTGATATTGGCCCTGGCTGCCAGCGCGACAAGAGCCCACACACGCGGCACCAGCTCTGCCATTACTCTGGAGCGCTGCGCATCTTCATAACGCGGGTGGAGCGCGCTCAACTTGATGGAAATACCATCATTTAGCTCTGTAGCCGACGCAAAATGCGCGCAAGCAGCTATCGATTTAATAGCATTGGTATAGCTGGCCAGATATTTCAGTGCGTCCGCCTCGGTGCGCGCGCCTTCGCCCAGCATGTCGTAGCTAAAGCGCAGGTTGGCGATTTTTTTGCGTGAACTGTCAGCTTCTTTCATTGCCTCGGCAATGGTTTGCCCCAGCACAAACTGCTTGCCCAGCAACTGTACTGCCCGCACCGTAGCCGCCACCACGCTGCGTGCGCCCAGCTTGCCCAGCAAACCACCGCTGCCCGATTCTTCATTTTCATCCGGCAGAAATTTCTTTGACAAACCAATCGCGCTTGATGCAATGCGCGCCAGGGTTTTGTCGCCGCTGGCGTCAAAATCTGCCCGGCCCAGCTGGTCAGCCGTCAGGGCAATCGCTGTTTCAATGTCTGGCACACGCAGCAAGGCTTCAGCCAGCCGCATCAGGCCCAGACCTTCAGCGCTTGAGATCGGGAATTCTTTCAACAGGCTTTCCATTGCCCAGAACGGCGGCGGGTTTTGCCTGACTGCTTGCACCCAGGCCTTGGCAGTTTGCGCGGCACGAGCCCAGTCAAGAGCGGATTGCAATGGAGCCAACAAGCTTGTCACCACAGCAACTTCGGCCCGATAAGGCGTTGGCAGGCGTTGTGGCGGAGGTGGCGTGGTAAACATTTAAATCTCCATCAATGGACAGGTCAAAAAGCAGATCATCGCCGAGGCGACGCCAAATTTCAGCATCAAATATCGCTGTAGCCCTGATGATATGCGCGCTGACAGCTATAAACTATGTAGCAACTAAAAAGTTGCCTGGCGCGGCTGCATCCACCGCTTCAAATCCTGCTGGAATTTATTATGCGGCCCCAAGCCTTGATCCGGCGCTACCGACATTTGCTGGTTCAGGGTTTACGGCAGCAGACAACACATAATTTGGCGGCAAAATCCAGCATTCAATTTTGGCTCCACAGTCCCCCTCAATGAAAAACACGATGACATCAAAATTCTGGGTAATTCCAGCTGCATTTTTACTGGCTGCTTTTCATATCACTGCAAATTCGGCAGATGTGGGATACACAGATTCTGAAATTCGCATTGGGCAATTTGCAGCGCAAACCGGGCCAGCTGCCGAGTTGGGCAAACGCTTGCAGCTGGGTATTCAGGCGCACTTTACGGCTGTCAATGCTGCTGGCGGCATCAATGGGCGCAAGCTGTTGCTGGTGTCGCGAGACGACGGCTATGAGCCCGAGAAAGCCGTTCTGGCTGTCAAGGCATTGATAGAAGAAGACAAGGTATTTGCCTTGATCGGATCTGTGGGTACGCCCACTACCCTTGCAGCCGTGCCTGCCATCAATGCAGCGGGCATTCCACTGATTGGGCCATTTACCGGTGCGCAGGCGCTGCGTGAGCCTTTTAATCGCAACATCTTTCATGTGCGCGCCAGTTACTTTGATGAAACTGAACGCATCGTCCAGCACCTGAGCACAGTAGGCATTAAAAAGATTGCGGTTTTTTATCAGAACGATTCTTACGGCAAAGCCGGGCTCGAAGGCGTCACACGGGCACTGGCCAAGCGCAATCTCAAGCCGGCGGCGACAGTGACTGTGGAGCGCAACAGTGTCGATGTGGCAGCAGCATTGGCAGAAATCCTGAAAACAGGTCCAGAAGCGGTGATACAGATTAGCGCCTATAAATCCTGCGCAGCACTTATCAAACAGTCGCGTGCCAAATCTTATGGCGGGCAGTTTTTCAATGTCAGTTTTGTCGGCTCCAAGGCGCTGGCAGACGAGCTGGGAGAATCGGGCGGTGCCGGTATCAGCATTTCGCAGGTTGTGCCTTTCCCATACATCCCGTCATCTGCGGTGGTACGCGAATACCAGCTGCGCATGCTGGAAGCGGGTCACAAGGATTTTGATTTTTCAAGCATTGAAGGCTTTCTGGCGGCCAAGGTACTGACAGAAGGTTTGCGCCGTGCAGGCGGGAAAAGCCTGAGCCGTGAAAGTCTGGTGGTAGCGCTGCAGTCCTTGCGTGACTACGACATGGGCGGCTTCAGCGTTAGCTACAGCGCCAAAAGCCACGAAGGTTCCCGCTACACCGACCTGACCACCATCGGGCGTGCCGGTAAATTTATTCGTTAACTGCAGCATCTAACGTTGCGTGATGATGGCCTGACAGGGTTGCATTTATCTGTCAAATGACGCTGTAGCCGTTTCAAAACGCGCGCAAGCAGCTATCGATTAAGTAGCACGTGTAACTTCTGCCTGCGTCTTGCCTGCATGCCCGCGTTCCTGCGCAAACCAGGCCAGCACAGGCATCGTGCCGGGCAGGATGGGTGCGACTGTCACGGGCAGGTTTTGCCAGGCAAACGATTGGCCTTCATGCATGTGCAGCTCGCCCGTCCAGTCAAACACTTTGCAAAAATTCAGTTGTACCAACGCGTGTGGATAGTCAACAAGTTCAACTTTCCAGGGCAGGACAGCGCCAATGGTGATGCCAATTTCTTCCAGCAGTTCGCGGCGCAGGGCTTGCTCGACGGTCTCACCCGCTTCAAGCTTGCCGCCAGGAAACTCCCAATAGCCTTCGTACACCTTGCCGGGCGGGCGGCTGGTCAGGAGAAAGTCACCGTTCGGTTTGACCAATACGCCGACTGCGACTTCAACGGTTTTGCGGTTTGGGCCGCCTTCACGTGGGAGGTTGCCGTCGGCCAGCAGAACCATTTAGGCCAAGTGCTTTCCAGCGTAGTCCCGTGCAAACTGGTACGCGACGCGACCACTTCTTGACCCGCGTTCGAGAGCCCAGACCAGGGACGCAGGCCGGGCCGCTTCAATCGCGGTTTTATCCACCCCAAACGAAGACAACCACTGGGCAACGATGGTCAGGTATTCATCCTGGCTGAACGGGTAAAAACTGACCCACAGGCCAAAACGTTCAGACAATGAAATTTTTTCTTCCACCACTTCGCCCGGGTGAATTTCACCATCGTCGGCGCGGGTGTAGGTGAGGTTTTCTGTCATGTACTCGGGCAGCAAATGGCGGCGATTGCTGGTCGCGTAAATCAGCACATTGGGCGTTGCGGCAGCAATCGAGCCATCAAGAATCGACTTGAGTGCCTTGTAGCCAGGCTCGCCTTCTTCAAAGCTCAGGTCATCACAAAAAACAATGAATTTTTCAGGCAAGTCACTCACCACATCCACGATGTCGGGCAAGTCGGTCAAGTCTGTTTTGTCAACTTCAATCAGGCGCAAACCGCGCGCTGAGTATTCGTTCAGGCAGGCTTTGATGAGCGACGATTTCCCGGTACCGCGCGCGCCGGTCAACAGCACATTGTTGGCGGGTTTGCCATTGACAAACTGTTCGGTGTTGCGCCGGATTTTTTCTTTCTGATCGTCAATTTCTTTCAGGTCAGTCAACGCCATGTTGCCAATGTGTTTGACCGGCTCCAGGCTGCCGTGGCCAGATGCCCGCTTGCGATAGCGATACGCAATCGATGCTGACCAGTCAGGTGCGCTCAAAGGTTGCGGCAAGATTGATTCAATGCGGGTGATCAAAGCCTCAGCCCGCACGATCAGGCGCTCAAAATGTTCGTTCACAGCTGGCAACCTTTGTATTGGCTCCTTCCCCCTCTGGGGGAAGGTTGGGATGGGGGCACGCACGGTACAGACAAATTTTCTGCACCTGCCCCCACCCCACCCTCCCCCAGTAGGGGAGGGGGTAATGCAGGGAAAAGATTAGTTCGAAGGTTCATAACCTAACTTCGATAGTCCGCATTGATTTTTACGTAGTCATAAGACAAATCACAAGTCCAGACCGTGTCTGCTGCATCGCCCCGTCCCAGCACCACCCGCACTGTGATCTCGCTTTGCTTCATCACGCGCTGGCCGTCAGCTTCAACATAGCCGGTATGCCTGCCGCCGTTTTTAGCGACCAGCACATCGTCCAGATACAAATCAATTTTTGTTTGATCCAAATCGTCAATGCCTGCGTAGCCGACTGCTGCCAGAATGCGGCCCAGGTTCGGATCGCTGGCGAAAAACGCGGTTTTGACCAATGGTGAATGGGCAATGGCATAAGCTACTTTGCGGCACTCTTCGCCAGTCTTGCCGCCTTCAACTTTGACAGTGATGAACTTGGTTGCACCTTCGCCGTCGCGCACGATGGCCTGAGCCAGTTGCATGGCAATGCCCATCATGGCTGCGTGCAGCGCTTGGCCTTCTGCGCTGTCCAGCGAGGTAATGGGAGCGTGTTTTGCCTGATTGCTGGCAATCACCACAAACGAGTCGTTGGTAGAGGTGTCGCCATCAACTGTCACGCGGTTAAACGAGCCTTCAGCCAGCTCGTGCGCCAATTGCGCCATGACGCTTTGGGACACACAAGCATCAGTGGCCATAAAGCCCAGCATGGTCGCCATGTTGGGGCGGATCATGCCCGCGCCCTTGCTGATGCCCGTGATGGTGACTGGAACGCCGCCCAGCGTGATGCGGGTGGAGAATGCCTTGGCCACCGTGTCAGTGGTCATGATGGCTTCGGCGGCATTGCCCCAGTTGTCTGGTTTGGCGTTGGCAATCGCGGCTGGCAAGCCGGCTTCAATACGTTCGTACGGCAGCGGCTCCATGATGACACCGGTTGAAAACGGCAGGACTTGCTCAGGCGACACGTTCAACTCACGCGCCAGTGCTATGCAGCTGGCCTGGGCTCGGGTCAAGCCATCTTGACCCGTGCCTGCATTGGCATTGCCGGTGTTGATCACCATGGCACGAATGCCAAAACTTTGCCCCTTGTTTTTGGCCAGATGCTCGCGGCAGACTTGAACCGGCGCTGCACAAAATCTGTTTTGCGTGAAGACAGCACCGACAGACGCGCCCTCATCAACCAGTAAAACAGCGAGGTCTTTGCGATTGGCTTTGCGAATACCGGCCTCGGTGATGCCCCAACGTACGCCGGGAACGGGAAACAGATCAGCAGCGGGCGTAGCGACCAGATTAACGGGCATGGCTTGTCTTTCAGAAGTCGGTCAGCTCAGTTTGCCGTGGCATTGCTTGAATTTTTTACCCGAGCCGCAGGGGCAGGGATCATTGCGGCTGGTGCGCTGCATTTGTTCAGGTGTCAAGGGCTTCGAGCCGCGCTGGGTTTCGTCAAGAGTCCTGACTTCAGCCTCGCCAGATTCAGTGGGTGCGGTGTACGTGACATTGGCAATGCTTTCGCCCCGGGCTTCAATGGCGTCAGCAGCCTGGTTCAGCTCGTCGCCGGACTGAACCCTGACCGTCATCAGCGTTTTGGTCACTTCGTTTTTAACGCTGTCCAGCAGCTGGCCAAACAGCTCAAACGCTTCGCGCTTGTATTCCTGCTTGGGTTGCTTTTGCGCATAGCCGCGCAGGTGTATGCCCTGGCGCAAATAATCGAGCGAGCTCAAATGCTCGCGCCAGTGCGTGTCAATGCTTTGCAGCAACACCATGCGTTCAAACTGCACAAAGTTTTCTTCGCCAATGAGCGCAAGTTTGTCAGCAAAAGCAGCGTTGGCTGCAGCCAGAACTTTCTCCAGAATGTCTTCGTCGGTGATGGCGCTAGCGCCTTCTACTTCCTTGGCCAGCAGCAAGTCAATGTGCCATTCACTGGCTAAAACCTTTTCCAGCCCGGCAATGTCCCACTGCTCTTCAACGCTTTCTGGCGGTACGTACTGCCTTGTCAAGTCAGTAAAGCAGCCTTCACGCAGCGACGCAATCTGGCTGGTCAAACTGGCGGCATCCATGATGTCATTGCGCTGCTGGTAAATCACCTTGCGCTGGTCGTTGGACACATCGTCGTATTCCAGCAACTGCTTGCGAACGTCAAAGTTGCGCGCTTCGACTTTGCGCTGGGCTGATTCAATGCTGCGCGAGACAATGCCCGCTTCAATGGCTTCGCCGTCCGGCATTTTCAGCCTGTCCATGATGGACTTGACCCGTTCGCCAGCAAAAATACGCATCAGCGAATCGTCCAGGCTCAGATAAAAGCGCGACGAACCATTGTCACCCTGGCGGCCCGAGCGGCCCCGCAACTGGTTGTCAATCCGGCGCGATTCATGTCGCTCTGTTGCAATGATTCTCAAGCCGCCGAGCGCCTTGACCTGCTCGTGCTCTTGTGCCCATTCAGCGCGTAGCCGGGCTGTTTCCACTTCTTTGGCGGCGTCGCTCAGTGTCTCGTCAAGCTGCACAGCTTCAATGCGTTTTTCAACATTACCGCCGAGCACAATGTCAGTGCCCCGGCCCGCCATGTTGGTGGCAATCGTCACCATTTTTGTACGGCCTGCCTGCGCCACAATATCTGCTTCACGTGCATGCTGCTTGGCATTGAGCACCTGATGCGGCAGGTTTTCCTTGTTCAATAACTCGTCGATGATTTCCGAATTTTCAATCGACGTGGTACCTACCAGCACGGGCTGGCCGCGCTCATAACATTCACGAATGTCCTTGATCGCCGCTTCGTACTTTTCGCGCGTGGTTTTGTACACGCGATCCAGCTGGTCTTCGCGTTTGCTCACGCGGTTTGGCGGGATGATGGTGGTCTCCAGCCCATAAATTTCAGAGAACTCAAACGCTTCGGTATCAGCCGTGCCGGTCATGCCTGCCAGCTTGGCATACAGGCGAAAGTAGTTCTGAAAAGTAATCGACGCCAGCGTCTGGTTTTCAGCCTGGATCTGCACGGCTTCCTTGGCTTCAACCGCCTGGTGCAAGCCTTCGCTCCAGCGCCTGCCAGACATCAGGCGGCCGGTGAACTCGTCAACGATCACAATTTCCTTGTTGCCACTGCCGCTGTCATCGTCCTGCACCACATAGTGCTGGTCGCGGTGGTACAAGTGGTTGGCACGCAGCGCTGCATACAGGTGGTGCACCAGCGTGATATTGGCCGGGTCATACAGCGTAGCGCCTTCAGGAATCAGCCCCAGGCCAAACAAGATACGTTCAGCGTTTTCATAGCCCCGTTCGGTCAAAAATACCTGATGGGATTTTTCATCAACAGTGAAATCACCTGCTTTGATAACGCCTTCTCCGGTACGCGGATCAGCTTCGCCTTCCTGCCGGGTCAATTCAGGCACAACCTTGTTCATCGCAATGTACATCGCGGTATGGTCTTCAGCCTGGCCACTGATGATCAGTGGCGTGCGGGCTTCATCAATCAGGATCGAATCAACCTCGTCAACGATGGCAAAATTCAGGCCGCGCTGCACGCGGTCTGCTGCCTCGTACACCATGTTGTCGCGCAGGTAGTCAAAGCCATATTCGTT
Source organism: Polaromonas sp. (assembly GCA_043754255.1). Classification (GTDB taxonomy): domain Bacteria; phylum Pseudomonadota; class Gammaproteobacteria; order Burkholderiales; family Burkholderiaceae_C; genus Polaromonas. The sequence continues at coordinate 2,152 of JAYUVG010000264.1, read as the reverse complement.
GTTGGTGCCGTAGGTGATGTCGCAGCGGTATGCAGCCTGCTTTTCTCCGCGCGGCATGTTGGGCAAGTTGATGCCAACGGTCAGCCCCAAAAAGTTATACAGCTTGCCCATCCACTGCGCATCGCGGCTGGCCAGATAGTCATTGACAGTCACGACGTGCACGCCTTTGCCGGTCAGTGCATTCAGATAAACAGGCAAGGTAGACGTCAATGTCTTACCTTCGCCTGTACCCATCTCTGAAATTTTGCCGTTGTGCAGCGACATCCCGCCCAGCATCTGCACATCAAAATGGCGCATTTTCATGGCGCGCTTGCTGCCTTCACGCACTACTGCAAAAGCCTCTGGCAATATGGCGTCCAGCGTTTCGCCGCCTGCTACCCTGAGTTTGAACTCTTCAGTTTTTGCCCGCAACTGGTCATCGTTCAGTTGCTCGTACTGCGTCTCCAGTGCAGTGATGCGCTCGATAGTTTTACGGTATGTTTTGAGCAGCCTGTCATTGCGGCTGCCGAAGATTTTGGTCAGGATAGTGAAGGCCATAAATGCAAAGCCTGTTTGCTTGGGCTCCCATGAGCCAGGCAAACACGACGTGAGTCCCTTAAAGATACGAATAAAGCTGGGGGCGCGCCGGTCAGGATCAACCGGGCATCAAAGCAGTATTTTACCTTTGGGGAAACTGCTATTTCAGCAAGGGCTTGCAGCTATTTAGTGCCAAGCCGCTGCCTGCCAGCCATTAAAGGCGAATTTTGACCTGCCAGTAAAAACTTTAGCGGATCCTGGAACACGCCTTGCACCATCACTTCAAAATGCAGATGTGCACCGGTTGAACGTCCCGTGCTGCCAACTTCAGCAATGGTCTGCCCACGCTTGACCAGATCACCTTTTTTAACCACTACTTTTGAAGCATGTGCGTACCGGCTCACCAGATCATTGCCATGGTCGATTTCCACCAGCTTGCCGTAAGCGGGGTGGTATTCTTCAGTGACCACCACGCCGCCGGCCGCAGCCAATATCGGTGTGCCGAATTCTGCCGGAAAGTCCAGCCCGGTGTGCAGCGCAGAGCGCCCATTGACCGGGTCAATGCGCCAGCCGAAGGGGGAACCAAGAATGCCTCCAGCGACAGGTTCCTGGGTCGGCATCATCAGTTTTTTGATTTTCTGGTCAAACAGCCGTGACTCCATCAGCGTCATCAGGTCAACCCGCTGGTCAGTGAGTTTGTCCAGGTCTGCCAGCGTATCCTGCAGCTCCTGCATGCTCAGGGGGCGGCTGCCAACCAGTGTGCCGCCACTTCCCATCGACGATTTGATCTCGCCAGGGTTCACGCCAGCCAGACCCGAAACACGCGCGCCCAGCGCTTCAAGCTGCAGCATCTTGGCCTGCATTTCACCCAGCCGCTTGGCCATGGCGTCCAGGTTTTCACGCATAAAACGGTCACGCTGATCGGACTCGTCTTTGACCACCAGCTTGACAAGCGTGCCAACGATAGGCCAGCCCTCACGCGCGCCCTTTAAAAACACCCAGTGATACAAGCCAGCTGCTACCACCATCAAAACCACGGCAGCCATGAAGCCGGCGATCATGAGCCGTGTGCCGCTCAAATAAATGGCCCGGCTTTTTGCCAGCCATGCATCCGTGATAATCAAATGCATATGTTGTCCTTAATAAACGCGCAGTGAGCTGCACCCTGCGCCCGCTTACGTCAAGCCCTACGAAAAAGGCAGTACCAATTGCGCTGGCCATCGAAAATTCATCTGCTTTGGGGCTGCTTGCCAGCCAGATTCAAGAATCAGGCCAACGCCTTAAAGCCATTGAATCATTGATCCCGGATGCCTTGCGTTCGGCAGTTCAGGCCGGCCCGATTGATGGTCAAAGCTGGTGTCTGCTTGTCACTTCTAATTCGGCAGCGGCCAAATTACGACATCTGTCCCCATTAATAGTGGCTCGTTTGCAAAACAACGGGGTTGAGGTTAACTCAATTCGGCTGAAAATACTAATCCCCCGCAGACAGTAAATGTCAAGCATCCATCTGCAACGCGTGGAGGAAAGACGGGGGAGAGGTGGTGCCGATTATCGGAGTCGAACTGATGACCTACCGCTTACAAGGCGGTTGCTCTACCAACTGAGCTAAATCGGCACAATCTTTATTTTACTTGAA
>JAYUVG010000263.1:0-5628 GCA_043754255.1 Polaromonas sp. | reverse complement strand
CAGGCGTTGCCGGACAGTTTTCAATTGCAGAGCGGCCTGCAATTGCTGGACGTGAAGGTAGCAGGCAGCGTGGCGGCTGGCGGCGCTGCGCTGGCGGTGATGGACATTGGCGCTGCGCAAGAACTGTTTGGTCAGCAGGGCAAGCTTTCGCGCATTGACCTGCGCTTGAAACCGGGCACTAACCGGGCGGTGTTTGTCCAGTCACTGCAATTGCCCGCAGGCATTACCGCTGCTGAGCCGGGCGATGCCGCCGAGCGTGTCAGCAACCTGTCGCGCGCCTACCGCGTCAACCTGACGGTGCTGGCTCTGGTTGCATTGTTTACCGGCGCGTTTTTGGTGTTTTCGGTGCTGTCGCTGAGCGTGGCCAAACGGGCGCAGCAGTTTGCGTTGCTGGGCGTGCTGGGCTTGACCGGGCGCGAGCGTTTGAGCCTGGTGCTGGTTGAATCGTGCGTGCTGGGTTTGCTGGGCAGCGCACTCGGTTTGATGTTGGGAACAGGCCTGGCTGCTGCGGCACTGCGGGTGCTGGGCGGCGACTTGGGCGGTGGTTATTTTGCGGGCGTGGCCCCTACGCTTCAGTTCAGCTGGCTGGCTGCGGGGCTGTATGGCGCGCTGGGCACAGTAGCCGCTGTGGTGGGTGGCTGGTGGCCTGCCAGGGCCGCGCAAAAGCTGCCTGCGGCGCAGACTCTCAAAGGCCTGGGCGCTGCCCCTGCGCCAGGCAACGGGCATTGGCTCAGTATCATTTTGATAGCTGCTGGGGCGCTGTTTGCTTTGGCTCCACCTGTATTTGGCATACCGCTGGCAGCGTATCTGTCGGTTGCGCTGCTGCTGGTGGGCGGTATCACTGCCCTGCCGTGGGGGGTGGCGTTGCTCTATGACTTCATCGCTCCATGGGTGGCGCACCAATTGTTGCCGCTGCTAGCCGTTGAGCGCGCCAGACGCGTACGCGCCAGCGCAGCAGTGGCCGTGAGCGGCGTGGTGGCATCGCTCAGTTTGGCGGTAGCCCTCACCGTTATGGTGGCCAGCTTCAGGGATTCAGTCACCAGCTGGCTGGACGTGGTGCTGCCAGCGGATGTGTATTTGCGCACCGCAGGCGGCACTGCAGCGCTGGACACGGTTTACCTCACCCCTGCGCTGGTAAATGCCATTGCCCAGGTCAAGGGCGTGCAGCGTATCAGCACGCTGCGCACCACATCCATAACCCTGGACGCCAGCAACCCGCCTGTGGCCCTGGTCTCACGTGATATTGCCGACCCGGCCAAGGTGCTGCCGCTGGTGGGCAACCCGTTGCCTGTGCCGGCAGGGCATATCGGCATCTATGTGAGCGAGCCAATGGTGGACTTGTATGGTGCACGTCCAGGCGCTGTATTTGATGCTTTTTCAGCATCATTTATGCCTCTAGCCGACGTAAACAGCGCGCAAGCAGCTCCTGATTTAATAGCAAACAAATTTTACGTGGCTGGCGTATGGCGTGATTACGCGCGCCAGTTTGGTGCGGTTGTGATGGCAAAAACCGACTTTGAGCGCCTGACGGGCGACACCCGTGTCAACGACCTGGCGCTGTGGCTAACGCCAGGTGCTGTTGCCAGTGAAGTTGAGCAAGCAGTGCGTGCAGTCGCTGACCAAACCGCCGACGCTGGCAAGCTGCTGGAGTTTGCATCTACCCGTGAGATACGCGCTATTTCCCTGAAGATTTTTGACCGCAGCTTTGCAGTGACCTACTGGCTGCAAGGCGTGGCCATTGCGATTGGCCTGTTTGGTGTGGCGGCCAGCTTTAGTGCACAGGTACTGGCGCGGCGCAAAGAGTTTGGCTTGCTGGCGCACCTGGGGCTGACGCGTCGGCAAATTTTGACAGTGGTCGCCGGTGAAGGTGCAGCCTGGACACTGATTGGCAGCATCGCGGGCTTGATGCTGGGGCTGGTGGTGTCACTGGTGCTGGTGCATGTGGTCAACCCGCAGAGCTTTCACTGGACGATGGACTTGGTGCTGCCATGGCTGCGGCTGCTGACGTTATGCGGCGCTGTGGTGCTGGCAGGTACCGTCACAGCCTGGCTTGCGGGCCGGGCTGCTGCGGGCAAAGACGCGGTGCTGGCTGTCAAGGAAGACTGGTAGTGCCGTGACACAGACTGCAACATTTGCTGCGAAAATTTAGCCCATGCAAACATCCCGGAACACACAGGACACACAGGACATACCTAACACCAGGCAGCGGCTTGGCCAGGCGCGGATGTTGCAGCCATGACACTGCGGTTTAGCCAGCTCAGGCGAAGCATGTTGCTTGGCAGTTTGGCCGTCACCGTGCAAGGCAGCATTGCGCACGCGCTTCCCGCCAAAACGCTGGCTTTCCCGCGCGACCGGGGCTCTCATCCTGACTTTAAAACCGAGTGGTGGTACATCACCGGCCACGCGCTGTCTGCAGGCCGTGAGTTTGGTTTTCAACTCACATTTTTCCGCTCCCGCGTTGACAGCACACAAGGCATGGCGTCAAATTTTGCGGCCAGACAACTGATGTTTGCCCATGCCGCCATCACCGATGTAGAGGGCAAAAGAATCTGGCACGACCAGCGCATTGCGCGTGATGGTTTTGGTGTGGCTTCCAGCAGCCAGCTTGACATGCATGTCAAGCTGCGCGACTGGTCACTGCAAGCTGATGGCAAAAAATATGTTGCTGATCTGCCCGCAAATACCTTTGGTTTGACATTGCAATTTGCTGAAACACAAGCTGTTTTATTGCAAGGCAACAAGGGCCTGTCGCGCAAAGGCCCAGACGAAAAGCAAGCCAGCTACTACTACAGCCAGCCGCAACTGGCCACCACCGGCAAACTGCGTGTGCAGGGCAAAACGTTCGACGTGCAGGGCACTGCCTGGCTTGACCATGAATGGAGCCAGGAAATACTGGCGCCTGGCGTGGTGGGCTGGGACTGGATCGGCATGAACCTGGCTGACGGCAGTGCACTGACTGCCTTTCGGCTGCGCGATAAAACCGGCGCAGCGGTGTGGGATGGCGGCTCGTTCAGGTCAGCCAGCCAGTCGCTGTATGTTTTCAGCCGGGGCGAGGTGATTTTCAGGCCCACCCGGTTCTGGAAAAGTCCGCTGACGCAGGCCAGTTATCCGGTGGAATGGGTGGTGCGTACACCGGCCGATTTCTATACCGTCAGGGCACTGCTAGACAACCAGGAACTGGACAGCCGCCAATCCACCGGTGCGATTTATTGGGAAGGCTTGTGTGAGCTGCTGGACAGCAACGGAAAGAAAGTCGGCAACGGTTATCTGGAAATGACTGGCTATGCGCAGCCCTTAAGAATGTAAAGAATTTACCGGTACGCGTTTGGTAACAGGTCGCCACAGCATCAACCTGGCTAGCCAGATAAAATAGAGCCATGCATAAAAAACTTTTCATCGCCCTTCTTGTAGCGCCTCTCATCGCGCTGCCCGTTCTGCCCGCATCTGCCCAATCGTCGCCTGGCAAAAAAGCATTGGTAACCCGAATCCTGAAGGTTCAACAGCCTGGTATTGAAGGCATGAGCCGCGCCATGGTCGAGCGGCCAGCGCTTGACCTGATGAACCGCGCAGGCGCAGAAATGCAGGAGCGCGTGGCTGCTGACAAGCGCGAAGCGTTGGGCAAACTGATCCAGGCAGATATTAAAAAATATCTGGATGAAACCACTCCGCTGGTGACAAGTAGTGCGAAGCGGCTGGCACCAACAACGGTTGGCGCTTTTCTGGAAGAAAAATTCACCGAAGAAGAACTCGGGCAGATTGCAGGTTTTCTGGAATCGCCAGCAGTCAACAAATTTCAGAAACTGAGCGGTGACATGCAAAAAGTGTTGCTGGAAAAAGTGCTTGCCGACACCCGGACTGCGGTGGAACCAAAGGTGGTTGCGCTGGAGCAAACCATCGTCAAACGCCTGGGAATACCTGGCGACGCACCTGCTGCCAAGTAGGGAAGCGCTGAACAAGTCCCCTGCGGCGTGCGACCAGCCGGCCTCGGGCGGTCTGCGGCGTCAAATTTCTTGCAGCCCATCCCGATCCGGCTGTCGCCCATCCGCAAGGACTTATTCAGCGCTTCCATAGGCTTAAAACCCGTCAGCGCCCTTTTCTTTGAACGTCAGGTCTCGCAGGTTTTGCTGACCCGTTGTCACGCGGCGGCAAGCCGGTATGCTGCGTCAGAATCCGGCCCTTTGAAAGTGACGCTGGTGAAGCAACCGCACTGGTTTTAGACGCTACGGTTGAATTTTTACGCCGCGCACTCTGGTAAGTGCCGTCCACCAGTGGCTGAAACGTAGGAATCAGGTGGTGCTTGCCATTGCCAATCAAGTCAGCCCGGCCCATCGTTTTGAGTGCTTCACGCAGCAGCGGCCAGTTGTTGGGGTCGTGGTAGCGCAAAAATGCCTTGTGCAAACGGCGGCGCTTTTCACCCCGCACAATGTCTACCGTTTCGCTGTCGCGTGTCACTTTGCGCAGCGGGTTTTTGTTGGTGTGGTACATCGCAGTCGCTGTGGCCATTGGCGACGGGTAAAAGGTTTGTACCTGATCTGCCCTGAAGCCGCTTTTTTTCAGCCACTGGGCCAGATGCATCATGTCTTCGTCGCTGGTGCCCGGATGGGCGGCGATGAAGTACGGAATCAAAAACTGCTTTTTACCGGCTTCCAGACTGTACTTTTCAAACAGCTGCTTGAACTTGTCGTAGCTGCCGATGCCCGGCTTCATCATCTTGGTCAGTGGCCCTTGCTCGGTGTGCTCCGGCGCAATTTTCAGATACCCGCCAACGTGGTGGCTAACGAGCTCTTTCACGTATTCAGGGCTTTCAATGGCCAGGTCGTAGCGCACACCCGAGCTGATCAAAATCTTCTTCACGCCCTTGAGCGCGCGCGCGCGGCGGTACATTTTGATCAGCGGGTTGTGGTCGGTGTTCAGGTTTTGGCAAATACCCGGGTACACGCAGCTTGGCTTGCGGCAAGCTGCTTCAATTTCAGGTGATTTGCAGCCGATGCGGTACATGTTGGCAGTTGGGCCGCCCAGGTCTGAAATAGCGCCAGTAAAGCCCTTGACGGTGTCCCGTATCGCTTCAATCTCACGGATCACCGAATCTTCAGACCGGCTTTGAATAATGCGGCCTTCATGCTCCGTAATGGAGCAAAAAGTGCAGCCGCCAAAGCAGCCCCGCATGATGTTGACGGAAAAGCGGATCATCTCCCACGCGGGGATTTTGGTGGCGTGGTCGTGACTGCCGTTTTCATCTGCATAGCTCGGGTGCGGGCTGCGCGCGTACGGCAAATCGAAGACGTAGTCCATCTCGGCTGTGGTCAAAGGGATGGGCGGTGGTGTGATCCATACATCACGGGCGGTTGCGCCTTCACCATGGGCTTGTACCAATGCACGTGCGTTGCCGGGGTTGGTTTCCAGGTGCAGGACGCGGTTGGCGTGGGCGTACAGCACTGCGTCACTTTTGACCTGTTCGTAGGACGGCAGGCGGATGACGGAGCGGTCACGCGGGGGGACTTGTAGTTTGCCTGTGCCTGAGTTCGAAGCGGGGATGCCCTCACTCCTACCCTCTCCCAAGGGGAGAGGGAGTAATACGGAGACTGCAGCCTGTCTTGTTCCCTCCCCCGCTGGGGGAGGGTTAGGGTG
>JAYUVG010000262.1:0-7799 GCA_043754255.1 Polaromonas sp. | reverse complement strand
CGTTTGTGTCGCTAGAGCCGGTGTCGTCGGTATGGCCAATCAAAAAGATACGACGCTGTGCAATTTGCCGGCTGATTTCTTCGCGGCGTTTGGGGTCAGTTTGCCCTTCGAGCATATTTTTTGAGCTGTATTGCGCTGCTATGGCTGCGAAATACTCCCGCGCTTTAGGCGTGAGCTGGTCAGAGCCGCTTTCGAAGTGGCCCATGGCACCCTCCTTGTCGCGCACGCTTACCGTTGTGCCGATTACCGTTTTGTCGCTTCCGGCTGCGCTCGTGGTTTTGGGTAATGCGGCTGCGCCAACAACTTCGCCGTTTGCCTGAATGGCTGAAAACGTCATGTCCAGGTTGTATTGCTTTGCGACTTTTGACAACTCGCAACGCTTGCGATCCATGTCCGCCCCTACAAATCCGCCTACCAGACCGCCAAGAAGTGCCCCGGTAGCGCGCGCTCCAGCTTTCCCCTCGCCTACGCTATTGCCAATAATCAAGCCCACAAGCGCGCCACCGGCGATACCGATATTTCTTGCATTGTTTGAGCAGGGATCATCGCTAGCAAAATTTTCTCGCACCTGGCCGGCCAGATCACTATTTGGCCTGCCTGGGGCAGTCGCACATCCTGCGACAACAACAGTAGCCAGCGCTGTAACGCTGCGCATTTTTTTGAAAATCATGCGTTGACCTCTTGTGTAGACTCTTTTGCGTGGGTTTTCACAAGATCTGCAAGGTTGCACCAACTGGTGCTACCAATTTCAGCGACCAGCACCTCACGCGGAAGGCTTCCAAGTTCAACCTGTTCCATCAGGGCCTGCAGTTTGAGGGGCCCGTTGGGTACGCCGCCCGGCACCTGATAAAAATAGTCCGGATCGCCTGGAGGCTTTGCCTTGATACTTTCAACGGCTAATTTGCCTGCCTGTGTTGCATGACTGACCAGCAGTTTCGACGCACCAGCAATTTGGCCGCCAGCATGGGACAGCAGCTGCTGCAAGCGCTCTCCATCGTCTGTTTTGAAGTTTTTCAGATGTCCCGGCTCTGCCACGCCGCTGATATCGAATTCCAGATAGGGTGCAGTTGAAAACCCCAGCATCCCGGCAACAAACACCGTCGGCATCGATAGTCGTACGGTGTTGTACCTGCGCACTGTCAGGTTGTAGCTTTGGCGCTGATCCTGAATATTGGATTCGCAGGCTTCAATGTTGTTGATCAGGCGGTGGTATTGCTCGCTTGCTTTTAAGTTCGGATACCGTTCTGCCACGCCCTGAAGCGACGTCAACACAGCGCCGGATTGCTGGTAGGCTGAACTCAGTCCTGGTGCAGAAGTGTCTTGCGCGATTTTCAAATAAGTGAATTGCTCGCTTTCCTGAAAGTTTTTGACCACATCAATCAACTGGTTGAGCAATGCCAGTTTTTTGCTGACGGCTACCTGAATATTGGACGAACTTTCGCGAATCGCTTGCGCATGACCTTGCAACTTGTTGTATGACAGGAAAGCAATAACGGCTAAAACAATCGCGAGCCAAAACAGCAGCCACAAAAGTCCACTAAAAAATCCCCACATAAATTACCCTTCTTTTTTGTTTTAGAAATCGCAAACAGCTGTGAACTAGCTATTTGCCTGAAGAAGCCGCAACAGCTTTTTCAATTTTTTTGTCTGTTTTGTATTGGCCCAGTGCGTAGACCGCCCAAATGGCAGCTGGAATCCAGCCGATTAAAGTGATTTGAAGCAGCAGGCAAATTACGCCAGAAAAAGGGCGCCCGATAGTGAAGAAAACCGTAAAAGGCAAGAGAAAAGCGAGTAGCAAACGCATTGGTTTTATCCTTAAAGGGTTGTAAGTATCTATACGTAACGATGTTAATCCTTTTGCAATTGCGTAATTCAATGGTTTTCAGAATATGAGACCTTGCTACCCCGTGAGGTATGACTTTCAGGTGGTGGTTTTACATTCAGTTGTTGCGTTTTGCACACCTTCTGCAACTATGGGTAGATCATGTTGTGCAGCCGAGATTGGAGTAAAGGGCAGCTGATGCAGAACTTCAAGCTTTTGTAAATGTCCAATCCCAGCCCCTGCTAAACGCGTTCAAAAAGCATCAAACGCCGACCGCAGCCATTCAATCGTTGGCTTGCCGCCCCCACCCAACTTATCCAACCCACCCTGAATCAGCACCACATCAAACCTGCACGGTGGCAGGGTTTTGAATCGCATCAGGTAGTGCCGCGCTGCAAACACAATGCGTTGCTGCTTGACGGCGCTGATGCTGGCGCCTGCGCCGCCGTGGGAGGTGCTGGCGCGCTGGCGGACTTCAATGAACACCAGCGTGCCGTCTTTGTCCTTCATGATGAGGTCAATCTCGCCGCCGCCGCGCCCCGGTGTCCGATAATTGGCTTCTTGAAATGTCAGGCCTCTGTCGCGCAGATATTCAAGCGCCATGGCTTCAGCGGCATCGCCTACAGACTTGGTCGGCGGGCTGATGGTACTGTTGACATCAGGCGTCTTGCCCGCTGCTTTTTTGGAAAACCACATTGAACGCTTCTTTCGACTTGGCCCTTGGCGCAGCAAAGGCTGCTGCCGGTATGCAGCATTATCCGCAGCGCACGCTGTATGTGGTGGCCACGCCGATTGGCAACCTGGCCGACATCTCGCTGCGCGCGCTGCATGTGCTGCAACTGGCCGACGCGATTGGGTGCGAAGACACGCGCCACACGCAGGGCTTGCTGCGCCAGTTTGGCATCGACAAGCCGCTGCTGGCGGTGCACGAACACAACGAGAAGGAAGCAGCCGTTGGCGTGATAGACCGCTTGCAGCGTGGCGAGCGCGTGGCTTACGTTAGCGATGCAGGCACGCCCGCTGTCAGTGACCCCGGCGCGCGGCTGGTGGCTGCAGTGCGTAGCGCGGGCCTGGGTGTGACGCCGCTACCCGGTGCCAGCAGCGTGACAACCGCGCTGAGTGCTGCGGGTATGTCGGGCGATTCAGCGTTTGTGTTTGCGGGCTTTCTACCGAGCAAAGCGGGTGAGCGCGACCAGGCTATTGCAGTCTTGCAAACTGAGGCAAAAGCCGTTGTCATCATGGAGGCGCCGCACCGCATTGAGGCGTTGGCTCAGGCTTTTGCGCTGTTGGGTAGCAGGCCAGTGACTATTTGCCGTGAGCTGACCAAACAGTTTGAAGAAATCGCTACCGTTGCCGCTGATCAATTCGCAGCCTGGCTGGCTGCTGGGCCGCAGCGCACGCGGGGCGAATTTGTGCTGGTGCTGCACCCCGCGCCACGCGCGCTGCCCAAAGACGATGGCCAGCGCGTGCTGCAACTGTTGCTGGCGGAGTTGCCGCTGAAGACTGCTGTCAAACTGGCGGCGGAAATTACGGGTGCGCCGCGCAATGATTTGTATGACGCTGCGCTGAAATTAAAGCAACGCAGCAACGATGACGATGCTCTGGTTTTACCCCTTCCCCCGCTGGGGGAAGGTAGGGATGGGGGCACGCGCGGTGGTAGCAGTAGCTCGGCACTTGCCCCCACCCTAACCCTCCCCCGGGAGGGGAGGGAACAACAAACTCTCCTCCCCCGGGAGGGGAGGGAGTAAATACCAATGAATCCAAACGCCGATAAGTTATGGCCTGGCCCTCGCTGGGCATTGGCAGTGCTGCTGGCTCTGCTGGGCATGCTCGGCCCGTTTTCAATTGACACCTATATCCCCGCCTTCACTGGCATCGCCACGTCGCTGGGTGCCAAACCCCTGGAGATGCAGCAAACGCTGTCGGCATACCTGTTTGGTTTTGCATTCATGAACCTGTTTCATGGCGCATTGGCTGACAGCTTTGGCCGCAGGCCAGTGGTGCTGTGGGGTGTGGCCATGTTTACGGTTGCGTCAGCCGGGTGTGCGCTTTCCCAAAGCATTGAGCAACTGGTGTTCTTCAGGGCGCTGCAGGGCTTGTCAACTGGCGCCGGCATTGTGGTGTCGCGGGCGGTGATTCGCGATATGTTCCCGCCAGCGCAAGCGCAGCAGGTGATGAGCCAGGTGACGATTTATTTTGGTGTGGCGCCAGCACTTGCGCCTATCGTCGGCGGCTGGTTGTTTGTGCTGTTGGGATGGCACAGTATTTTCTGGTTTTTAACAATCGTGGGCGTTTTGCTGTGGGCGGCCAATTTCAAATATCTGCCCGAGACGCTGCATGTTGACCAGCGCCAGAGCTTCAGGTTCAAGCCGCTGATGCAGGGGTACTGGCAGCTCACATCCAACCCACGTTTTTTATTGTTGGCGCTGGCCAGCGGCGTGCCTTTTAACGGCCTGTTTTTGTACGTGATGGCGGCGCCTGCTTTTTTAGGCGAGCACCTGGGCTTGCAACCGACGGAGTTTTTCTGGTTTTTTGTCCTGACCATCAGCGGCATCATGTCAGGCGCGTGGCTCAGTGGCAGGCTGGCAGGCAAGGTTGCGCCCAAGCAGCAAATCCGCCATGGCTTTGTCATCATGCTGACGGTCGCTGTCATCAACCTGGTGGCCAATTATTTTTTCAAGGCACATGTTTCGTGGGCACTGATTCCGATTGCGCTGTTTGCTTTTGGTTGGGCGCTGATGGTGCCGGTGGTCACGCTGTTGGTGCTTGACTTGTACCCCGAGCGGCGCGGCATGGCGTCGTCGCTGCAAGCGGTGATTGGCGCAACAGCCAACGGCGTAGTGGCCGGCATGCTGGTGCCGCTGGTGATGCATTCAACAATTGGCTTGGCTGCGTTGTCACTCAGCATGCTGTGCATTGGTCTTGTGGCCTGGCTGTATTTGCACCACCGTTGGCCCGAAATTGGCCGTACGATTGCCAGTGACCAAGCCGATTAAAAACCATGACCACTACAACCGCATCGACCTCCGCATTCCGTCCAAACGCCAAGTTTCTGCTTGCCCACCCAGCGCATTTCATCGCATTGGGTTTCGGCTCGGGCTTGAGCCCGATTGCTCCCGGCACGGCTGGCACGCTGTGGGCCTGGCTGGCCTTTTTGGTCATATCGCCCAGCATGAGCAACGTGCAAATGGGCTGGCTGATTGCCGCGTCTACTCTTGTTGGCTGGTGGGCCTGTACTGTCACCGCCAAAAACATGGGCGTGCTGGACCCGGGCAACATTGTGTGGGACGAAGTGGTGGCTTTCTGGCTCATTTTGTGGCTCATCATGCCAGCGGGCTTTGCCGGGCAGCTGGCAGCTTTTGTGCTGTTCCGGTTTTTCGATGCGGCCAAACCTGGCCCGGTCGGTTGGGCAGATCAGGTGTTCAAAGGCACTGGTGCGCGCGGCGGCTGGGGGATCATGTTTGACGACTTTGTAGCGGCGTTTTGCACGCTGCTGGTGATAGCGCTGTGGCGGTTTTGGTGATGGCTGCCATCCCACCCAAGACGCTATTAAATCAGGAGCTGTCTGCGCGCACTTTATGTGGGCTAGCGGCTGATTTGATGCTTGAAAAAGGCCTTTTTCTGGCTACAGCCGAGAGTTGCACAGGCGGCATGATTGCCGCAGCCTGCACTGACCTGCCCGGGTCAAGCGCCTGGTTTGAGCGCGGTTTTATCACCTATTCCAACGCCGCCAAAACCGACATGCTGGGCGTCGATGCGGCGTTGATTGCGCAGCACGGTGCGGTCAGTGAGCCAGTGGCCAGAGCCATGGCGTTTGGAGCGATTCGTCATTCGCATGCGCAGGTGTCGGTGGCTGTGACGGGCGTGGCCGGGCCAGCGGGCGGCAGCGCAGACAAACCAGTGGGTACGGTGTGGTTTGGCTTTTCGGTAGCGGGCATGCTGACATCCGAGCGCATGCGCTTTGATGGCGACCGGGCGTTTGTCAGGCAAGCTGCTGTGTTGCATGCGCTGCAGGGCCTTATCAATCGGCTTCATTTGTCCGTGTGAAGTTTTCCCGCACCCAGGTGCAAGCGGGTGCATGGCAGCGGCAAATTTGCAAGAATTTATAGCATCAAGAAAGAATTCACTATGACCTGGTTTACCAACTTTGAGCAGCGCAGTTTTGAAGTCAACGGCGCAACGATTCATGCGCGGTTTTCTAAAACCATATTGGGCGCTGTGCCGAAGCCTGCGTTGCTGCTTTTGCACGGCTTTCCGCAGTCGCATGTGATGTGGCACCGGGTGGCCAAGGTGCTTGAGGTTGAATATTTTCTGGTGCTGCCCGACCTGCGCGGGTACGGCGATTCGTCCAAAACACCCGGCCTGCCAGACCACAGCAACTACAGCAAACGCAACATGGCGCATGACATGGCGCTGGTGATGGATGCGTTGGGCATCGACAAGTTTTACCTGTGCGGTCATGATCGTGGTGGGCGCGTGGCGCACCGTCTGGCGCTAGACCATTCAGCGCGGGTTAAAAAGCTGTGCGTGATTGACATAGCGCCCACGCTGGACATGTACGACGGCAAAAGTTTGACAGCGCCGTACATGGAGTTTGCACGCGCTTACTACCATTGGTTTCATATGCTGCAACCCGCGCCGCTGCCTGAAATCATGATGGGCGCAAACCACCCCGAGACAGCCAGGGCGTACCTGCATGCCAAGCTGGGCGGTTGGGGCAGCGCGGGACTTGGTTATATCGAGCCGCAGGCATTGGCCGAATACGAACGCTGCTTTTGCAATGCCCAGGCGCTGCACAGTGCCTGTGAGGATTACCGCGCCAGCGCCGGCATTGACTTGCTGCATGACCGCACAGGCCGAGAGCAGGCTGAAAAAATTGCCTGCGACACACTGGTGCTGTGGGGCGCGCGTGGTGTGGTCAACCGATTGTTTGACCCGATGGCGCTGTGGCAAGCGCAGTGCAGCGGTGTGGTCAGCGGCCATGCCATGCCAGCGGGGCACTTTATTCCTGAAGAGTTGCCTGAGGAAACGGCGGCGGCGTTGGGTGAATTTTTTAGGTAGGGCCTTCAGGCTGTCTATGTACAAACATACCTACAATTTTGACTAATTGAAAGGTCACATCATGACAGTTACAACATCTTCAAGTCGGCAGTTCACGCAAGACGCAAGCAAAGCCAAAAAATCGGCTCAACGCCAGCCGATTTTCATTACAGACAGCGGCTATACAGCGCATGTGTTGCGGACGTTAAGTGACGACAAAAAGATGAGCGGGCAGCCAACAAAAATTGCTGAGTTGCTGGCGATGCCGGACGCAACAGATATTGTTTTTGACGCGCCATCTTCCAACGAACTGGCGCGCGCTGCAATCTTGGCTTGAGGTTGCAGCCATGTATTCACTAAATTCCAATGTTGTTTTTTGAACTGCGAAAAATCCGCTCAGACCCAGTCAGACACCAACGTTGCAAGATGGGCTGACAGCGTGGAGGCAACTGATTTGTACCTGTCAGCGATCAACTTGCAAGAGTTGGAAATTGGCGTCTTGCTGGCCAACACCAAACCCGTACAAACTACCGGATATATGAACTGTTGTCATCCAATGTGGTGACGCTTTAGCCAAGCTTGAGCCGCTGGCTTGCCTCCCTGAACTTCTACCAGCACGCCAACAACATATGCCTGAACTGAATCAGTATTACTTTTAATTGCCCACTTGAAGGCAACCAGCATTGCCTGATCAGTCGGGGCCGGTTGTTTGCTGGAGTAGCAGCAGCGCGCTATTTCAGCATAGGTGTAAGCCAGCCCCATGGGTTCCTGTTCAGCTACATAAAACGCCAACGCGCTTTGGTAGAAAGCTAATGCATCGGGCCATTGGCCAAGCTGTCTTTCCAGGTCGCCCAGCGCTTGAAGCGTGTTGGCCTGGCCCACACCATCTTGTTCGCTTTTGAACAGCGTTAAGGCCTGCTCATACAGCACCCTGGCT
>JAYUVG010000261.1:0-11332 GCA_043754255.1 Polaromonas sp. | reverse complement strand
CTTCAGGCTGATGGTGCGCTTGCCGGGCGGGCTGCCAGTTTCAAGGAAGAATTGTTTGAAATCAGCGCTGTTTCAGCATCAAATAGGCCTCTAGCCGTTGATTTAAGCGCGCAAGCAGCTATCGATTTAATAGCAAACATTACGCCCGAGCAAACTGACGATGCAGACCTGTGGGACGCGCTGGTACTTGGTGTGCGCGACTATCTGGGCAAAAACGGATTTCCCGGTGCGCTGCTGGGCTTGTCTGGCGGTATCGATTCAGCCCTGGTTCTGGCCATTGCAGTGGATGCGATTGGCGCAGACAAGGTGCAAACAGTGATGATGCCGTCGCCCTACACCGCTGACATTTCCTGGATCGACGCACGCGAAATGGCCGCGCGCATGAACGTACGCTATGACGAGATATCCATCATTCCTGAATTTGAGGCGTTCAAGGGTTCATTGGCTGGCCAGTTCAAGGGCAGGGCGGAAGACACCACCGAAGAAAATATCCAGGCGCGCATTCGCGGAACGATGCTGATGGCGCTGTCCAACAAGTTTGGCTCTATTGTGCTGACCACTGGCAACAAGAGCGAGCTGGCCACCGGCTACTGCACGCTGTATGGCGACATGGCAGGCGGTTTTGCCGTCATCAAGGATCTGGTCAAAACCACGGTGTTTCGGCTGGCACGCTGGCGCAATGCCAACAACCCCTACGGCACCTGCAACGCGCCGATTCCCGAGCGCATCATCACACGCCCGCCGAGTGCCGAGCTGAAAGCCGACCAGACAGATCAGGACAGCCTGCCACCGTATGAGGTGCTGGATGCGATTCTGGAACGCTACATGGAGAATGACGAGAGCGCCGAAAGCGTTATTGCCGCCGGGTTCGACCGTGCAGTGGTAGAACGCGTCACGCGGCTGATCAAAATCAACGAGTACAAACGCCGCCAGGCCCCGGTAGGCATCCGGGTAACTCACAGGAGCTTTGGCAAGGATTGGCGCTACCCTATCACCAGCCGTTTTAGAGCCTAACCAAATACCCATTCATGAAGCAAATTACCGCCATCCTCAAACCTTTCAAACTCGAAGAAGTACGCGAAGCTTTGGCTGAATGCGGCGTCACTGGCCTGACAGTGACTGAAGTCAAGGGTTTTGGCCGCCAAAAGGGCCACACCGAGCTATACCGCGGCGCTGAATACGTGGTGGACTTTCTGCCAAAAGTCAAAATTGAAGTGGTAGTCAAAACGTCTGAAGTTGACCGTTGCGTAGACGCCATCATTGGCGCAGCTCGCACCGGCAAAATCGGTGACGGCAAGATTTTTGTCACCAGTGTGGAGCGTACCGTTCGCATTCGCACCGGCGAGCAGGACGAAGCTGCTGTTTGAAACTGCTAAAAATTAACGGTGACTACTCGGGTGTTTTCGCTTGGCCAGCCATTCGCGCCAGCCGCTTTGGGCTTTCGGGCGCTTTCCAGGTGATCAGCCGGGTGCCTGCAAAGGCGTCGTGCCAGAACTGCTTTTGCGGATGAAACCGCGCCAGCACTGCCCACACTGCTACCCAGCCCAGCGCCAGCACTGCGCCTTCCTTGGCTGATGCGCCAAATGCCCAGGTAAACACCAGCGGCGGCAAAAACCACAACCAGCTGAGCGCATAGCGGAGCAGGGCGCGCTTTTGCGTGATGGGTTGGCTCAGCATGTCAACCACCCGAATGTCCCAGGTTTTCATCGCCAGGGTTTGGCCCTTGGCCCAAAACCAGACGAAATAAATGCCAAAAATCACAAACAAAAAGCCTTGCAGGGCGTTGCGGTTCTCCATCCCATTGCGGGTTTGGCTCAAAGCACTGAACAGGTAGCCCGCCAGGAACACTACGCCAAACATCAGCAGGCCTTCGTACATCCAGCAGGCCATGCGCCTGGGGATGGACGGCACGTTTATTGGGGGGTTTGAGTCAGGCGCCACGCTCGCCTCTGGCACATCAGCCACACTCAATTTGCGGGAACAAATGCAGAACCCGGCGCCAGCTCAGACGCTGTGGTGACGGGAGTTGTCGCCGGCAATTTGGGCAGCATCAACACGCTTTTGGGGGTCACTGCCAATTTTTGCAGCTCCACCGGTTTAACCGCAGTGGCAGCACCTGCGGGCTTGGGAGTGGCATTGGCAGCCAGCTTTGCTTTTTCACCCGGGCTCAAAGCCTGGTAGGTTTCCCATTTGGCTTTTTTCTCATCACCCGTCAGCTCTTTTGACAACTCTTTGGTCTTGGCAAAATTGAGCCGGGCAGCTGCACGGTCTTGCGGGCTCATGCCAACCCATTCCACCATCCGGCTGTGCATGGTGGCCTGTTCAACAGGCGACAGCTTCTGGTAATTTTTTGACAACTCAAGCCACTTGCGCTTTTGCGGCTCATTGATGGCGCTCCAGCT
Source organism: Polaromonas sp. (assembly GCA_043754255.1). Classification (GTDB taxonomy): domain Bacteria; phylum Pseudomonadota; class Gammaproteobacteria; order Burkholderiales; family Burkholderiaceae_C; genus Polaromonas. The sequence continues at coordinate 8,930 of JAYUVG010000261.1, read as the reverse complement.
GCTTTCCAGTGGTTTTAAGGCTTGATGCTGCAAGGCAGTCAATTCAACCCACAAAGGCTTTGTCAAGGCAGCCGGGTCGGCAGGTTTGACAGCAGTAGGTTTAGCAGCAGCGCTGGTTTTACTGGCAATCGACTTTGTAATGGTTGCCGAAGCAGCGGGCCGGGCAGCAGATGCAGCAAGGCCCGGAGCGGGCGTTTGGGCAACCGCAATAAAGGGCAGACCTGCAGCAATGAAAAAGGCAAGAGCGCGTTTCATCGGTAATACAAAAAATTCAAATAACTCAATAAACAGGCGGGTCGCGAAGCAATCGGTTCAACGACTCGTCTTCAAAAATTGCACAAAACCAGGGTCTGAAAACGCAGCAGGCGGCAAGTCGTCAATCAGCAATGCCGCGTCAACTTCAGCCAGTTCTTGGGCACGGTTGTCATTTTGTACAACGTTGATGGTCAACATGCCCACCACCAATGCAATCAGGGGCACGAAAGAGCCTATCCGACCCCACCAGCCCAAGCCGTCGCCAGAGTTGCCCCACAACAGCGCAGCGCTGGCGCCGCCTGCGTTGATGGTGCCACCAGCTGCCTGAAGCTTGCCGATTTTGCGTTTGGCCACTGCCAGGGCGCGCGCGGCACGAAGTCGCTCGCTGACTTCGTAGGGCAGAGCGGCCGCGCCGGCTGACAAATAGGCGGCGGCCTTGAGTGCAAAGCGCTCTTGCAAAATGTCGTGTCGGTTTTGTAGTGAATTCGTCATAGTTTTAGTCCTTTGGCGCTGAGGGCTTTGCTCAACGCTGCAACTGCCCGGGAGCAATGCGTCTTCACACTACCCTCAGAACAACCCATTGCGAGCGCTGTTTCAGCCACGTCCATCTCCTCCCAGTAACGCAGCAAGAACGCTTCCCGTTGACGACCCGGCAAAAGCTTTACCTCAACTTCTATCTCGCGCAATACCTGGGCCCGTTCTGTTGCATCCTGAGCACTTTCTGTACCTTCGGAGTCTGTCTGAAGCTCCAAAGTTTCAAGAATGTCGAAATCGCCGTCTTCACCTGCAGACTCAAAGTCACTCATGTTGGAAAAAAGCGCATTGCGGGTCTTGCGGCGGCGAAACCAGTCCAGTGTGGTGTTGGACAAAATGCGCTGAAACAGCATGGGCAACTCGGCAATTGGCTTGTCGCCATAACTGTGCGCCAGTTTCATCATCGAGTCCTGAACAATATCAAGAGCCGCTTCTTCGTCCCGGGTGTGGTAAACGCTGCGCTTGAAAGCGCGTTTTTCAACGCTTTTCAAAAAGTCAGAGAGTTCTTGTTCAGTTGCCAACGGTGAGAAATTCCGGTTTGTCTGATGCTTTTATTGTTATCGGCAATGCGTTAATTTAACGCATTTCGGAGGTCAAATTTACCTGAATTCCACAGCAAAGCTGATATTGAGCAACATGAAAATGTCATAATGCTTACTGCAACTAAACGGCAAACGGGTCATGACTCGGCAGATTATGTGTCTGCCTATGGTTTTGGCCTCAAGTCTTGACGCGGCTCCACAAGAGCTGGCTGATAGGCACCCAAGGTATTTCGTCAGAGAAATTCACAAAGGTTCATCATGGAAATCACAAAAGCGGAAATCGCTTCCGCAGCAGCAGCGTCTGCGAATTCAACTTCAAATTCCCAAGCAAACGCGCAAGAACTTCGCGGCGCGGAAATCATCGTCAAATCCCTGCAGGCGGAAAACGTCAAATACATCTGGGGCTACCCGGGTGGGGCGGTGCTGCACATTTACGATGCGTTTTACAAGCAGGACACCATTCAGCATGTGCTGGTCAGGCACGAACAGGCGGCTGTGCATGCAGCCGACGGCTATGCGCGCGCGACCGGTGATGTTGGCGTAGCACTGGTAACGTCGGGGCCCGGCGTGACCAATGCGATTACCGGCATTGCTACGGCCTACATGGACAGCATTCCGATGGTCATCATCACCGGCCAGGTGCCCACGCACGCGATTGGCCTGGATGCTTTTCAGGAATGCGACACGGTCGGCATCACGCGGCCTATCGTCAAACACAATTTTCTGGTGAAAGACGCCAAGCACATCGCCGAGACGATGAAAAAGGCTTTTCACATCGCCCGCAGCGGCCGCCCGGGGCCGGTGGTGGTAGACATCCCAAAAGACGTGTCGTTCAACAAAGTGCCGTACACCGGTTACCCGGCCACGGTAGAAATGCGCAGCTACAACCCTTCTCGCAAAGGCCACGGCGGGCAAATTCGCAAGGCGCTGGGGTTGCTGATGGCGGCCAAGCGGCCCTATATTTACACCGGCGGCGGCGTGCTGCTGAGCAACGCATCCGCTGAGCTGCGCACGCTGGTAGATATGTTGGGTTATCCGTGTACCAACACGCTGATGGGCCTGGGCGCTTACCCAGCCAGTGACCCCAAATTTTTGGGCATGCTGGGCATGCACGGCACATATGAGGCCAACAACGCGATGCAAAACTGCGACGTGCTGCTGGCTGTTGGCGCGCGGTTTGATGACCGGGTGATTGGCAACCCCAAACACTTTGCGCAAAACGAACGCAAGATCATTCACATTGACATTGACCCATCCAGCATTTCAAAACGTGTGAAGGTTGACATTCCCATCGTTGGCGATGTGAAAGATGTGCTGACCGAGCTGATTGCCATGATCAAGGAATCTGGCCTGAAACCTGATGCTGATGCACTGGGCAACTGGTGGAGCACGATTGACGGCTGGCGCAAGCGGGGTTGCATGAAATACAGCCTGGGCGATGGCAGCACCATCAAGCCGCAATACGTTGTTGAAACGTTGTGGAACATGACCAAAGATGATGATGTCTACATCACGTCTGATGTCGGCCAGCACCAGATGTGGGCCGCGCAGTATTACAAGTTTGACGAACCCCGCCGCTGGATCAATTCAGGCGGTCTGGGCACGATGGGTGTGGGCTTGCCGTATGCGATGGGCATCAAGCTGGCCAAGCCAGACGCCGAGGTGTTTTGCATCACCGGTGAAGGCTCGATTCAAATGTGCATCCAGGAGCTGTCCACCTGCTTTCAATACAAGACGCCGGTCAAGATTGTGTCGCTGAACAACCGCTATCTGGGCATGGTGCGCCAGTGGCAAGAGATTGATTACGAAAGCCGTTACAGCCACAGCTACATGGATGCGCTGCCTGATTTTGTAAAGCTGGCCGAGGCTTATGGGCATGTCGGAATGCTGATTGAAAAGCCGGGCGATGTGGAGCCGGCGCTGCGTGAAGCACGCAAGCTGAAAGACCGAACCGTGTTCATGGACTTCAGAACCGACTCGACTGAAAACGTCTTTCCGATGGTCAAGGCTGGCAAGGGCATCAATGAAATGCTGTTGGGCTCTGAAGACCTTTGACATTCACATTTAATAACAAAAAAGACCTCTAGCCGAGGTAAACAGCGCGCAAGCAGCTATTATTTTTATAGCGTTTATTTAACCTCTCAACAGACAAATCTATTGCCTGCCAAGCCCGCGCATTACCGTGTGTGGGGGAGGGCAGTTGAAATGAAGCGTCCAGACTTATGAAACACATCATTGCAGTTTTACTCGAGAACGAACCCGGCGCACTGTCGCGCGTTGTTGGTCTGTTTTCAGCCCGCGGCTACAACATCGAGAGCCTGACGGTTGCACCAACCGAAGACCCAACGCTGTCGCGCATGACGATTCAAACCAGCGGCTCTGACGATGTGATTGAACAAATCACCAAGCATTTGAACCGCCTGATTGAGGTGGTGAAAGTCGTCGATTTGACCGAAGGCGCATACACCGAGCGCGAATTGATGATGGTCAAAGTGCGCGCGGTCGGCAAAGAGCGCGAAGAAATGAAGCGGATGGCTGATATATTTCGCGGGCGGATTATTGACGTGACCGAGAAAAGTTACACGATAGAGCTGACCGGTGACCAACATAAAAACGATGCGTTTCTGGAAGCCATTGACCGCAGCGCCATTTTGGAGACGGTGCGCACCGGAGCCAGTGGCATCGGGCGCGGCGAAAGAATTTTAAGAGTTTAGATTTCAGATTTATTTACATTTACAACCAGGAGAAAAAGATGAAAGTTTATTACGACAAAGACTGCGACCTGAGCCTGATCAAGGGCAAAACGGTGGCGATTATTGGTTACGGCAGCCAGGGTCACGCGCATGCACAAAACCTGAACGACAGCGGCGTCAAAATTGTTGTCGGTCTGCGCAAAGGTGGCGCGTCATGGGACAAAGCCGTCAAAGCTGGCTTGTCTGTGCATGAAGTCAATGACGCTGTCAAAGCCGCTGATGTTGTGATGATTTTGCTGCCTGATGAAGACATTGCTGGTGTGTACAAGAACAATGTTGAGCCGCATGCCAAGCAGGGCGCGTCGCTGGTGTTTGCACACGGCTTTAACGTGCACTACAACCAGGTTGTGCCGCGTGCCGACCTGGACGTGTGGATGGTCGCGCCCAAGGCCCCAGGCCACACGGTGCGCAACACCTACACCCAGGGTGGCGGCGTGCCGCATCTGGTCGCCATTCATCAAGACAAATCAGGCAAAGCCCGCGATTTGGCCTTGAGCTACGCGATGGCCAACGGTGGCGGCAAGGCTGGCATCATTGAAACCAACTTCAAGGAAGAAACCGAGACCGATTTGTTTGGCGAGCAGGCGGTGTTGTGCGGCGGTGCGGTTGAACTGATCAAGATGGGTTACGAGACTTTGGTTGAAGCCGGTTATGCACCAGAAATGGCGTATTTTGAATGCCTGCACGAGCTGAAACTGATTGTTGATCTGATCTATGAAGGCGGCATTGCCAACATGAATTATTCGATCAGCAACAACGCCGAATACGGCGAATATGTGACAGGCCCGGAGATCATCAACGAGCAGTCACGCGTGGCCATGCGCAATGCTTTGAAGCGCATTCAAAGCGGCGAATACGCAAAGATGTTCATCAGCGAAGGCCGTACCAACTACCCAAGCATGACGGCACGCCGCCGCCTGACGGCTGAGCATTCGATTGAAAAAGTCGGCAGCCAGTTGCGCGCCATGATGCCCTGGATTGCGAAGAACAAATTGGTTGACCAGACCAAGAACTAAAGAAATTAGTAGCAGGCATTTGTCCTGCAAAAAGCCGCGCAAACCCCTTGCGCGGCTTTTTTATTTTTGCGGCAGCTAGTTGGTTATGCTTGGCTCGTAGTTACAGGAGTATTTCTATGCATGATGGCAACGAGCCTTTGGCCCAAAACCCGGATGTGGTGGTGCGAAAGCGCCGCAAGGGCATCTATATTCTGCCGAATCTTTTTACGTTGGCCGGTTTGTTTGGCGGGTTTTATGCCATCGTCATGGCGATGAACGGCAACTTTGAAAACGCCGCCATCGGTGTGTTTGCTGCGATGGTTCTGGACAGCCTGGACGGCCGCATTGCCCGCATGACCAACACCCAAAGCGCGTTTGGGGAACAGATGGATTCACTGTCAGACATGGTGTCTTTTGGTGCTGCACCCGCATTGATTGCCTACGTTTGGGCACTCAGCACGCTGGGGCGCTGGGGCTGGATAGCGGCCTTTGTGTACTGTGCCTGTGCGGCGTTGCGGCTGGCGCGTTTTAACGTCAACACCACCGTGGTGGACAAGCGGTTTTTTCAGGGCTTGCCATCGCCAGCCGCCGCCGCCCTGGTAGCAGGTTTTATCTGGCTGATGACCGATGCCGGCATTGATGGCGACCAGGTGCGTTGGTATACCTTTGCGTTGACGCTGTATGCAGGTTTGACGATGGTGACCAACGTGCCGTTTTACAGTTTTAAAGACATTCAGATGAAACGCAGCGTTCCTTTTGCTGCCATTGTTTTGATAGCGCTTGGCATAGCGGTGATCAACATTGATCCGCCGATTGTCATGTTTGGCCTGTTCGTGCTGTATGGTTTTTCGGGTTATGCGGTGTATGCCTGGCGCAAAGCCAAGGGTCAGCAAACCAGCGTGATTTCAACGTCAACCGACGAACCTGACGAACGCGGCTTGCACAAATAGCCAGGCCACTGCGGCAGATTTTGACCTTTCCAGGCGAATTTTCATTGCCATTACACGCTGCAGCCGATACAAAATCCGCGCAAGCAGCTCCTGAAAACATAGCACTCCGTTGCCTGTTGCTTGTTGGTTGCTAGCTGTCAAGCAGCGTGGCGACTGCATCGGAAATGCGGGAATATCATGAGTTTTTGCCATGGAATTACCGCGAAAATACGCCAACTAATTTGCGCGGTTTATTCAAACTGGCATCTTGGGCCAGACTGATTTTCACATTCCACCCAGAAAGATATTCATGAAGTTCTCACCTTTAATGACCGCCGCAATGCTCTGCACAGGCCTGGTCGCCGCCAGCGCCAGCGCGCAAACACTGCAAAAAATTGCTGACAGCAACAAGATCACGGTTTCATACCGCGAGTCGTCGGTGCCGTTCAGCTACTTGATTGGCTCGACCAAAGCGGTGGGTTTTTCAGTCGAGCTGACGGAGGCCATCATTGACGATGTGCGCAAGAAAACCAAAAAGCCTGATCTGCAAATTGCCTACATGCCAGTCACGTCGCAAAACCGCATTCCGTTGCTGGTCAACGGCACGTACGACCTGGAGTGCGGCTCCACCACCAACAATTCCACCCGTGCCAAAGACGTGACCTTCAGCACCAACATGTTCTACACCGGCACGCGTTTGCTGGTCAAGAAAACATCGGGCGTAAAGAACTATGCAGACCTGGCCAAAAAGACGGTAGCCAGCACCACCGGCACCACCAACGCGCAGGTCATTCGCAAGTACAACACGGACAAAAACCTGGACATGCAACTGATTTTGGGCAAGGATCATGACGACTCGCTGCTGCTGGTAGAAAACGACCGCGCTGTGGCTTTTGCAATGGACGACATTTTGCTGTTTGGCCTGCGCGCCAATTCCAAAAACCCGGCAGCGCTTGAAGTTGTCGGCGATTCACTGCAAGTCGAGCCGTATGCCTGCATGGTACGCAAGGACGATCCGGAGTTTAAAAAACTGGTGGACGGCACCATCAACCGCATGATGAAGTCGGGCGAATTTGCCAAGCTGTACACCAAGTGGTTCGAGTCGCCGATCGTGCCAAAAGGCGTGAATCTGGCCTTGCCAATGTCGCCAGAACTCAAAGCCATTCTCAAGACACCGACTGACAAGCCAGCGCTTTAAAAAGCGGTCAAACTGGCAAGGGCGTTTTCAACTGCCCATCTGTTGAAAACGCCTGGTTAATTGCATTTTAGCGCTCTAGCCCACGTAAAATGCGCGCAAGCAGCTATCAATAAAATAGCAGCACGGCGTACTTGCTCTATCACCCAAGATCAATCAGCCGAAGCGCTCCAGCGATTGCCCCAATCCTTGTTGTTCACTTTGTCAATGCTGCGGCGGTCACGCTTGGTAGGGCGGCCGTGCTCCAGGCTGTTGGCCGGCTCCAGCCGATGCTGCTCAGCCAGTTGCTCTCGCAGCTTGATGCTGGCCTCAGTTTCTGCATACATCAGCTGGGCCTGCGGTGCGCCACCGCGTTTGTCGCAGATAGCACGCACCACCAGCGTGCGGGTGACTTGGCCCTGCCGCAGTGCTACCACATCGCCAATTTTCACTTCTTTGGCCGGCTTGACATCCAGGTCATTGATGCGCACCCGGCCTTTGTCAATCTCGTCCGTAGCCAGGCTGCGGGTTTTGTAAAAGCGTGCAGCCCAAAGCCACTTGTCGATGCGTAGTTTGTCCATCACAGCATTTTGCCGCCAGATCAAATCTGGGTATTTCCCCTAAGTTGCAGGACAGGTATTTGACAGGATTGAGGCGCATGATAATGCCGTAATTTTTAATCTTGAAACCAGGAGCTGTCCATGCGCCGCGATACCTTTATAAGATCCATTGCTTTGCTTGCCAGTGGCGCTTTGCCGCTGTCAGCACGTGCATCACCAGCTGCTGCCAACATCAAAATGATGATTCCTGCCAACCCGGGAGGCGGCTGGGACACCACCGGCCGCGCGCTGGGCAAAGCCATGCAAGAGTCCGGTGCTGCCAGCACTGTGACCTTTGAAAACAAGGGTGGCGCTGCGGGCGCATTGGGCCTGGCGCAATTTGTTAACGGTGCCAAAAACGATGGCAATGCCATCATGGTGATGGGCGCTGTCATGCTGGGCGGCATCATCACCGGCAAGCCACCGGTCAATCTGAGCACGGCCACCCCAATAGCCCGCCTGACCAGCGAGTACAACGTGTTTGTGCTGCCTGCCAACTCGCCCTTCAAGTCAATGGCCGAGGTGATTGCGCAGCTGAAAAAAGACCCGGGCAGCGTGAAGTGGGGCGGCGGCTCGCGCGGCTCCACCGAGCACATTGCAGCGGCCATGATTGCCCGTGAAGTCGGCGTAGACCCGTCAAAAATCAACTACGTTGCATTCAGGGGCGGCGGTGAGGCAACAGCTGCCATTTTGGGCGGCAACGTGACGGTGGGCGGCAGTGGCTACAGCGAGTTTGCTGAATTTATTGCCAGCGGCAAGATGAAAGCGATTGCTGTGACGTCAGACACGCGCCTGAAGGGTGTGGCGGTGCCCACGCTGAAGGAGCAGGGCATCAATGTGGCGATTGGCAACTGGCGCGGCGTGTATGGCGCGCCTGGCATCACTGCAGCCCAGCGCACCGAGTTGACCAACGTGGTGCTCAAAGCCATCAAAAGCAAAAGCTGGCTGGATGCGTCTGAGAAGAACAACTGGACAGCTTCGGTACTAACCGGCCCGGCATTTGACAAGTTTGTTGACGATGACTTTGCCAGTTTGCGCGCGACGATGGTCAAGTCTGGAATGATTTAAGGGCTGCTTTCGTCCGTCTTCATCCGTCATTCCCGCGTAAGCGGGAATCCAGAGCCCGAATTTGTTAGATATCTCCTGGAT
>JAYUVG010000260.1:0-2682 GCA_043754255.1 Polaromonas sp. | reverse complement strand
CTCCATGTTTCGCTGGGAGATACTTTGAAACGAATTGCTTCCTTCCTGATCACCGCGTTGATGGCAATGGCACTGTGGTTGCCTGACGCCGATGCCGCGACGCGAAGTCTACCTGCGGTCAAAACGACGCATGTCAAAACAACGCATGGGAAAGGGCCGCATGCGAAAGGGTCGCATGCGAAAGGGTCGCATGCGAAGGGGTCGCATGCGAAGGGGTCGCATGCGAAAGGGCATGTGGGCAAGGTAGCTGCAAGCAAGTCAAAAGCAGGCAAGGGTCCGCTTGCCAGGGGGGCTGTCGCGAAGGCTGCAAAAGGCGTTGCTTTCCAAAAACATAGCGTCAGCCGACGCGGCGTGACCCGTTCCAAAATGGTTTCCAGGCACAAAGCAGCATTGTCCGCCCCGGTAGTACTGGCCAAACCTTCATTTGGCGAAGCAGCCGGTTTGCATTCGGAGCAGGATGAGCTGGAATTGAAATCAGGTGTCGCCCTTGTCGTCGATCAGGAAACGCGTGAAGTCCTGTTCAGTAAAAACGAGAAGGTGGTGCTGCCGATCGCTTCGCTCACAAAATTGATGACCGGCATGGTGCTGAGCGAAGCCAGCTTGCCGATGGACGACGTGATCATGATTTCGCAGGCTGATGTCGACACCGAGAAGGGCAGCCGTTCACGCCTGAAAGTAGGCACCGAGCTCAGCCGTGGCGAACTGCTGCATCTGGCATTGATGTCCAGTGAAAACCGTGCGGCGCACGCACTGGCGCGCACTTTTCCTGCGGGACTTTCAGCGTTTGTCCGCCTGATGAACGCCAAGGCCCAGACGCTTGGCATGCGGGACACAGTTTTTACTGACCCGACCGGCCTCTCCAGCACCAATTTGTCCAGTGCCCGCGACCTCGCCATGCTCGTCCATGTCGCCCACGCAAACCCGTTGCTGCGAGAGCTGTCCACATCGCCGGGTTACCAAGTGGCCGTCGGCAGCAAGACGCTGCAATTCAACAACACCAACCGGCTGGTCAACAACCCTACTTGGGATATCGGGCTGCAAAAGACGGGCTACATCTCGGAGGCTGGTCAATGCCTCGTGATGCAGACCAAGGTGGCAGGGCGCAAGTTGATCATGGTGTTTCTGGATTCGGCAGGGAAGTTAAGCCGGTTGGGCGATGCCGAGCGCGTTCGCCGCTGGCTTGAGGCTACGCCTGTAGCCAAGCCGCCGGCCGCAGCCCCGTTGGCGGCTTTGCCGCAACGCCTCAAAACTGCTGCATCGCGGTCTTGACGCTGCCGGTGGCGCACCGACTGACTGATGCACCGTGCGTTTGCCGGAGCGGTTCAACTCTGAAGTCTTGCGGGCAAGTTGCCCAAGCTGGCGGAAATGGCGTGCGCTGTGGCCTGGAGTTTCGGCAGCCATTCTTCGTCAAGCCGGCCAGCCGGCGCTGAGATCGACAGGCCCGCCACCAGTCTGGCCTGGTCGTCATAAATGCCTGCGGCCATGCAGCGCACGCCCAGCTCGAGCTCTTCGTTGTCGTGCGCTTCGCCATATTGACGGACCTTTGCCAGCTCGCGTTCAAGCACCGACAGCTGCGTGATGCTGTTCTTGGTGTGGCCGGCCAGTCCAGTGCGTGTGGCGTAGGCACGGATGCGTTGCGGGTCATCGGCTGCAAGAAACAGCTTGCCCACGGATGTCAGGTGCAACGGTGCCCGCCCGCCAATGGCGCGTACCACCTGCATGCCCGAGCGCTCGCTGTAGGCGCGCTCGATGTAGACAATTTCATCTCCCTGGCGCATGCTCAGGTTGACGGGTTGCTGGATCAGCTTATGCAGTTCACGCATGGGCACCAGCGCCGCATCGCGCACGTTCAGACGGCCTTTCACCAGATTGCCGAGCTCCAGCAGGCGCATGCCCAGCCGGTAACTGCCCGGGTGCGGCCTGTCTACAAAGCGTCCGGTTGCCAAGTCGTTCAGGATGCGGTGGGTGGTTGAAGGGTGTAAACCGGTTTTTTCGCTGATTTCCTTCAATGAAATCGCTTCCTCCTTCGAAGCCAGGATATCAATCAGCGCAAACATCCGCTCTATCACCTGAACGGTGGGTGTGGCAGCAATGCTGGGGTCTGTTTTTTTCATAAATTTATCCTGATCTGCACACCCAGCATTTTACTTGGTGAAATCAAAAATCACTTACAGACCCTGTGTCACCCAATCACCATTCAGCAGAATTTGATGCGGCGCAAAGCGCGCTTTGTAGTTCATTTTTGGACTTTCGTTGATCCAATAGCCCAGGTAGACGTGCGGAAGCCCCATTTGAAGGGCCTGCTCCAGCTGCCACAAAACGCTGTAAGTGCCGTAGCTGGCACCCGCATCCGGCTCATAAAACGTATATACCGCTGAAATGCCGTCTTCAAGCACGTCCAGGATGGACACCATTTTCAGCGCGCCGGGTTTGCCATCGGCTTGCGTCTCCCGAAACTCGACCAGTCTGGAGTTGACCCGGCTTTGCAGCAGGAACTGGGTGTATTGGTCAATGCTGTCCTGGTCCATGCCACCGCCAGCGTGCCTGCCGTTTTGGTAGCGCAGGTAGAGCTGGTAATGCTCTGGCTCAAAGCACAGCTTGAGCACCCGCGCGTGCAGGTTTTTGTGTCGGGCCTTGCTGCGCCGCTGGCTTCGGTCTGGCTTGAATTCATTGGCCAGCACA
>JAYUVG010000259.1:0-13944 GCA_043754255.1 Polaromonas sp. | reverse complement strand
ATCCGGGGGGATCCATATCCCCTGCGGTACTTGCAACAGTGCGGGTTCATGGATTGCGGGTCAAGCCCGCAATGACGTGTAAAGGAGCTGAGTAGTTACCGGGAATCAAGCAAATAGTGCCTCCAGCCGATACAAACAGCGCGCAAGCAGCTATTAAAAACAGAGCAGACATCGCATCGCCTGAAAACCCGCCGTCATTCCCGTCTCAAATCTGCGTCATTCCCGCGAAGGCGGGAATCCAGTCCGGAATTCAATTTGTAACGATGCCGCCACCGGGGTGGATACCCGCCTTCGCGGGTATGACGGACTGATGATTTCATGAAACGGGAATCAAACAAATAGTGCCTCTAGCCGATACAAACAGCGCGCAAGCAGCTACTAAAAACATAGCATTTGTTTTGATTGCCTGCTATCTGTTGGTAGCCAGGGTTGGCTCCAGTCCTACAAAAGTAACAGTTCAGGCCGATGTTAAAACCAAGGGTTTATGCGTAGGATTCATTCAAGGCGCAGGCGTGTAACCAGCAATTGGCAGGTGGGCATGAAGCAGCCGTTCTTGATGTATCTGGAGCAAATCATGACCCCTCTGAGTTCCCCCTTATCGCCAGGTTTTTCATCTGTTGATTTTGTATCCACAGACACAGCAGCGCTTGCTTCGCACATGACCAGTTGCGCCAGCAAACGCAGCAGATTTTTCAATCTGCACGCAGCCCTTGAAATGGTGCATTCAGCTGTGTTCAGCCGCATGGTGACAGCTGGCGTGCTGCTGGGTGTGTCGCTGCTGCTGGTTGGCATTGTTTGATGATGTGAAAACGACCGCATTTGACCTTCTGGAAACATTAAGTCCGCACGCCCGGCACATATTCAAAAACAATCTGGACGGTCCTGAAGCGTTGATACGCGCGGAGTTGTTTGGCATCCAGCGGTTTGAAGAGCACGGGCGCAGTCTGGCGCAGGCACAAACGGTTCGTACCAGCAAAAGCTGGGGAGCCAGTTTGTCATTTTTCCCGCGCGTCCAGGAAAATTTGGTGGCTTTGCGCAGGTCGTACGACTACATTGCGACAGTGTCGCAAAGCGGCCAGTACGTCACGCCGGCTGCTGAATGGCTGCTGGATAATTTTCATCTGGTTGAAGCGCAACTGCAGCAAATCCAGGAAGGTTTGCCGCGCCACTACTACGCTGATCTGCCCAAGCTGACCGGCAAGCCGCTGGAAGGTCTGCCGCGTGTCTACGGCATTGCCTGGGCTTATGTGGCTCATACCGACAGCGTTCTGGAGCCCACGCTGTTCAAGGCATTTGTCAAGGCTTACCAGGAAGTCAATCAGCTCAGTCTGGGCGAGCTGTGGGCGCTGCCGACCACGCTGCGGGTGGTGCTGCTGGAAAACCTGCGGCGGGTGGCAGACCATATTGCCGAGGGCAAGGCTGGGCGTGAGGCGGCTCATGCCGTGTGGGACGCCCAGGGGAGCCTGCCTGAAAATGATTTGAATGAGTTGCTGCAAGCCATGCGCAGCCGTGGACTGGAGCGCGGGTTTTTAACCCAGCTGTGGCAGCGCATACCCGATCAGCCAAGTGAATCGACAGCATTGCTGGCCCACTGGATCAACCTGCATTGCGCAAACGGCCAGGCCATGATTGCTGACGGGCAAAGCGCGCAGGTGTCCACCAACCTGACCATCAGCAACATCATCAACAGCCTGCGCCTGATTGGCCAGCTTGACTGGAATGAGCTGATTGAACCGATCAGCAGCGCGCTGCAAACTCTTGGGCAATTGCCCAGTTTCGGGTTGGACAGCGAGCTGACGCGCCAGCAGGTCACCCAGGCACTGGAAAAAGTGGCGCGCGACACTGCCCGGACTGAATTGGCAGTGGCCGATGCGGTGGTTGCAAGGGCAACGCTAGGTGCAGCAAACAATCCCGGTAACGGCGAAGACACAGCCGGTTATTACCTGATAGGCGTCGGCCGAGCTGCATTGGTGAAAAGCTTGCAGGCTGATCAATCTGGCGAAAGTGAAGGCAGTTTCGTGCAACAGGTAGCGGCAAAATTCCCGCCTGCAGGTTCCGCCTGGCGCTTGCGCTTTTATCTGCTGGTGCTGCTGCTGGGCACGATGGCACTGGTGGTGTTGGCGAATCGGCCGTTGAACAATCTGGCTGATTGGCAATGGCAACGCTGGGTGGCAATTTTTCTATTGGCCTGGCCGGCAACGGAAGTGGTGGCCGCCGTCATTCACCGCGTGGTGGCTGAATTTACCAAAATCAAATCCATGCCCCGGCTTGATTTTGCCAAAGGCATTCCGCCCGAGCACCGCGTGCTGGTGGTGATGCCTTGTATGTTGACATCCAGCGCATCGACCGCGCTGCTTGCCAAACGCCTTGAACTGCACTGGCTGGCCAGCCTGGAGGCCAACGCCCAGTTTGCGTTGCTGTCTGACTGGGGCGATGCAGACCAGGCCAGCACACCGCAGGACACCGCCTTGCTGCATGAAGCAGTGGCGCAGGTAAAGGGGCTGAATGCCGCCTACCCGCCGACAGAAGGGCAGGCGCCGCGCTTTTTGGTGATTCACCGCGGCCGCACTTACAGCAGTACCGAGGGCAAATGGATTGGATGGGAAAGAAAGCGCGGCAAACTTGAAGCGCTGGTGCGGCTCATTGCCACTGAAGAAGCTGCCGCATCAGGCGACGGCGGGTCAAGCGATGGCGGGTTTTACTTTGCCGATGGCATGTATCTGGCCAGCGGCATCCAGTACATCGTGACGCTGGACAGCGACACCGGCTTGCCACCGGCTGCCCTGCGCGAGCTGGTGTCGATTGCAGCGCATCCTTTGAGTGCACCGCACATTGATGCTGGCAACAGGCGCGTGATCAGTGGGTATGGTATTTTGCAGCCGCGGGTTGTTACGCCGCTGCCAAAAGCCGGCGAGCGCTCGCTGTTTCATGCCATGTTTGCAGGCCAGTGCGGTATTGACCCGTACAGCAACGGCAGCTCGGATTTGTACCAGGATCTGTTTGGCATGGGCTCGTTTACCGGCAAGGGGCTGTTGAACGTCAAGGCTGTGCACGCTGTCCTTGACCAGCGATTGGCTGACGAAACGGTGCTCAGCCATGATTTGCTGGAAGGCAGCATCAGCCGCTGCGCCTACGTCAGTGATGTGGTGCTGGTTGAAGACTACCCGCACCATGCAGGCGTTGACGATTCCCGTCAGCATCGCTGGGCGCGCGGCGACTGGCAACTGCTGCCGCTGATGCTGAAAGGCAAGCACTACGGCATTGACACGCTGGGCTTGTGGAAGATGTGTGACAACCTGCGCCGCTCACTGGTTGTGCCAATGTCGGCAGCGTTGCTGGTGTGGGTTATTTTTACCAGTGCCCTGCCGCTGGACAAGGCGTTTGCCATCGTACTGGCTGCCTTTTTGGCCGGGCCATTGCTGGGGGCACTGGCTGGCCTGATGCCAAGCAGGCGCGGCATTGTGATGGTGCATTTTTTTTACGTGGGTGCACAGCAACTGCTGGTGTCAATCGCTGCAGCAGCGTGGCAACTGAGCCAGCTGGTTCACAAGGCAGCTTTGCTGCTGGACGCCATCGGCCGGGCATTGTGGCGCCTGGGTATCAGCCGCAAGCACTTGCTGCAATGGACCACCGCCGCCCAGGCCCAGGCCGCTGCCAAATACACATTGGATGTTTTCATGCGCAAGCAGGCGGTGACATCTTTGGCCTGCATCGTACTGGGCGTACTGGCACTGCTGTACAGCCCGTATCCGCTGGCCGGTGCTGTGCTTTTTGCAGTGTGGGCACTGGCTCCAGTTTTTGCCTGGTGGGTCAGCCTGCCAGCTCGCCAGCCCAAAGCAGAGCGCCTTGATGCCGATGAACGTGCTTACCTGATGGGCATAGCCCGCGACACCTGGCGCTTTTTTGAAGACTGCATCACCCCGGCAGACAACTTTTTGCCGCCAGACAATTTGCAGGTTGACACTGAGCCCACGCTGGCTCACCGCACATCGCCTACCAACATCGGCATGTATTTGCTGTCAGTGACTTGCGCGCGCCAGTTTGGCTGGATCAGCACCGCAGACGTCATCACGCGCCTTGAAGCCAGCCTTGGCACGATAGGCAAAATGGCCAAGCATGAAGGGCATTTGTTTAACTGGTATCAGACCCAGACTCTTGAGGTGCTGCAGCCGGCCTATGTGTCTACGGTTGACAGCGGCAACCTGGCCGGGCACTTGCTGGCAGTCAGCGGCGCTTGCAACAGTCTGGCAATCAAGGCCGACACCACCCCACAGGAAAAGCAGCAGCTTGAACTGATTGCAGCCCAATGCATGCAGCTGTGTATGGCGATGAATTTCGGCATTTTGTACAACGCCAAGCGCCATTTGTTTCACATTGGCCTGCGCGTCAACGACCATGCGCTGGATGCCAGCTACTACGACCTGCTGGCATCCGAATCACGCATGACGAGTTTCGTCGCCGTTGCCAAAGGGGACGTTCCGCGTCGTCACTGGATGGCGTTGGGCCGTTCATTTTTGTCCAGCGGGCACAGCAGGATACTGCCGGGGCTTAAATCCTGGTCAGGCTCCATGTTTGAATATTTGATGCCGTCGCTGGTCATGCATGAGCCTGAGCAAGGTCTGCTGCATTCATCAAGTCTGGCTGGCGTGGTGGAGCAACAGATATTTGGTGCGGCGCAGGGCTTGCCGTGGGGCGTTTCTGAATCGGCTTATTTTGCGCAAGATCATTCCCTGGCCTACCAGTACTCACCGTTTGGCGTACCGCGTCTGGCACTACGCCGCACGCCTTTAAGTGACAAAGTGATTGCACCCTATGCCAGCCTGATGGCCACCATGTTGATGCCAAAGCGCGCCATTGCCAACCTGCGGGAACTGGAGAAGCTGAACGCGCGCGGGCAGTATGGATTCATGGATGCGGTGGACTTTACGCTGGCGCGCCAGCCGCATGCTGAGGCTTTTAGCGTGGTCAAAAACTACATGGCGCACCACCAGGGCATGGCGCTGGTGGCGCTGTGCAATGTGCTGTGCCATCAGGCCCCGCAGCGCTGGTTTTCGCAAATCGCTCTGGTCAGCGCCTATGACATATTGCTGCACGAGCGCTGCCCCCGGCAGATTGTTGGCAGCGCCAATCCGCGCATGGCGCCCAGCCTTGCCGAGGGCAAGCCCAGCAGCGCTTTTCAGTCACGCAGCATCAACCCGCTTGGCGCGCAGTGGCAGCCTACTCACCTGTTGTCAAACGGGCGGTACAGCGTGGCGCTGCGGCCTAATGGGGCGGGTGTCAGCAGTTGGCGGTTTAACCATTCGCGCATCAACATCAGCCGCTGGCGCGATGATCTGCTGCGTGATGCCTACGGCAGTTTTATCTATTTGCGGTCTGGCGATGAGGCTGCTGCCTATTCGGTCACCGCGCATCCGGCGCCCCATGCACAGTGGCTGTACCACGCCTGCTTTATGGCAGACCGGGTGCAGTTTGATGCCACATCAACAGCGCTGCAGGTCACCACTACCGTGCTGGTCAGCCCCGAGGACGACACCGAATTGCGCACGGTGTCGGTCACCAATCTGCTCAACCGCGCTGTAACGTATGACGTGATTTCGTGCTTTGAGGTGGTGCTGGCCGATGCCAAAGCGGATGAGGCGCACCCTGCGTTTTCAAACCTGTTTATCGACACCACCTGGCACGCGTCCTGGCGCGCTTTGCTCCTGATACGGCGGCCCCGTTTGCAGGGCGACCCGCAGCTGTCAGCCGCACATTTTTTGGCGCATGCTGAAGCAGACATCGTGTCGCTTGATTGCATCACCGACCGCCGCGTTTTTTTGGGCCGCAACCGCAGCCGCGCGCAACCTGCGGTGGCACAGGCCTGGACGCTTGACGCGCAAGCTGCGCCAGAAGCATCAGAAGCACCAGAAGCACCAGTCAATGGGCTGGATCCTGTGGCCTGCCTGCGCGTCAGGGTGCGCATACCGCCGGGCGGTGTCGCCAGGCTCAGCTTTGCCACCACGGCTGCCGTGGACGCTCAGGAGATGGCAGGGCGCATTGACAAATACCTGCAACCGATGCACCTGGAGCGCGCCGCACGCATGGCTGCCACGCTGGCACAAGTACGGCTGCGTGACCTGGGCATTGACGCGGAAGAAAACGCTGCCTTGCAGGACTTGACCACGGCCCTCATGTACAGCAGCGCCAGGGCTTCGGCCGGAGCCACCCTGTCGCCTGGCACGGCGCTGGTGGATCAGCGCCATTTGTGGCGTCTGGGCATTTCGGGCGACAAACCGATCTTGCTGGTGCGCATTCATTCGAGTGAAGGCTTGTCTCTGGTGCAGTCGCTGCTGCGGGCACAACCCTGGTGGAGCTTTGGCGCGCTGGCAACCGATGTAGTGGTGCTGAACAGCGAGGAAAATTCGTATCTGTCGCCGCTGCAGCATGAAATTGTGGCCCAGCAGAGCCGGCTTAACCAGAAAGTGCAGCACAGCTTTCCGGCGGTGACCAGTGCCGGGTTTTACCTGCTGCGCGAGCACGAGGTATCAGCGCCTGAAAAGGCAACCTTGCTGGCGATGGCGCGCGCAGTGTTTATTGCCGATGGCCGGCCAATTGCAACCCAGGTTGCCTCCCTGAAAACGCTCTGGACAGCGCAAGCCAAACCCAAAACATTGGCATTACCCTTTACCAAAGCGTCGCCGGTGATTGGCAGCGCTACTACCCCGGTCGGGCAATTTGACGCTGAATCGGGTGAATTCCAATTTGACATCAGCCCCACCGTGCGGCCACCGCGCCCCTGGGTCAATGTCATCTCTAACCCATCGTTCGGTTTTCAGGTGTCAGAAGCTGGCAGTGGCTACACCTGGGCCGTCAACAGCCGCCAGCATCAAATTACGCCGTGGAGCAACGACGCAGTTGAAGACCCCACCCATGAACACTACACACTGCAAGACATGGAGTCAGGCCAGTTCCTGCGCCTGACTCCCGGCAACCACGACGCAGCTGTTGCCACTCAGGCAAAGCACCGCGTGCGCCATGGCCAGGGATACAGTGTGTTTGAATGCAGCCATGACAGGATCGACATCAAAACATCTTTTTTTGTCGATCCAGTCGAAGCCGTCAAACTGGTGCGGGTACAGCTGCGCAACTCTGGCAGCAGGCCGCGCGCATTGCGGGCACTAGCCATGGCTGAATGGCAAATGGGCGACAGCCATGCAGAGCGCCGCACGCTGCTGACCTGGAGCCCGCCCGGCACTGGTGCTGTGCTGGCCCAGCAACGCCAGAGCCGCACTGCGCTAGGTGCCAGCACGGCGTTTTTGGCGCTGGCAGGCATGCCCGGCATCACGCAATGGACATGCGACCGCGGGGAGTTTTTCAATACAGCGGGCCAGCTGGTCTGGCCCACCACTTTGGGCCAGCGCAGTGGCGGTGGGCTGGACGCTTGTGGCGCGCTGGCCAGCAGTTTTACGCTGGCGCCTGGCGAGGTTTTTGCTTTTACTTATGTCCTGGGCCACGCGCCAGACGCAGCGCATGCAGAGCAGCTGGCCGCCACGTGGCTGCAAAAAAGCGTACCCGAGGCGTATCAAAACGCCAGGGCTTTCTGGGACGATCTGCTTGACCGGGTGCAGGTTTTCACGCCCGACCCGCTGTTTGATGCGCTGGTCAATCGCTGGCTTTTGTACCAGACCACCACGTCCCGACTGTGGGCCAAAGCCGGTTTCTATCAGGCTGGCGGAGCCTTTGGATTCAGGGATCAGTTGCAGGACAGCATGGCTTTTGCAGTCGTGGCGCCTGGCAGGTTGAGGGAGCAGATTTTGCTGAACGCGTCACGCCAGTTTGCCGAAGGCGATGTACAGCACTGGTGGCATGCACCTGGCGGCGCCGGCGTTCGCACACACTTCAGTGACGATTTGTTGTGGCTGCCGTATGCCTGCTCGCACTATGTCAATGTAACGGGCGACCAGACAATACTCGACGAGCAGGTGGCATTTCTGGAAGGCGAAGCGATTCCCGAAGGCGCTGAAGACGCTTACTACACGCCGGGCATCAGCAGCATCCATGCGTCGCTGTATGAGCACTGCGCCCGCAGCATTGACCTCAGTCTGGCAGTCGGCGTGCACGGCCTGCCCCTGATGGGTACAGGCGACTGGAATGACGGCATGAACCGCGTGGGCCATGAAGGCAAGGGCGAATCGGTCTGGCTGGCCTGGTTTTTATGCAGCGTGACGCAACAGTTTGCACCGATTGCCCATGCCCGGGGCGATAGCGAGCGGGCAGGGATCTGGCTCAGTGCCAGGGAAGGCTGGATCTCTGCGCTGCACAGCCACGGCTGGGACGGCCAGTGGTTCAGGCGCGCCTATTTTGACAACGGCGCACCGCTGGGCTCTTCCACCAATGACGAGTGCAAAATTGATTTGATTGCTCAAGCCTGGTCACAGCTCTCGGGCGCGTCAACCGACACTTTTGTACAGAGCGCCATGCAGTCCATGACGCAGCTATTGATTGGCGATGATTCAGATCAGGACATGGGCTTGCTGCGCCTGCTGGATCCACCGTTTGAAAAGTCTGCCAACAACCCAGGCTATATCCAGGCATACCCACCCGGTGTGCGCGAAAACGGTGGCCAGTACAACCACGCCGCTGTCTGGGCGCTGATGGCGCAGGCTCAAACTGGCGATGCACAGGCTGCCTGGGAAAGTTTTAAATCCATCAGCCCTGCGCATCGCAGCCAGCACCCCACCAGAGGCCCGTGCTATGAGCTTGAGCCTTATGTTGCTGCGGGTGACATTTACAGTGCAGCGCCATATGCCGGGCGCGGTGGCTGGAGCTGGTACACCGGCTCTGCCGCCTGGCTATACCGAGCTGCCCTGGAAAGTTTGCTCGGCCTCAAACTGGAGCAGGGAACGATGTCATTGACACCCTGCGTTCCAGCAGACTGGCCGTCGTTTGTCGTGGTGTTGCGCATGGAAGGCCGGGTGGTCACAGTGCGCTGGCAGCGAGGGCAGCAAACCTCATCAAAACCTGATTTCACCCTGAAGGCCGGAGAAATTGTCGAGCTGGCAAAGCTGCCTGAAGAGGCTACCGTGATGGTCTGGTCTGCTATGCAATAAATAGCTGCTTGCGCGCTATTTGTGCTGGCTACAGCCTTAATTGATTTATAAATGCAGAAAATATGACAGGCGTAAACTGCCGCATTTTTTGCTACTAAAAGTATTGGGTGCGCTGTCAAACCCTGCAAACAATGTCCTACGTGAAACCGGGGCTTGAGCACACGCTGCTGCTCGGGCACAGACCATAAAGTTCACTCACGTTAGTTGGCGCGCTGCAGGTCTGACTTGTTTGTCAGCGCAATCTGACGATGTCTTCCCATCCTCAACTTGAAAGATCACTATGAAATTATCGTCACACTCACTCTCGGTTCTGGCTGGTGCAGCGTTGGTTGCCGCATCGATGGTTGCCACGGCGCAAACCACCTCTTCCGGCACTGGTGCTTCGTCAGGCACCGGCACGAGCAACAGCGGTGGCACTGGCTCCAGCCCAACCAACCCCGGCAGCGGTGCCACGACAGGCTCTGGCTCAACTGGTTCAGGCACGACCGGTTCGGGCTCAACCAGTTCAGGTTCAACCACAGGCAGCGGCTCGACCATGGGCAGTGGCTCGACCATGGGTTCTGGCACCACCGGTTCCGGTTCCACTATGGGCAGCGGTTCGACCACAGGCAGCGGCTCAACGATGGGCAGTGGCACCACCATGGGCAGCGGCGCAAGCACCAGCAACAGCGGCGGTACGGGCTCATCCAATGCGGGCACAAATGCCACGGTAGGCAATGGCACGATGGGCAGCGGCTCATCTACCAGCAGCGCACGCATGGGCAGCGGCTCGCGCATGGGCAGCGGCGGAACAATGCGTGCTGCCAGGGCAGACCGCAATTAATCAGCAACCGTTCGATATTTTTGTTGTAACCAGCGCAGTGCCCAGTGCACTGTCGCATCTTTTATTTGGAACAGATCATGAGCAATACCGGCCCCCTTGTTACCGGAATTTTCCCAGACCGAAACAGCGCTGAAGCTGCCTACAGTGCAGCTGAGGCGCGTGGTTACACCTCTAGTGACATGAACATGGCAATGTCAGACGACACCCGCAAAACCCACTTTACCGGCTCTACCTCTGGCAAGGAAACCGAGCTTGGCAACAAGGCAGCTGAAGGTGCGGGCGTTGGTGGTGCCATTGGCGGCACGATTGGCGCTATCGCCGCAGCAGTTGCTGCGGTAGGCACATCCATTGCCCTGCCAGGTATTGGACTGGTTATTGCTGGCCCGCTCGCAGCAGCCATTGCGGGTGCAGGAGCAGGTGCTGCCGGCGGCGGACTGATTGGCGCGCTGGTCGGCTGGAACATGCCTGAAGAGCGGGTCAAGCATTACGAAGAAGGCATGAAGAATGGCGGCATCTTGTTGGGGCTTCAAGCACGCAACGACAGCGACGCAGAGCATCTTGAAAGCGCCTGGAAAACAAACAACGGACAGCACGTTTTCCGTTAAACCTGTGGTGCAGGTTTGACGATCTGCATCAAAGGTTGACTGGTTGAATCAGTGAAGCTCGCAGTGTTCTTTTCTGGTAAACAACACGCCATGGTCAGTCTGGCTATGGCGTGCTGCTTTTCCTGGCCTGCATGGGCTGACACTTCCCGGTTTGCAGCGCTTGCGGTTGCAGCGGGTGATTCGCGCGGACAGGCATTTGCAGTGATTGACAAGGTTGCTGCTACGTTGAGTGTGTACGAAGCAACTGGAAAATTAGTGGCTACTTCGCCAGTTTTGCTGGGCTTGGCAAAGGGCGATAAAAATGTTCCGGGGATAGGTTTGCGGCCGATTGCCGACATTGCCCCGCATGAGCGCACCACACCGGCCGGCCGGTTTGACAGTGAACCGGGCAAGACACTGACCGGGCAAACAGTTGTCTGGATTGACTATGACGCGGCAGTCTCCATACACAGAATGCGGCCATCCAGTCCGCTTGAAAACCGCCCGGCCCGCCTGGCATCAGCTACGCCAAAAGACAACCGCATCACGTATGGCTGCGTCAATGTACCGGCTGATTTTTATGACCGGTGGATTTTGCCGACGCTGGGGCAAAAACCAGGCGTTGTGTATGTGTTGCCTGAAACGCAAGCCGCCAAAAAAATGTTTTCCTTTTTGCGCTGAAGGAAATGTATGAAGGATGACCCTCGACTTGCAGCGCTTTTCAGCCGCGACACTATGGTTGACCCACGCATTGGTCAGCACGGCAAAGCTGCTTCTTATTCAAAAGTTTTAGCCTCGCCAAAGATGTGGTCGGCCAATGCATTGAGCCAGTGGATGACTACCCGCATGGCTGGCGACCAGATCATTGTGGTGTCTAACCGGCAACCATTTACCCATGAACTTGTAGACGACCAGGTCACTCTGGTGCAGCCTGCAAGTGGCCTGGTCACCGCGCTGGAGCCAATTGTGCGGGCTTGCGATGGCACCTGGATTGCGCATGGCAGTTTCCCATGCGACCGTGATTTTGTTGATGGCCATGACCGCTGCCCGGCGCCTGTTGGCACTGGCAGCTACACGCTGCGCAGACTATGGTTGAGTGCGCAGGAGCAAAGCGGATATTGCGATGGTTTTGCCAATTCCGGGTTATGGCCGCTGTGCCATATGGTGCATGTCAAACCGGTGTTCAAAGAAGCCGACTGGAAGCATTACTGTGCTGTCAATGCGCGGTTTGCCCAGGCGGTGGTAGAGGAAGCCCGCGGGCCAAATCCGATTGTGCTGGTGCAGGACTACCACCTGGCTCTGGTTCCGCAACTGCTGCGGGCGCAATTGCCGAATGCGACGATTGTCAGCTTCTGGCATATACCGTGGACACACCTGGAGCAAATGGCGGTGTGCCCCTGGTTACCCGCATTGCTGACGGGTCTGTTGGGCAGCGACATTGTCGGTTTTCAAACTCCCCAACATGTGCGCAACTTCGTGGAATTGGCCGATAGCAGCGGCAGGGCAGTGGATCGAACCCATCCGGTTGCAGTCAATCAGCGCAGCCACACCACACAGGTGCGTGACTACCCGATTTCTATTGCCTGGCCAACTGACCAACAAACCGCAGCGCTACCAGGTGTTCAACAGTGTCGTAGCAAGGCACAGGCCAGCTGGTCGCTGGAGCCGGGCGGCAAGTTGATCATTGGTGTGGACAGGTTTGACTACACCAAAGGAATTATTGAGCGTTTGCAGGCATTTGAGCAGTTGCTTGTCTGCCATCCAGAGTGGCTGGGCCTTGCCCGCCTGGTTCAGGTGGCAGCGCCTACACGCAGCGGCATACAGCAATATGCCGACTATCAAATGCAGGTGTTTGGCGAAGTTGATCGCATCAACCAACGCTTTGCCGCTGCTGGCCATCCGCCGGTGGTTTTGCTGAATGCACAGCATGACCGGGCCGCGCTGGATGCTTTATACCGGGCAGCAGATGTGTGTCTGGTGGGCAGCCTGCATGACGGCATGAACCTGGTCAGCAAGGAGTTTGTCGCTGCCAGAGATGACGAGCAGGGCGTGCTGGTCTTGAGCCAGTTTGCTGGCTCGGCCAATGAGCTGGCCAGCGCGTTGATTGTGAACCCGTACCACACGGTGCAGGTGGCAGCAGCCTTGCACCAGGCGTTGACCATGCCCGAGGGCGAACAGACAAAGCGCATGCGGGCCATGCGTTTGCAAGTCAAAAATGCCAATGTGTACCGGTGGGCTGCCAACATGCTGTCAGATGCGTCGGCACTGCGTAGCCCGTATAAATTTGTGAATGAAAAACCTGCCCCGGCAACAGCCAGCCTGGCGCCTGTTGGCATGACCAGCGCCTGATGGCAGATGTTTTCTCGGCTCCGGGAATGGCCAGCCTGACCCGCCTGGGCGCTGTGCCGTCTGTTCTTGCGTTTGACCTGGATGGCACGCTGGCTCCCATCGTGCCAAACCCTGAAGATGCCCGGGTGCCTGAAACCACTGCTGCGCTGTTGACTGCACTGGAGCGGCTGTGGCCACTGGCCATCATCACCGGGCGCAGCATTGCCGATGCGCGCCAGCGCCTGGGGTTTTTGCCCACGTATTTATACGGTAACCACGGTGCAGAGCGTCCTGAGGGAACCTTGACCAGCGCCTGGCGCAGGCGGTTAAACCCCTGCCGAAAACATTTGATTAGCAACCGGGCTGAACTGGCTTCGCGCGGTGTTGTTGTGGAGGACAAAGGCTTGTCTCTGGCATTGCACTACCGATCAAGTGGTGATGCGGGTATGGCCAGCAGCTGGCTCGATGCGCTGGTCGCTCCGGTCAATGGCAGCATCCACACCAGCCACGGGCATTGGGTCATGAACATCACCCCCAGACATGCGCCGGACAAAGGCGATGCGTTGCTCGAAATTGTTCAGTGCAGCCGCGCCGTACAGGCTTTGATGGTGGGCGACGATGTGAACGACGAGTGCGCCTTTGCCAAGGCACCACCGGGCTCGGTCACGGTGCGCGTGGGGCCACTGGACACGCCGTCCGGGGCACAGTTCAGGCTGTCAGCGCAGGGCAGGGTAGACGAGCTTTTGATGATGCTGCTGGCACTGCGCTGATAGCAGACAGCACGTAATGAAAATCAGGCAAAGCCTTCGCGCTGCGCCACTGAAAGGGTGTCCAGGCTCCAGACATCCAGCACCATGTCAGGCTCCTGAATCTGGCACAGCGATGTCCAGGTTTGACTTTCCTGCATCCGGCTCAACAGTATCTGATGCACCTGGTCGCCATTGAACTGGCAGCCTTCAATCGGCCGTCGCCAGTGGCAGGCAAGCACTGTGCCGCCAGGCCGGATCGATGCGCAAATCCTGTCCGCCACACCGTGCAGGCTGTGTGCATCCAGATAAAACCCGAATTCGCTGATCACAATCAAATCAAATTGCCCTGGCGGCCAATCATGGGGCACCCA
>JAYUVG010000258.1:0-10412 GCA_043754255.1 Polaromonas sp. | reverse complement strand
TGGTGCTTTCTTAGCGGCTACTTTTTTCGCTGGCGCTTTTTTAGCCGGTGCTTTTTTGGCAGGCGCTTTTTTAGCGGCTACTTTTTTTGCAGGGGCTTTCTTCGCTGGTGCAGCTTTTTTAGCCGCAGGTTTTTTTGCAGTTGCCATAGTTTTCTCCTTTTTACGTTGCAAAGAGCACTTCGCGTTTGGAGTACGCAAAGCGATTCGATGTGTTGAGCCAAATATTCATCAGGCTCAGCACTGCGAACACCGAAGCGATAGTCAACGTGTACTCTTTGGTACTGTGGTTGTCCATCACAATTTTTAAAGCCATTTTTTCATCCAGTTGAAATCAGTCCCAGGACAAAGCGCCACCAGACTGGTACTCAATCACACGGGTTTCAAAGAAATTACGTTCCTTTTTCAAATCAATCATTTCACTCATCCAGGGAAACGGATTTTCTTCATTGGGGAACAACGTTTCCAGGCCAATTTGCGTAGCACGCCTGTTGGCGATGTAGCGCAAATAGCCTTTGAACATGGATGCATTCAAACCCAGCACACCGCGTGGCATGGTGTCCTCGGCGTATCGGTATTCAAGTTCCACAGCTTGCATAAACAAAGCCTTGATTTCTGCTTTGAACTCAGCCGTCCACAGGCCGGGATTTTCAAGTTTTAGCTGATTGATCAGGTCAATACCAAAATTGCAGTGCATGGACTCATCGCGCAGGATGTACTGGTACTGTTCGGCTGCACCGGTCATTTTGTTTTGCCGGCCTAATGCCAGAATCTGCGTGAAGCCAACATAAAAGAACAAGCCCTCCATCAGGCAGGCAAACACAATCAAAGACTTCAGAAGTGTTTGATCAGCTTCATGGGTGCCTGTTTTAAAGTGCGGGTTGGAGATGACATCAATGAATGGAATTAAAAACTGGTCTTTGTCCCTGATGGACTGCACTTCGTTGTAAGCATTGAATATTTCTGCTTCGTCCAGACCCAGTGATTCGGTGATGTACTGATAAGCGTGGGTGTGTATGGCTTCTTCAAACGCCTGACGCAACAAGAATTGGCGGCATTCAGGCGCTGTGATGTGGCGGTAGGTGCCCAGCACAATGTTGTTGGCGGCCAAGGAATCTGCCGTGACAAAAAAACCAAGGTTGCGCTTGACCAGCCGCCGCTCGTCTTCGGTCAAGCCATTCGGATCCTTCCACAAGGCGATGTCGCGAGTCATGTTGACTTCTTGCGGCATCCAGTGGTTGGCACACGTTGCCAGGTATTTTTCCCAGGCCCACTTGTATTTGAAGGGCACCAGCTGGTTCACGTCCGTCTGACCGTTGATGATGCGCTTGTCAGAGGCCTTGACACGTTTCATGACTGCGGGTGCGGCAATTGTTGCTGTTGGCGCGTTTGCATTGGTGGACGCGGCGGTGACAACTGCGCCGTCATCAAGAATGCGCGGAGTAGACGCCGCATGCGGATCAAGCTGATCCAGGTGAGAGGGTGAATGCTGCGAAAGCGTCTTCAGGCGACTATCAGGCGTGCCGCTGATTGAAGATTTTTGCAGTAGTGGTGTGACTTCTTCGTCCCAGGTCAACATAGATGTTTCCAATATTTCTTGATTATCAAAGCAGCATTGAAAAATGAAAAGTTTTCATTTATATCGCTGCAAATATGTGTTGCTCAATTGCATCGAACCCCATGATTTTTTATTGGCAAGCCTCACAACCTGGATCATCAATCGCACAAAACTTGATGTCGGTAGCGGGAATTGCATCCATTTGAATCTTTGCCAGATCGGCTGCTTTTTCAAGCGCATTCGCGTCGCTTGCAGCAGTCGTTGTGCTTGATGCAACAGAATTCATTTTGCCCGCTGTCACGGTTGATTTTTCAGCGTGGGTGGCGCTTTGTGTGCGCAGGTAGTAAGTGGTTTTCAAGCCGCGCAACCACGCAAGCTTGTAGGTTTCATCCAGCTTTTTGCCAGAAGCGCCCGCCATGTAAATATTGAGTGACTGCGCCTGGTCGATCCATTTTTGTCGACGTGAAGCAGCCTCCACAATCCAGGAGGTTTCAACTTCAAAGGCGGTTGCGTACAAGGCTTTTATCTCATGCGGTACACGATCAATCGGGCGCAATGAGCCGTCAAAGTGTTTAAGGTCCACCACCATCACGTCGTCCCACAAACCCAGACGTTTCAAGTCACGCACCAGGTAGTGGTTGATGACCGTGAATTCACCAGACAGGTTCGACTTGACAGACAGGTTGCCAAAGCAGGGCTCAATACAGGCATCAACCCCAATGATGTTGGAAATGGTAGCAGTCGGTGCAATGGCCACGCAGTTGGAATTGCGCATGCCGTCCAGTGCGATTTTCTTGCGCAGGGCGTCCCAGTCCAGGGTGATCGAACGATCTACTTCAACAAAACCGCCGCGCTCTTCAAGCAACATGTCCAGCGTGTCCAGCGGCAAAATACCCTGATCCCAGAGCGAGCCTTTGTAGGTCGCGTACTTGCCGCGTTCCTTCGCCAAATCGGTAGATGCCCAATAAGCGTGGTAACAAACTGCCTCCATGGATTTGTCAGCAAATTCAACTGCTTCTTGTGATGCATAAGGCACGCGCAGCTCATACAGGCAGTCCTGAAAACCCATGATGCCCAGGCCCACCGGGCGATGGCGCATGTTGGAGTCACGCGCTTTTTTAACAGCGTAATAATTGATGTCAATCACGTTGTCCAGCATGCGCATGGCCGTGGTGATAGTCTTTTGCAGCTTCTCATGATCCAGCACTTTGGCGCCGTCTGACAGCGTTTTCAGGTGCTGCACCAGATTGACCGAACCCAGGTTACAGACGGCGGTCTCTAGATCGCTGGTGTTCAGCGTGATCTCGGTGCACAGGTTTGAAGAATGCACCACGCCAACATGCTGCTGCGGCGAGCGAATATTGCAAACGTCTTTAAAAGTGATCCAGGGGTGACCGGTCTCAAACAACATCGACAGCATCTTGCGCCACATGTCTGTGGCTTGCAGCTTGCGGGCAGGTTTGATCTCGCCACGCTCGGCTTTGGCTTCGTAGGCGGTGTAGATTTTTTCAAAGTCTTTGCCAAACTTGTCATGCAGGTCTGGTGTGTCGGACGGTGAGAACAAAGTCCAGCTGCCTTTTTCCATCACGCGGCGCATGAAGAGGTCAGGAATCCAGTTGGCGGTGTTCATGTCGTGCGTACGCCGGCGATCGTCGCCAGTGTTCTTGCGCAGCTCTAAAAACTCTTCAATGTCCAGGTGCCAGGTTTCGAGGTAGGCGCAGACCGCACCCTTGCGCTTGCCGCCCTGATTGACAGCCACTGCCGTGTCATTGACGACCTTCAGGAAAGGCACTACGCCCTGCGATTCGCCGTTGGTGCCCTTGATATGCGCACCCAGTGCGCGTACGGGAGTCCAGTCATTGCCCAAGCCGCCAGCAAATTTGGACAGAAGTGCGTTTTCCTTGATCGCGTCGTATATTCCACCCAAATCGTCGGCAACAGTGGTCAGGTAGCACGACGACAGTTGCGAGCGGAGCGTTCCGGCATTGAACAGAGTGGGCGTGCTGGACATGAAGTCAAAAGAGGACAGGATTTCATAAAACTCGATAGCCCGCTCTTCTCGGTTGATTTCATTGAGCGACAAGCCCATTGCCACGCGCATGAAAAATGCCTGCGGCAGCTCGATGCGCTGCTTGCGCACGTGCAAAAAGTATCGATCAAACAGGGTCTGCAGGCCAAGATAGTCAAACTGCAAATCGCGTTCTGGTTTCAGGGCCGCACCCAGGCGCGCCAGGTCAAACTGCTGAAGCTTTTCGTCGAGCAGGTCGTTCTGCACGCCTCTGGCAATGAACTGGGGAAAATATTCTGCATAGCGCTCGATCATTTCTTCATGCGCAACTTCTTCGCCGAGTACTTCTCGGCGAATGGTGTGCATCAGCAAACGTGCCGTGGCGTAGGTGTAGTCAGGATCCTTTTCAATCAGGGTGCGTGCAGCCAAGATGGCTGCCTTGTAAACCTCGTCAATCGGAACGCCGTCGTACAGATTGCGCATGGTCTCCTGAACAATGGGGTCTGGCTTGACTTCAAGGCCCAGGTTAGCGCAACACGCTTCAATCAGTGATTGCAAATTGCGAATGTCGAGCGCAACTTTTTTGCCGCCGTCCATGACCTGGATGAGGGTAGTTGCAGGCACTTGGGCTTGTGGCTGCCGGGCGCGTTCCTGGGTTCGCTTTTCACGGTACAGCACGTAGGCACGTGCAATTTCATGATGACCACCACGCATCAGGCCCAGCTCAACCTGGTCTTGCACGTCCTCAATATGAAAAGTGCCGCCACCGGGGCGCGAGCGCATCATGGCGCGCATGACAGTCTTGGTCAATTCATCCACAGTCTGGCGAACGCTGGCCGACGCAGCGCCCTGCGTGCCATGCACTGCCAGAAATGCTTTCATCATGGCTACAGCAATTTTGTTGGGCTGAAACGGCACGACTGCGCCATTGCGGCGAATGATCTGGTAGTTGCTGAGCAAACTGGCTTGGGCATTTTGATGGGCAGAATGGTCTGACACAGTGCCTGGAGCACTGGTAAATGGCGAGTTGGCGGGGTGGGTATTTTGTGCTGTTTGCATGGCTATCCTCTGGGATGATTTCCTGAATTCCGGACGGTTTTGGTTTTGTTAATTTGAAGTGCGGCTTTATCGGTGTCAATTACCAGTTTCATCGCCATTTCAGCAAATTCAAGGGATTGAAAATCTCAAATTTTCCTGCATTGAATTGACGTTTATCGGCTGAATCTACTGCATCGGCACATCGGATTTTAATAGCTTTGCACACTATACCTAGGGTCTGAATGAAATTCAAGCGCTACCGGTAGTGTTTTGTTGTGTATTTTCAAAAATACATTTTTATAGTTGATTGAAGTCTGGGAATCAATGCGTAAAAGTATGAACAGGGTTTGTCGCCCCTGCCTACGAGCTTTCATGCAACAGGATAAAAGTCCGCATCTGACCGGTCTGGGAAACATTTTTTTTCGACTTGTGCCGATGGTTTGCACCCGCAATTATTGGACCGATTTTTCGGGTAGAAATCTGTCAGGAAATGCCATGCTTTGCTGTAGCTGTAGCCAGTCGAAACCCGGCCCGGGATCCGCTTTGCGACCGGGTGCAATGTGCTCGTGTCCAGCAACATGCACTATCGGATATTGCAGCATCAGGGCTGCACACAGTGCGCTAAGGGTTTCATATTGCGGCGCTTCAAAACCGTTGCCCTCCAGGCCTTCAAGTTCAATGCCAATCGAGTTGTTGTTGCAGTCACTGCGGCCCTTATAACCCGATTGCCCGGCATGCCAAGCCCGGTCGTCGCAGCTTACAAACTGCCAAAGCTCGCCCAAACGGCTGATGAAAAAATGCGCTGACACCTGCAAGCCGCGTATGCCATCAAAGTAGGGATGTGCGTCCCAATCAAGCTGGTTGGTAAAAAGGCGTTGCACTTGTTGATTGCCGTACTCGCCTGGCGGCAGGCTGATGCAATGCACTACCACCAGGTCAATGCATGCGTCTTGTGGGCGCAGCCCAAAGTTGGGTGACGCAAGAATTCTTGCGCAGCGATACCAGCCGTTAGTCCACAGCGCAGTTGCTGGCGCTACTTCAGGCGGTCTCGTCTGCATTGTCGACACCGTCTGTTTGAGCGTCACCGTCCGGCATGAGAATATTCAGGCGCGCAATGCGGTAGCGCATCTGGCGCAGGCTTATGCCTAATTTGCTGGCGGCTGCGGTGCGGTTAAAGTGCGAAGCCTGCAGCACCCGCTTCAGGATGTCACGTTCCTGCGCATCCAGAAAATCCTGCAGATTGGCTGGCAAATTCTCCGGAAAGTTTTCTGATAAATCTTTTGACAGCCCAACATCTGGCAAGGCTGTTGCAGGCAAAGCTGCAGCCCCGACAGCATCGGGCATGTCCAGGTGCAAATCACCACCGTCGCCAAGGGCAATGGCTCTGTGCAAAATATTTTCCAGCTCGCGGACATTGCCAGGAAAGTTGTAGGCAAGCAGTTGCTGCATGACAGAAGCGGTCAATCGCGGCACCTGAAAACCGGACTCTTTGCAAATTCTTGCCAGCAGCGCTTCACACAATCGCGGCAAATCTTCAGGCCGTTCCCGTAGCGGCAGGATGCCAATCACAATCACGTTGAGCCGATAGTACAAGTCCTGGCGAAATTGCCTGGACGCAACTTCTGCACCCAACTCTTTGTGTGATGCACTGACAATGCGCACGTCCACCACGTCTTCCTGTGATGAACCCAGCGGCCGGACAACACGCTCCTGAATCGCCCGCAACAGTTTTGACTGCATGGGAAGCGGCAAATCGCCAATCTCGTCCAGAAAAAGCGTCCCGCCTTTGGCTGCCTGAAAGTAGCCCACCCGATCCTGGGTGGAGCCGGTGTACGCGCCTTTGCGGGCGCCAAAAAATTCAGCTTCCAGAAGATTTTCAGGTATGGCGCTGCAATTGACCGCAACAAACGGCCCGCCGGCGCGGTGGCTGCAGTCATGGACAGCTCTGGCTACCAGTTCTTTTCCGGTACCCGACTCGCCCTGTATCAACACTGGCGCCATGCTGCGCGCTGCTTTGGCAATGCGCAACTTGACAGCCTGCATTGCTGCCGATTCGCCCACCAGACGCTGAAGTGCCAAAGCAGCCAACTCGGCCAGCCCGGCCAGATCAGACTGGGTCTTGGTGGTAGTGGCAACACGCTTGCCAGTCGCTGCCTGGGTTTGCGGAGTTTGCGGCAGTGCCAGATCAGCGGCCACCCTGGCGCCTTGCACGGCAGAAGCCACCACACTTCGAAACTGTTTTAAATCCACCGGTTTGGTCAGGTAGTCAAATGCTCCGGCTTTTAGAGCTTCCACTGCATTTTCAGCTGAACCATGGGCCGTGATGACCACGCAGCGCTCGCTGCGTTGTTGCGCAACCAGCTCGCGCAGCAGCTCCAGTCCGAGGCCATCAGGCAAGCGCATGTCGGTAATCACTGCGTCAAACTGGTGGTCCAGCAATTGTTGGCGCGCCTGGGCCAGATCGCCCGCAGCATCGACCCGATAGCCTTCGCGCAACAATGTCAGTTCATACAGCGTTCGCAAATCGGGTTCGTCGTCAATCACCAGAATGCGCGCAGGCTGGGCTGCGGCAGCATTGGCGCTGGTATTGGTGTTATGAAGCATGGCGTTCAGGCAAACAGGTCGTCAGGTGAATGTAGAGCAGCAGTTTGCAGGTTTTTTGCCAATTTAAAACTCACAAAAAATTCATTGCCCTGAACCGTGCCATTCTTGCTCCGCTGGTAGCCAATCTGTGCACCGTATCGCTCACACAGTTGCCTGCAAATGTACAGGCCTAATCCACTGGAACGACTTTCAGAGCTAAAAAAAGGCTCAAACAAATGTGCCTGCACAGATTTTTCAAGCGGCGGGCCGTCGCTCCATACTGACAGCCGCGCCTGTCCGGCTGGCGGTACCAGGCTGATGATCCTGATCGCATCGCCAGACAAGCTGGCATAACGCAGCGCGTTGTCGAGCAAATTGACCATCAGGCGGCGCAAGTGTTCGGGATCAAAAACAACGCTTGCTGCCGCTGCATTCAAATTGATGTGAACCCGACTGCCAGCGCTGGTTTGCGACGTCCATTCGCGGGCAATACGTGTGGCTGTTTCATCCAGCATCAAGGCCATTTCGTGTTCATCAGGGCCTAGCACCTGAACACGGGATATGTTCAAAACGTCATCCACAATTTTCGCCAGGCGTTGGGCGTTTTGAGCAATCATGGCAGTCAGTTGCCGGTGTGAAGGTTCGCTCAGGTCTTCTTCAAGCAGTGCGTTGGCCTGGGCAATGGCTGCCAGCGGATTTCGGATTTCATGCGCCATCGCAGCCGACATCCGGCCCATGGCTGCCATTTTGGCGACCCGCACATTGGCTTCGGCTTCGCGCAGGTCTTCCAGGAACATCACGCACAGTGCTTCGTCGGTGTTGTCCTGTGCGGCGGCCAGCCGGGTGCGCACATGCAGATGCCGAACATTGTTTCCAGGCTCGCTCAAGGCGACATCAGCGCTGTGTGGTTGCTTGTCTGTAAAAGTACGCTTCATGATGTCCACCAGCGGCTCAAACGCCGCTTGCGTTGCCAGAACAAAGGGCGGCCTTCTTATGGCTTGGTCAATGGTCATCAGGCGTTCAGAGGCGGGGTTGGCAGAACGCACAATGCCAGCAGCATCAATCACCAGCACGCCATCGGTCAGGGTTTCAATGACCAGCTGATTGACCTGCGTCTGGATGCGGGTAGCTTGCTGGCTGACCCTGGCTGATTGCTCTTCTCGCGCCAGACGCAGTGCCAGCTGATTGGCCAGCAGAGCCACTGCAAAAAAGCCCGTCCCGCTGAGCCCGGCTTGCAAAAACCGGGCTGCCGAGTCGCCTGGCAATTGCACGGACATCCACCACGCATCAAGCAGCAGCAGCAGCGTCACACTGGCGGCTGTGCCAAGGGCTAGCAAAATCGGCCCAAGAATAGAGGACAGCAGCACTGGCAACGCAAACAGCGGCGTGTAATTCATGCCACTGGCAGGCAAAAAATTCAACCACGAGAACACCACCACATCCAGTCCGACGGTTAGCATCCACTGCGCATCAAAGGTGCGGCGCGGTGGCTTGGGCTGGGTCAGCAGCCGGACTGCCAAAGTTGCCAGCAGGTATGCAATGCACACCAAGGCCGGCCAGAGATGCTGGGCAGTGCCAAACACATAAATAACCGCCTGCAGCGCCACCAGAATGCTGGCAATCGTGATGCGTGCTGTCATAAACGCACGCCACAGCCTGACAAATGAGTTTTGACGCGGCTCTATTGCCAGGCTGCTGTCGTGGCTTTGAAGTGTGCCAAACCACGATTGCAAAGGGCGATGCATCTGTCAGGTGCTGCCTGCGGCAGTATCAGTATCAAATAAATATTGCCTGCAATGCATGTGAATCAATCCCCGGCCTGCTTTTTGTGCGCGGCAGAGCAGTAAAGACCATGAGCGCCTGGGAGGGCATCCGGGCGCGGCAGGTGAACCTGGCAAATCGCGCAGGCAACTATTTCAGTCGCCTCGCCCAATGTGCGTGGGTGGTCGGCCCTGGCTGCATCCTGCCTGGCAGATTCGTTTTTTCGGTTCAGGCGCTGGCTGCGCCAGGCCCAAAAAATAACGCCAATCAACAGAAAAACAATCGCGTATTTCATGGCTGTCAATATGCTTTCATTCAAACGCGGTTCAAGATAACTTCCAGCACAAACCTCGAGCCCGCATAGCCGAGCAGCAGCAGTCCGCTGCCAACATAGAGCATCCGCACTGCCCGCAATCCGCGCCAGCCAAGGCGAGCCCGCCCCAGCAAAAGTGCGGCAAATGCCAGCCACGCCAGCATTGAAAAAATGGTTTTGTGGTTCCATTTCCAGGCCAGGCCTGGCCCATAGAGTTGTTCAGCGAACAGCCAGCCCACCAGCAGTGTGGCCGACAGCAGTACAAAGCCTGCTTCGACAAATCGAAAGGTCAATCGCTCAAGTGTCATCAGCGGCACGCCTGCAGCGCTCTGGGCACCCGCACGCATGGCCCGATCCGAGCGTTGCATCAGCCAGCCATGCGCAACAGCTGCAGCAAAAAGGCCATACGACGCGATGCCCAAAGCCCAATGCAGCGGCAGCCAGATGGACCTTACATGCAAGTAAGTTGAGCCCGGAAAAACCTCGGCCAACAACACGGCAGCAGCGCCCAGCCCAGCCAGCGCCCACTGTGCCTGCAGCTGCGGCAACAGGCGACTTTCAACAGCATACACAGCCAGAACCAGCCAGACTGTGGTTGACAAGGCAGGTGCAAAACCAAAACGTGGCGGCTCGCCGAGCAGTCCTTTGGCCAGCATCAGGGCATGCAGAATCCAGCCAGCAAACAGCAGCAGAGCCAGCATGTCACGGGCGATGCGCCGATTGGCCAACGTGGCCAGCAGATAGCAGACAAAGGCGCCACCCGCCAGCGCTGCGCCCCACCATTGATTCATCACTAAAATCATGCCAGCAGTTTAGCCTTTCGTCAGCATTCATCGCTGGTAATGGACTGATCTATTTTCGTTTTACCAACTGTTTGAATGCACCGGAAGTTCCCCATGGCCTCAGCCCTTACCGACAAACTCTCCCGCCTCGTCAAGGAAATGCGAGGCCAGGCCCGCATCACTGAAACCAACGTGCAAGACATGCTGCGTGAAGTGCGCATGGCTCTGCTGGAGGCCGATGTGGCCTTGCCTGTGGTGCGCGACTTTATTGCGCGGGTGAAAGAAAAAGCCCTGGGCGCTGAAGTCATCAGCTCGTTGCAGCCGGGCCAGGTGCTGGTCAGCATTGTCAGCAAAGAGTTGGCTGCGACGATG
>JAYUVG010000257.1:0-4357 GCA_043754255.1 Polaromonas sp. | reverse complement strand
TCTGCCCGCATGTTGTACGAGGTGCTGGGCGATGTGTGGGTGGTGCAGCGCAATCCTTATCTGCAAGACGACATGCTGGACAACCCCAAGCGCCGCAAGCTGCTGGTTGAAGCGTTGCAGCACCGGCTTGGCGAGGTTGAAAAACGCCGCACGCCGGGCGCGGACAGCCAGCGTGATGCGGTGGTTGGCGAGCTGCTGGAAGCCGCGCAGAACGCTGTCACCCGTTTTGCCCGATCGTTTGAGGAAATGTACGACCTGCGCCGCCTGACCGAGCGCAAATTGCGCAAGCTGACTCAAAAAGACAACATCAAGTTTGACGGCTTGTCGCGCGTGTCGCACGTGACGGACGCAACCGACTGGCGGGTGGAATACCCGTTTGTGGTGCTGACGCCCGATACTGAAAGTGAAATGGCGGGCCTCGTCAAAGGCTGCATTGATCTGGGGCTGACCATCGTGCCGCGCGGCGGCGGCACCGGCTACACCGGCGGTGCGATCCCACTGACCTGGAAGTCTGCTGTCATCAACACTGAGAAGCTGGAGGCCATGACTGAGGTTGAGATGGTTCAACTCCCCGGTCTTGACAAGCCAGTTGCCACCGTCTGGACAGAAGCCGGCGTAGTCACCCAGCGCGTGGCTGACGCAGCCGAGCGCGGCGGCTTTGTGTTTGCGGTAGACCCCACATCAGCAGAAGCATCGTGCATAGGCGGCAACATTGCGATGAACGCAGGCGGCAAAAAAGCCGTGTTGTGGGGCACTGCGCTCGACAATCTGGCATCCTGGCGCATGGTTACACCTGATGCGCAGTGGCTCGAAGTAACGCGCATCAATCACAACCTGGGCAAGATTCACGACATTGAACTGGCCAGCTTTGAGCTGAAGTATTTTGAAGCGGACGGCACAACATTTGTACGTTCTGAACGGTTGGACATTCCGGGCAAAAGCTTTCGCAAAGAAGGCCTGGGCAAAGACGTCACTGACAAGTTTTTAAGCGGGTTGCCGGGCATTCAAAAAGAAGGCTGCGACGGCTTGATCACCAGCGCTCGCTGGATTGTGCACCGCATGCCGGTGCACACCCGCACGGTATGCATGGAGTTTTTTGGCAACGCCAGAGATGCGGTACCCAGCATTGTTGAAATCAAAGATTTCATGTTTGCCGAGCAAAGGCGCAGTGAGGCGGCTGGGTCGCCGGTGCTGCTGGCAGGGCTTGAGCATCTGGACGACCGCTATCTGCGCGCTGTGGGTTACGCCACCAAATCCAAACGCGGCCTGGATGCTAAGGGTAGCCTGAGGGCTGCCGTGCCAAAGATGGTGCTGATCGGCGACATAGCAGGCGACGACGCAGATGCAGTTGCCCGCGCAACGAGTGAAGTTGTGCGTATAGCCAATTCGCGCAACGGCGAAGGCTTCATTGCCATTAGTCCCGAAGCACGTAAAAAGTTTTGGCTAGACCGCAAAAAAACCGCAGCCATTTCACGCCACACCAACGCCTTCAAAATCAACGAAGACGTGGTCATCCCGTTGCCGCGCATGGCTGAGTACACCGATGGCATTGAGCGCATCAATATCGAATTGAGCCTGACCAACAAAATCAAGCTGTGCGATGCGCTGGATGCGTTTTTAGGCAAAGGCAATTTGCCGCTGGGCAAGGCTGAAGATGCAAGCGATGTGCCTTCGCCCGAAATGTTGGGCAGCCGCGTTGCGCAGGCGCTGACACTCATTGCCGAGACCCGCGCGCTGTGGGCTGGCTGGCTGCAAAATATTGAATCGTTGTTTCCTCAATTGCAAGACCATACACTGCGTGCAAGCTGGAAAACCCAGCTCAAAGCGCCGCTTCAAGCCATCTTCACCGGCGGCGCGTTCTTGCCGATATTTACTGAATGCGTGGCGATTCACAAACGTGTGCTGAAGGGTCGCGTGTGGGCAGCGCTGCACATGCATGCAGGCGATGGCAACGTGCACACCAACCTGCCTGTCAATAGCGACGATTACGAGATGCTGCAAACCGCAAGGCGCGCGGTTGAACGCATCATGGTGCTGGCAAGGTCGCTGGACGGTGTGATTTCTGGCGAGCATGGCATTGGCATCACCAAGCTGGAGTTTTTGACTGATGCGGAGTTGAAACCGTTTGCGGATTACAAAGCCAAAGTGGATCCCAACGGGCATTTCAACAAAGGCAAGTTGCTACGAAATAAGGAGCTGCCTGCGCGCTCTTTACCTGGGCTAGAGGCCAAAAACACCCTTAAAAATAGTCAAAATGAGCCTCTTTTGGCTGATCTGACCAACGCCTACACGCCAAGCTTCGGCTTGATGGGCCACGAATCCCTCATCATGCAGCAGTCCGACATCGGCGCAATAGCTGCCAGCGTCAAAGACTGCCTGCGCTGCGGCAAATGCAAACCCGTGTGCGCCACGCACGTACCGCGCGCCAACCTGCTGTACAGCCCGCGCAACAAGATTTTGGCGACCTCGTTGCTGGTCGAAGCATTTTTATACGAAGAGCAAACCCGGCGCGGCGTGTCCATTCGTCACTGGCAAGAGTTTGAAGACGTGGCCGACCATTGCACGGTGTGTCACAAGTGTTTAAGCCCGTGCCCGGTCGATATTGACTTTGGCGAGGTGTCGATGAACATGCGCAATCTGCTGCGCAAAATGGGCCAGAAAACCTTCCGTCCCGGCAATGCAGCGGCGATGGTTTTCTTGAACGCCACCAACCCGCAAACCATCAAGCTGATGCGCAGCGCAATGGTCGATGTCGGTTTCAAGGCCCAACGCCTGGCCAACAATTTGTTCAAGCGGCTGGCGCGCAAACAAACCGCAGCGCCGCCTGCCACCACAGGCAAAGCGCCCATCAAAGAACAGGTCATTCACTTCATCAACAAGAAAATGCCCGGCGGTTTGCCAAAGAAAACGGCACGCGCTTTGCTGGACATTGAAGACAAAGACTACGTGCCGATCATTCGCAACCCGAAAGCCACCACGGCTGAAACGGAGGCGGTGTTTTACTTCCCCGGCTGCGGCTCTGAGCGACTGTTCAGCCAGGTTGGTTTGGCAACGCAAGCCATGCTTTGGCATGCGGGTGTACAGACAGTTTTGCCGCCGGGTTATTTGTGCTGCGGCTATCCACAAAAAGGCAGTGGCCAGTTTGACAAGGCCGACAAAATCATCACTGACAACCGGGTGCTGTTTCACCGCGTCGCCAACACGCTGAATTACCTGGACATCAAAACCGTGGTGGTGAGCTGTGGTACCTGCTATGACCAGTTGCAGGGCTATGAGTTTGACAGGATATTTCCTGGCAGCCGCATCATTGACATTCATGAGTATTTGCTTGAAAAAGGCATCACGCTGCGGCCTGAGAATGGTGACGGTGCTGGGTATTTGTTCCATGACCCGTGCCACAGCCCGATGAAACTCCAGGAGCCGATGAAAACCGTGAAAGCGCTGCTAGGCGACAACGTGATCAAAAACGAGCGTTGCTGCGGCGAGTCGGGCACGTTGGGCGTGACACGACCTGATATTTCGACCCAGGTGCGCTTTAGAAAAGAAGAAGAATTGCAAAAGGGTGAGGCACAGTTACGAGAGTTAATGGGAAGCACCGCAAGCGGCACGGGCGCAGTATCTGAAAAACAAAACGTCAAAATATTGACCAGCTGCCCCAGCTGCCTGCAAGGTCTGTCACGCTACCAGGACGACATGAAAAACGGCTTGCTGGAGGCCGACTACATCGTGGTCGAAATGGCAAATCAAATCCTGGGCAAAGACTGGTTGCAAAGCTATGTTGATTCAGCCAACCATGGTGGAATTGAGCGGGTCTTGGTGTGATGATCAAAAATTGCACGCTGTGCGAGTCGGATGGCGGCTTGCTGATTTTCAAGAATGATCTGTTGCGCGTCATTCAAGCGGTAGAAATGGGCTTTCCGGCGTTTTACCGGGTGGTTTGGAATACGCATGTGGCCGAGTTCACAAGCTTGCCACCTGATGAACGCAGTATCTGCATGAATGCCGTAGTAGCAGTTGAGCAGGTGTTGCGCGAACATTTAAACCCGACCAAAATCAACCTGGCAGCATTGGGCAATGCCGTGCCGCATTTGCACTGGCATGTGATTGCCAGGTTTGATTGGGACAGCCACTTTCCGGCATCAGTATGGGCTGCACCGCAGCGTGCCGTTGATGCCGAAAAGCTGGCGCAGCTGGCTCTGCAATGTGAGCAGGTCAATCGATTGTTGGTTGCAAAACTGTCAAAGTGAATTTTTAAAAGGATATTGAACATGGCCGGACTTCAAGCAGATTCACCCACCCCAACTGCGCTTACCGTTCACAGCCAGTCGCGCATACTGGAAGTGGCTTTTTCAGACGG
>JAYUVG010000256.1:0-9041 GCA_043754255.1 Polaromonas sp. | reverse complement strand
CCAGCGTGTGCAACTCGGCAAATTGCGCTTCATCGTTCGCATCGGCAATCGAGCCTGGCCGCAACCCATCGCCTAACGAAAAGCAGATGTCGTACTGCTTCATGATCTCGCAAATGTCTTCAAAGTGCTCATACAAAAAGCTCTCTTTGTGATGTGACAAACACCACTTTGCCATGATGGAGCCACCACGCGAAACGATGCCCGTCAGCCGATTCGCTGTCAGCGGCACATAGGCCAGCCGCACACCCGCGTGAATGGTGAAATAGTCCACGCCTTGCTCGGCTTGTTCAATCAGCGTGTCGCGAAAAATCTCCCAGGTCAGGTCTTCCGCCTTGCCATTGACCTTTTCCAGCGCCTGGTAAATCGGCACCGTGCCAATCGGCACCGGCGAGTTGCGCATGATCCATTCACGGGTTTCATGGATGTTGTCACCGGTTGACAAATCCATCACCGTGTCTGCGCCCCAGCGAATCGACCAGACCAGCTTGTCCACTTCTTCTTCAATGCTCGAAGTGACAGCAGAATTGCCAATATTCGCGTTGACCTTGATCAAAAAATTGCGGCCAATAATCATCGGCTCGCTTTCGGGGTGGTTGATGTTGTTGGGTATGACTGCACGGCCACGGGCTACTTCATCACGCACAAATTCAGCGGTGATCTGCTCAGGAATCGACGCGTTGAATGAATGCCCTTTTTTCGGCATGCGCTCGGTTGCCAGCCGCTCGGCCAGCTGCGCACGCACCAGGTTTTCACGAATGGCGATGTATTCCATCTCGGGCGTGATGATGCCTTTGCGGGCATAGTGCATTTGCGATACGTTCATGCCCGGCTTGGCACGACGCGGCACGGGCGCGTGCGCCATGCGCAGGGCGGAAAGCGCAGGGTCGTTCAGGCGCTCCTGACCGTAGGCACTGCTGATGCCGCTAAGGGCCTCAGTGTCTTGCCGCTCGTTGATCCATGCGCCGCGCAAGGGCTGCAAGCCGCGTGTCACATCAATAGCAACATCCGGGTCGGTGTAGATACCTGAAGAGTCAAACAGGCGCAACGGTGGGTTGGCTTCGCGCCTTGTTTCCTTGCCTTCAGCCACCAGCGTATCGGTCAGCGACACCTCTCGAAATGGCACCCGGATATCGGGGCGTGAGCCTTGAATATAAATTTTTCGCGAACCTGGGAATGGAGTGCGCGTGATGCGGCTCGTGAGGCTGGCGGTGTCAACAGCAAGAGAGGTTTTAGCCATGGCGGGTCTTTCCGTGAAGTGCAAACAATCAAAGCACTTGCCTGGAGAACCCGCGCCCTTGAATTGAAGGGGCATCCGGGAGCCAAAAGCGTTGTTCCCTACGCGGGGACTACGTTGATGTAGACCCGATCAGGTTCAGCGGGTCTCACTTTTTATTCAAAGTGATCTCAGCCCCTATTCAGTATTTCTACAGGGCACCCCGACAAGCTGAAACCATTGTAAACACAGCCGCCAGACCGCAGCCGCTACCTGTCAAATTCCCAGACCAGCCCCGCCGTCCACCAGCTGACACCACCCGCGTGCAGGCTGCGCGCATGGCTGATGTCCAGCTTGACATCGGGCGTCAGCGCATAGCGGGCACCCAGGCGGGTCGAATTGTTGGCCGCCTCACGAAAACGTTCTGCCACCAGCGACAGACTGCTGATGGGCGCCCATTCAAGCGATACACCGCCACGCGGCTGGCCCACACCACCGCGCAGAAAATTGCGGCCGTAGTTGGCGTGTGCCGACAGTGTTTCGGTGGCCCGCCAGGTCAAAGGGATGACCAGCGTGCTGCTGGCGTAGTGCGGCGCCTGGCTGTTGAATTTGACCGATCCCACAGCGCCGATGCTCAGCACCTCGCTTAATGGATAGGCCCACTTGATCTGCGGGCCAAAGCTGGTGGCAGCATCAGAGCCGGACTGCTTTTCACGATCCAGATTCAAGCCCAACTCCACTGGGCCGACCCGGCAACCGGTGCCAAGATGCAGCAATGTGCGGCTACCGCCTGTTTCGCGCTCAACCCAGCCCTCCAGCTTGCATTTGCCAGCGTCAAGCACCGCCGCGTCGTCAACCGCATGGTGGCCACCGGCTGCATGTGCTGACAGGCTTACAGCACCCAGGCCCGCAAACAAACCTAAAAGTCGCACGCATCGTTTCATTGGTGTTCTCGATAAATAGAATTTGAAATACGTAGTTTAAACATGGCTCGACACTGCGTAAGACGGCGCGCCTTGTTGACCGCGCTGGTATGCACATTCATTAGACTGGCGCGATGACTACAACCCCCACCGTACGCGAAGGCCAGGCTCCACCCCCATTACCCAGAGAGGACTTCCATGAACGGTTTATGCAGTCGTTCATGGATCCGGCTTATCGGGCTGAAGACCCGGCGCT
Source organism: Polaromonas sp. (assembly GCA_043754255.1). Lineage (GTDB taxonomy): Bacteria > Pseudomonadota > Gammaproteobacteria > Burkholderiales > Burkholderiaceae_C > Polaromonas. The sequence continues at coordinate 6,649 of JAYUVG010000256.1, read as the reverse complement.
TGCGCGGCTGGAGGCTGTTGCCTGGGAGGCTTACCAGGAAGGCCGCAAAGCCCCCAAAACAACCAAAGCAGGCGCGGGTTATGCAGACCCTGACTACGACCTGTCAACCGAGTGGCTAAGCACCAAAAAGCGGCTGGAAGCAGCTCAACTCCAATGGGGACAAAAAACAACTGCGTCACGCGTACTGCTGGTGTGCGGTTCAGCCCGCAATGACGGCTCTTGCCCCGGCGAAATTTCCAAAACCTGGCGCTTGACCAACCTTGCAAAGGAAACACTGGAACAAGCTGGCGTTGAAGTGGATGTGCTCGATTTAAGCCTGCTCACGTCCAGTTATCGCTTGTTCATTCACCCTTGCAAAGGCTGCGTGTCAACCGCCATGCCGCTGTGCCACTGGCCGTGCAGTTGCTACCCCAACCATGCGCAGGGGCAAACCAGTGACTGGATGGCTGAAATTTACGAGCGCTGGACAGCGGCGCATGGCGTCATTATTTTGACGCCGGTGTACTGGTACCAGGCGCCCAGCCCGCTCAAGCTGATGATTGACCGGCTGGTGTGCGCCGATGGCGGCAACCCGGACCCGACCACCACGCATGGCAAAAAAGCTGTGGAAGCGAAAGCACTTGAATTGAAAGGCTGGGACTACCCCAAACATTTGAGCGGCCGTGCCTACGGTGTGGTGGTGCATGGCGATGTGGCTGGCATTGAAGGCGCTCGCCGAGCTTTGTGCGACTGGCTCGACTGGATGGGGCTGATAGATGCCGGGACGCAGGCCAAGCTGGATCGTTTCATCGGTTACTACGAGCCCTACGCCACCAGCCATGACACGCTGGACGCCGACGAAGATGTACAGGCAGAGGTGCGCAATGTGGCCAGCAGCGTGGCCAATGCTGTCAAGGCATTGCGGGCAGGCAATCTGGTGCAACCGGACGCAACACTGAAAAAGCCGCGGCCCAAATAACTGGCGAGACGCCGGACAATTGCCACGCCCATACTTTGCGGGGTGCGCAGGCTTATCAGGCATCATCAAGCCATGGGCAAAATTTTATTAGGCTGTATTGCCGACGACTTTACCGGGGCTAGTGACCTGGCCAACAACCTGGTGCGTACTGGCATGCGCGTGCTGCTTGCCATCGGTGTGCCAACGTCTGTTTCTAACATGGATGTGAATGTGGAGGTGGATGCCGTGGTTGTGGCACTCAAGTCCCGCACTATCGCGCCGCAAGACGCAGTAGCGCAATCGCTCGCCGCACTTAGCTGGCTGCAATCGAAAGGAGCCAGCCAGATTTATTTCAAATATTGCTCCACGTTTGACAGCACAGCCCAGGGCAATATCGGCCCGGTCACTGATGCACTGATGGATGCATTAGGCACCCGCTTCACCATCGCCACGCCGGCTTTTCCGGACAACAAGCGCACGGTGTTTAAAGGTTATCTTTTTACCGGAGACACGCTGCTCAATGAAAGCGGGATGCAACACCACCCACTCACGCCGATGCTGGATGCCAATCTGGTGCGTGTGCTGCAAGCGCAAACCCGGCGCACGGTGGGGCTGATCGATTACAGCGTGGTGGCCAACGGTTCTGTAGCAATCGCGAAGCGCATTGAAGAGTTAAAGGCAGCAGGCGTTGGCATTGCGATTGTGGATGCCATCAGCAACGACGATTTGATGCGGCTGGGCCCGGCACTCAAAGGCATGGCGCTGGTGACTGCAGGTTCCGGCGTGGCCATCGGTTTGCCGCAAAATTTTGTCATTGCACCCTCACAACATGCTGGCCTGTTGCCGAAAGCCACTGGTTTGCAGGCTGTGGTGTCAGGCAGCTGCTCGCTGGCCACCAATGCACAGGTGCTGTTTTTTATCAATACCGGTTTGCCTGCACTGGCGATTGATCCGCTGCAGATTGCCAGCGGCATGGATGTGGTTTCACAAGCGCTGGCCTGGGCTGCGCCGCTGTTAAAAGCCGGCCCGGTGCTGGTGTATTCAACCGCTGACAGTGCAGCGATTCAAACGGTACAAAGCCAGCTCGGAGTCGAAAAAGCAGGCGCGCTGGTTGAACACACTCTGGCTGCCATTGCCAAAGGGCTGGTGGCGCTGGGCGTGCGGCAACTGATTGTGGCGGGAGGCGAAACGTCGGGTGCTTGCGTGCAGGCGCTTGGCATCACGCAGATGCAGATCGGTCCACAGATTGCGCCGGGCGTTCCGTGGTGTCATGCCAATGGAATCCATATATCTTTGAAGTCGGGCAACTTCGGCGGCAATGATTTTTTTACCGATGCTTTTAAGATGCTGGCATGAGTTTGTCAAAAGAATCCCAGGCGCGTGAAGACATTTGCCGTGTCGGCAAAAGCCTGTTTGACCGGGGCTATGTGCACGCGACGGCGGGCAATATCAGCGTCAGGCTGGAGGGCGGTTTTCTCATCACGCCCACAGATGCCTGTATGGGCTTTTTAGACCCCGCCCGCCTGGCCAGACTGGACAGCCACGCGCGCCACATCAGCGGCGACGTCCCTAGCAAAACCATAGCACTGCACGCCCGTATTTACGCGGCTACAGCACCATTTAATGCAGCATGCAGCAGCATTGTTCACACCCACAGCACGCATTGCGTGGCCTTGACTTTGAATGCAGCAGGACAAGATGCAGCAGAACAGGAATTATTAGGAGCGCTGACACCCTACTTTGTGATGAAGGTGGGCCATGTACCGGTGATTGGCTACCACCGCCCCGGCGATCCGGCAGCGGCGCTTGAGGTGGCCGACACCATCACCCGATATGGCGAACTCGGCACGCCGATTCGTGCAGTCATGCTGCCACGTCTCGGCCCCAATGTGTGGGCTGGAGGCCCGTTTGAAGCGATGGCGGTGCTGGAAGAACTGGAGGAAACCGCCCGGCTGGCCTGCCTTCAACGTAGCATAGCGCCACTGACTGAGGCGCAGATTGCAGACCTGCGGCTGAATTTTGGGGCAGTGTGGTAAATCTTTTGCGTCAGCAAGAGCCTTCTGTCTTACAACCTGTCACCAGGCAACCGCATCACAATGCATTGCTGCAACATTTATCTAATTCATGACACCTTTCGAATCGCTGGACACCAAAGCCAAAGTCAAAAAGTTAAAGGCCGAGCCGCTTGTTCCACTCACTGATGCAGACGTCCAGACACAGGCAGATATTGCACTGGCCACCGCAGCCAAATCGCTCTCCATCAAGGTGTTGACTGTCAACATTCACAAGGGCTTTACATTTTTCAACCGCAAATTTATTTTGCCGGAACTGCGCGAGGCGGTGCGCAAAATTGGCGCTGATGTGGTGTTTTTGCAGGAGGTCACGGGCAGCCACACGCACCATGCGGGCAGCTTTGACAACTACCCTGACACGCCGCATTACGAGTTTTTGGCCGACAGCATCTGGCCGGACTTTGCCTATGGCCGCAACGCGGTGTATGACAAGGGCGACCACGGCAATGCGGTGATGTCCAAGTTCCCGATTGTGCGGTTTGAAAACCATGACGTGTCAATCAGCGGGCCCGAACGGCGCGGCTTGCTGCATTGCGAGCTGGCGATTGCTCACCCCTCGGGCCGGGACGTTAACCTGCATGCCATCTGCGTGCATCTAAGCCTGACCGAAACCCACCGCACCCAGCAAATGGAACGGCTTTGCAAGCTGATCGCCGCCAATATTGCGCCGCAAGCGCCGCTGGTGGTAGCCGGCGACTTTAACGACTGGCGGCACCGGGCCAAAGACCAGCTGGCACTTGGTGCGGGCCTGCATGAGGTGTTTGTGCAAGCCCATGGCCAGCCAGCCCGTACTTTCCCTGCGCGCAAGCCGCTGCTTCGTCTGGACCGCATTTACGTGCGCAATGCCATCGGCCACCACCCGGTTGTGTTGCCGCACAAACCATGGTCGCACCTGTCAGACCATGCTCCCCTTGCGGCTGTTATTGAAATTTAGCGCGGAATCGCAAAACACTGTATATTAATACAGTGTTTAATCTGTCTTCAACATCACTGTCCACTCAAACTCATGCCGTCCCGAAGGTTTCGGTTCAGCAAAAGCTGGCCATCCTTGCCGATGCAGCCAAATACGACGCCTCGTGCTCGTCCAGTGGCACAGCCAAACGCAATTCTGTGGGCGGCAAGGGCATAGGGTCAACCGAAGCATCGGGCATTTGCCACAGCTACACGCCCGATGGCCGCTGCATCTCGCTGCTCAAAATATTGCTGACCAACTTCTGCACCTACGACTGCCTGTACTGCGTGAACCGCGTGTCGAGCAACGTGCCGCGTGCCCGCTTCAGCGTCCGCGAAGTGGTCGATTTAACGCTGGACTTTTACCGCCGCAATTGCATTGAGGGCCTGTTTTTGTCCAGCGGCATCATTCAAAGCCCGGACTACACGATGGAGCAGGTGGTAGAAGTGGCACGCTGCCTGCGGCAAGACCATGACTTTCGGGGCTACATTCACCTGAAAACCATTCCTGATGCATCACCCGAACTGCTGGCGCAAGCGGGCTTGTACGCCGACCGCCTGAGCATCAATATCGAGCTGCCCACCCAGGAAGGCCTGGCCGCGTTGGCGCCTGAAAAAAACGGCTCTGCCATCCGGCAGATGATGGGTCGGTTGCGTGGGCATATTGATGATGCCAAGGGGGCTGTTCAGGATCAAGGCAAAAGCAGCATTATTTCCATGCCGCGCTCACGCAAACTCGGCCGGGCAGCCGCACCGCACTTTGCCCCTGGCGGGCAAAGCACGCAAATGATCGTCGGGGCAGATGCAGCCAACGACCGCACCATTTTGAGTGCCAGCGCCGCGCTGTACAGCGACTACAAAATGCGGCGCGTGTATTACTCGGCGTTCAGCCCGATTCCCGATGCGTCCCGGCATTTACCGCTGATCCAGCCGCCGTTGATGCGGGAGCACCGGCTGTATCAGGCCGACTGGCTGATTCGTTTTTACGGCTTTGCGCACGATGAGATCGTGCCTGTTGATGACGCCAATCCCGGCGGCATGCTGTCGCTGGACATTGACCCCAAGCTGGCCTGGGCACTGGCCAACCGTGCACAGTTTCCGGTCAATATCAACACTGCACCCAAAGGCATGCTGCTTCGCATCCCCGGCTTGGGTGTGCAGTCGGTCAAGCGCATTTTGCAAGCGCGCCGGGTGCGGCAAGTGCGCCTGGACGACTTGCAGCGCCTGCATGTGCCGCTTAAAAAAGTTATGCCCTTTGTGCTGCTGCCCAACCACCAGCCTGGCAAAACGCTGGACGCTGCCAGTTTGCCCGCGCACATGCTGCAACTTGCCAGCCCCGCGCTAGAGCAACACGCACTGTTTTGAAAGGCCCGCCATGAATGATCTTTTTGCAGACGATTGCCTTCAAATCACACTGGCTGGGCCGACGGATCTGCCAGGCTTTCGGCAGGCTGCCAGACAGTTGCTGGCAAATGGCACACGGCCCGAGCAAGTTGCCTGGCACAGCTCAGGTGTGATGGCGCAAAAAGCTGGCAAGGCGCAAAAGCTGCAAACACAGCCGTTGCAACCGTCGCCAGAACCTGCGCAAGAGCCTTCCAGCGCAGCTGTTATGCATGTGTCACCAGAGTTTTTAGAGCTGTGTAGCGCCGTCATTTTGCACAGCGACACGGCCCGCTTTGAGCTGCTGTACCGGCTGCTCTGGCGCATGGCGCATGAGCCCGGCTTAAGGCACGACCCACTGGACGCCGACATGCTGACGGCCCAGCACATGGCAAAAGCTGTGCGGCGTGACATGCACAAGATGAAAGCGTTTGTGCGTTTCAGAACGGTCGCTGACGAGACATTTAAAGCCCGCCCAATCGATGGCCCGCTGCATGTGGCCTGGTTTGAGCCTGAGCACCACATTGTCGAAGCCATAGCGCCATTTTTTGCCCGACGCTTCACGCAAATGCGCTGGGCTATCTTGACGCCCGAACGCTGCATGGCCTGGGACGGCGCCATTCTGCGCTTTAGCCCCGGTGCGCAAAAAAGCGACGCACCGCCGCCCGATGCAGGCGAGGCGCTGTGGCTGACGTATTACCAGAGCATCTTTAACCCGGCCCGTTTGAAAATGAAGGCCATGCAAAAAGAAATGCCGCGCCGCTACTGGCGCAACCTGCCTGAAGCGCAGTTCATCACCACCCTGGCAGCGAGTGCCAACCAGCGCCAGCAAATCATGGTCAAGCAAGAGCCAAGCACCCCGCACCGGCGCATACCTGCATTTCAACGCAAAACTGAAAAGCAGCGGTTGCTACAAATATAATAGCTGCTTGCGTTTTATTTACGTAGGCTACAGCACTATTTGATCATTAAATGAAATAGTTAAATCCCAAACCACTGTCATCCGGCGAAAGCGGGGATCCAGATCGGTGGTGACCTTTGTTTGCAGTTCAAAATCCGGACTGGATTCCCGCCTACGCGGGAATGACGGATTTTTGATGTTTCTGCCGAGCAATCAAATGCTACAAAGTTAATAGCTGCTTGCGCGCTATTTACTTCGGCTACAGCCCTTTTTATTCAGTAGAAACGTAACTACTCAGCTCCTTTACATGTCATTGCGGGCTTGACCCGCAATCCATGAACCCGCACTGTTGCAAGTACCGCAGGGGATATGGATCCCCCCGGATCAAGTCCGGGGCAGGCTCTTCAA